>JBEBGG010000113.1:0-11079 GCA_040081555.1 Vicinamibacterales bacterium
GTGCAGAGCGTGTTCTTCTCGCCGAAGGAGAAGACCGCTGGCGGGGCAACCTGGGGCGTGGGCCCGGTGCTCCTGCTGCCGACGGCGACCGAGACGACGCTCGGCAGCGAGAAATGGGGCGCTGGTCCCACCGCGGTCGTGCTGTGGCAGGACGGTCCGTACACCTACGGCGGCCTCGGCAACCACCTCTGGTCGTTCGCCGGCGACGAGCAACGCTCTGAGGTCAACGCCACCTTCGTGCAGCCATTCGTCGCCTACACGACCAAGTCGGCGATGACGTTCACGCTCAACTCGGAAGGTACCTACGACTGGAACAGCAATGACTGGTCGATCCCGGTCAATGCGATCGTGTCGCAGCTGGTGACCGTCGGTAGCCAGAAGATCAGCGTCGGCGCGGGTGTTCGCTACTGGGCCGAGACCTCGGAGGCCGGCCCTGAAGGCTTCGGTCTGCGCATCGCCTGCACGCTGTCGAACCTGCCTGCCGGGGCGACGGCCGAAAGCCCGGTCGAGGTGCGGGTGCTCGCCATGCCGTCCACGCCGGTGGCGCCGATCGTCTTCCGCGCCGGCAGTCAGGACTGTGTGGACCTCTCGTCCGTCCCCGGCGCCCAGTGCGACAGCGTCGCCGCGGGGCCGGTCGTCGAGCGTGCGACGTTGACGCTGCGCCTGGCGCTCGAGCGCCGGGCCACCGCGACGGGACCGACCCAGCTGGGTGAGTCGCTGGTCGCCCGCGCGACCGTCACGAACACCAGCGCGATCGAGGCGCGCAACCTTCGCCTGCGGTTGGCGTTTCCGACGACGCTCGGGGTGACGGACCTGGCTCAGATGCCGCCGCTCTCCGGCGCGAGCTTCACGCCGAGTCTCTCGCGCGGTGATCTCGGCACGCCCGGCGTCACGATCGACATGACGATCGGCCCACCGCTCGCCGCCGGCGCCTCGACGAGCGTCACGGTCAATCTCCGCGCGCTCGCCATCCCGGCGAGCGGCCTCTACGAGGCGACGCTGGACGCCGGCAGCATCGACTGTGTCGACCTCGTGCCCGGCGGCCAGGTGCTCTGCGACGTGACCACCGGCTCGATGCCGGTCACGCCCACATCGATCGGAACCATCAGCACAGGTGTCGGCAACGTGACGCTCACCACCGGCACCGGACTGTTCCGCTCGGTCGAGGGGCTGCCGTCGAGCGAGGTACCGCCACCGCCGGCAGGCGTGACATTCCCTCATGGCGCGATGGCGTTCGAGGTGTACGACGTGCCGGTCGGCGGCACCATCACGGTCTCGATCGAGACGCCGGGGGCCACGTCCGGCTACTGGAAGGTCGTGAACGGCACCTGGCGTCGGTACACCGGCGGCACACCGTTCCTGCGCGGCCTGCTGCTGACGCTCACCGACGGCGGAACCGGCGACGCGGATGGCCGGGCGAACGGCATCATCGTCGACCCCGGTGCGATCGGCGTCACCACCGTCCCGCCGGGCCACATCACCGACGTCAGCGGCCTCGTGCAGGTGACGCGCGGCGCCCTGCTGCACGACGCCGGCACCGGACGCGACTCGCAGACGCTGACGCTGCGCAACACCGCCCGCGCGGACATCGACGGACCGGTGTCACTGGTGTTCGAGGGGCTGACGCCAGGCGTCTCGCTGGCGCTGCCGGCGGGGATCACGCGGTGCGCGAAGTCGACCGGCGCGCCCTACGTGCTGGTGGACGTGGGCACCGACCAGCGGCTGACGTCGCGAGAATCGGCGCCGGTGACGGTCGAGTTCCTGAACCCGACCAACGCCACGGTCTCCTACCGCACCCGTGTGCTGGCGGGCGACGTGTGCCAGACGACGACGGCACCTCTGCCCTGATCAGGAGCGCGGGCCGGCCGGCGCTCCCGCGGTCAGGAAGCTCACCGCGTGCTTGCGGCATGGCGTGGGCCCTGTCGATCGAGGAGATGGAGGCGGCGTAGGGCCTCCGCTCCAGGCAAGGCGCACCGGACGCTGCCTCGGGGCGGTATCATCGCTGCTGTCTCGCCGACGTGAGCCACACGTCCCGTCGGCTGACCCAGACTCCCGTGCTTGGCCTCGGACGCTTCGTCTATCTTCGCCTCCGGCGCGCCCTCCTGCCCGACTTCGAGCGTCGGTGGAGCCGTGACATCGATTCGTCTCTGAGTGACGTTCATCGGAAGTTGTCGGCGATGGAGGCCGAGCTGGCCGAGCTCCGGGCATTCAAACGGCGGATGACGCTCGACCAATGGCTGGCGCACAGTGAACCGCAGCGCGAGCGCGTGCGACAGATTTCACTGTCCGAGGTCGAGGCGCACATCGCAAGGGCCATCGCCGCGACCCCCGTGGTCGGCACGCCGACCACCCACATGGTGGTCGAGGACGTGCTGCCGGCTGAGGTCTACGAGCTCCTGACGGCGGCGATTCCACCGGCGGATCTCTTCCCCGACCGCGACCCGGTCAAGCGCGACTTCGAGATGTCCGCACTCGGTACGGCCCCCCCGCTGACCCAGGACATGTGGCGCCTCTTCGACGAAGACATCGTCAGACGCATCGTGGCGCCGCTCGTCTTCGCACGCTTCCAGTCCGCGGTCGAGACCCACTATGCCGATACCGGTGGGGAGGCGTTCGGCCGCGCCGCGGCGGCGATCCCCCACCGTACGGTGGCGGGACGTATTCAGCTGCGACGGCCAGGCTACACGCTCAAGCCACATCTGGACCCGAAGCGTGTCGTCATCACCGGGCTCTTCTACTTCCCGAGGCCGGGCGATGCCGACGCCTACGGCACCCAGTTGTTCACCATCGATCGGCCCGTCGTCCATCACGGCATGACGACGTTCTTCCCCGAGCAGGCCGGGGCCGTGTGCACCCTCGCGAGCACCGTGCCTTATCGGCGCAATTCAATGCTGGTGTTCGTCAACTCGCGGGCCGCGCACGGCGCCAGCCTGCCCGCCGATGCCACGCTCGATGAGCGCTACGCGTATCAGTTCTACGTCAAGCCGCTCGACGGCGACCTGAAGAAGCTGCTCAAGACGCTTCCCGAGGCAGCGCGCGCCGCCTGGGACGAGATCCTGTAGGAGCATTCCAGTGGCAAGCCTCGGAATGACCTGTTACCGTCAGCCGGGCCTGATTGTCCAGACTTCGGGAGATCCGAATCGACTGCGAGTTGGTAGTGCCGGGTGTCGAAGAAGTTGGCTCGCCGCACTGGACGATTTCCGCAACTGGCTCATCCGCGAAGCTGCGTAAATCGGCCTTCTTTCGGCAGTTTCGCCAGGGTTTCGCTCTGGACACCCTCAGAAGCAGCTACGGTCGGCTCCTTCGAAGGGTCTGATGTAGCGGTGACGCCCTCAGCATCGGAGGTCATTTTCTCGGCGAACGGCGCCGAGATGTTCTCTTGTCGAGCAGCGTCGCGATGATGTTGCGCGCTGCTTCGCTAATGACCGCTCCTCGCCCTGAGCCCTTTCCGGGTCTGGTTGACATGAGAGGGACGGCGAGGACCGATTCCGCACGGCGGACGTACCCCCACGCATGTCGATAGGACCAACCGACGGTCCGAGCGGCTTGTGCAAGCGACCCTTGGAGCTCAACCTGCCTCAGTAGTTGAGCGCCCCCTTCGCCGATTGCGAAATGACCATCGCGCTCGATCCAGAGCTTACGGCGCAGCGTGAGCGTCCCTATGCACGGCCGAACCGGTTGACGCCGTCGTGCGACCGGCGAACGATCAGGCGGATTCATTCGATGAGTGTACATACGCACGCACCCACGGGCAGCCGTTTCCCACTCACGGAGTTCATTCGCGCCTCGAGCCTGCATGTTGGCGCGGCGGCAGCCGCAGCGGCGTTACGCCGAGACCTCGTGGACACCGGGCGACTGCCGGGCACCGCGTTCGACGAGGCGTACGCTGTGGCGCGCGTCACGCCTGGAACGAATCTCTTGGCCATGTACACCTTGCTGGGAGAGCGCTTCGCCGGCTGGCCTGGCGCTCTCCTCGCGCTCGCCGTGGGTGCTCTGGTTCCCGCAATCGTCGCTGTGACTTTGGGAGCGGCCTACCTCGAGTACGCCGATCATCCGCTCGCCCGTGAAGCGATGCAGGGTGCCCGTGCCGGAGCGTTGGCCGTCTTCACCTGGGCGGTCGTCAGACTCCTGCGTCCACAGATTCAGCAGCATCGCGGTCGCGGGATCGCTCTGGCGCTCGGCACACTCGCCATGACGCTTGTGCTTCCTATCCCTTCCTTCGTGGTCCTGATCGTCGCTGGCGGCATTGGCGCAGCCTTCCTCCAGGTGGAACAGTGAACGCGGTCGTCTTGTACTTCCTGATGCTCCGAGCGACGGCGCTCTCGTTCAGTGGGTTCGCGTCCGTCCCGCTCATTCGCGAAGACCTCGTCGTTCAGCGCGCAGTGTTGAGCGATGAGGAGCTCAACAGCGCGATTGCCATCAGCCAGGCGTCTCCGGGTCCGCTCGGGCTTTACGTGGTAGTGGTCGGCTATTTCGTCGCCGGAGTGCCGGGTGCGCTCGCCTCGGCGCTCGCCCTCGCAACACCGGCGATCCTGGTCATCCCGATCGCGCGCGCCGTTCGGCGCCATCGCGACTCTCAGGTGCGTGGAGCATCCGCGGCCATCGTGATCGCGTCATGTGTGCTCATGGCGACGACAAGCGTCACGCTTGCTGCGGATGCTGCGCCAACGGTCGCAATGGCCGGCTTGGTGGT
Organism: Vicinamibacterales bacterium; assembly: GCA_040081555.1. Lineage (GTDB taxonomy): Bacteria > Acidobacteriota > Vicinamibacteria > Vicinamibacterales > CAVVIG01 > CADEEX01. The sequence continues at coordinate 4,694 of JBEBGG010000113.1, forward strand.
CGTCGGATTCCTGGCGCTGGCATCGGGCCGGGTGCCACCGCTCATCGTTGTCTTGGGGTCGGCTTGCCTCGGCCCTCTTCTTGCGCGCTGAGAGATGCCCGACCTCACCCCTGACAATTGAGCGATCAGCGGCCGGCCGAGGCTCTGAAGAACTGTTGTGGACCGACGGATTGCTCGCGAGGACTCCGCCAGTTGCGACATCGTCCAGCGCGGGCCTACTGACCGCAAAGGCTTGGGATACTTGCCATGTAGGTCACTACCGGCATTGGTGGCCGGCGTCCCCTGACGTCATCAGGGCTTGGCGATCATCACTTCGGTGGCCTTCACAACAGCCGTGACCGAGTCGCCTTTCTTTAAGCCCATCTCTTCAGCGCTGCGCTTGGTGATGACCGACTCGATCACGCCGTCGGCCACTCGAACGGTGACATGCGCGAGAATATCCCCGAACTCGATCTCTTCAATTGTCCCCTTCAGATGATTGCGGGCGCTCAGCGTCATATCGATCCTCCCCTTTGACAGTCTAGACGGAGTGGGACGTCGTGGAGAACTTCGTTCGTTCCATCAGTGCAGTTCTGCCGTTAGTGGCGCGTGGGCCGTCAGCACGGGTACGTCCACGAACACCGGCGTCTGTACGCCTAATGCAATGCGGAATCGATAGACACCTTCCTCCTTGAGAGGGATTCCCCGAAGCGTGATGAGTACGTACTCCTGGGCCATCTCCACCACGATGCAGTCCGTGCTGTTCGCAGTCGTGAGAGCGCCACTCGGTGTGACGACAGCCACCGACACACCAACCTCCTCGACAGGGCGAATGTCGGTCAGCCGTGCGACGAGCATCATCTGACTAATCGCCAGGGGCAGACGTGGGGCCGGCAGCCTCCGAACGATTCCCACAACGCAGAGTCGATCCTGCCGGTCGAAAAACGCGAGATCACAGAGGAGGGCCCAATCGATTCGCGCCATGGTTGTCTATGACTCCGGTCGGTCCGAACCACCGAGGTCCTTCATGATCTGAAGGTGGCGATTGACGGACGGCGCGAGCTCGTTCTGATGGACGAATTGCAGCAGAGCACGACTGACCACCTCGTTCCACCATGTAGATCCCAGATCCTCGAGGCACTCATCAGCCACGGCGAAGGTCACGTGCTCGCGCAGGATGTCGCTGACAAACTCGTGCCATGCGGTGTTGCCGTTGCCGCCACCGCCTCGGATTGCGTCGAGTGTCAGCCAGGCAAGAACGGCCGCTGTTCGCTCGCGCTCTTGAGCATCGAGACGCTCAACGCTCAGACCAACCGGCTGAGCGCCAACATGGACAACGGACTCGACCCACATGCTTCACCCCTTAACGCCCGGAGCGCACAGCTGGCCACGGGTTGGCGAATCGTGGATCTCGGAGAAGCGCCTCGTCGGTCAGAGACGTCAGAAAGGCGATGAGATCCGCCCGTTGGTCCGCCGTCAGCGGGAAGCCACGAATGGCGGCGGCCTTGTTGGAATTGTCGTGCCCGACGCCCTTATAGGGGCCTTCGGGGACCGTTCGTCCGCCCGCGGCGTAATGGGCCACAGCGTCCTCGAGCGTGGCGACGCTTCCATCGTGCATGTACGGCCCGGTGACGGCGATGTTGCGCAACGTCGGCGCTTTGAACTTGCCCACATCTTTCGTGTCGTGCGTCACTTCGTAGATCCCGGCATTGTCAGCTGGATACGAGAGCAGCCCCGGCAGGTTGTACAGACCCGTGTTGTGAAACTCGACAGCCATCGATCGCTCCCTGCTTCCCATCGTGTTCGAGAAGTGCACGCCGCCATGACACGTGAAGCAGGACAACGGGCGGCTGTGAAACAGGATTTCGCCTCGTTTGGCAGCGTCCGAGATCGCGGCGTCATCGCGTTCGAAGTGGTAGCGGTCGTACGGGGACCGGGCCGACACGATGGCCCGCTGGAAACTCGCGATCGCCTTGACGATGTTTTGGCGTGTGACGAGATCCGGCTGGTCGCGGAATGTCGAGGCAAACAGCCGCTCGTATACCGGATCGCGCCTGATGGCCTGCACCCATCCGTCCCCGCGGTCGAGACCAAGCTCGATCGGGTGCTCGCCGTACATCGGTACCAGCGCTTGATCTTCGAGGCGCGTCAACGTCGGATTCGCCCAGGTGAGCACCTGCGCGTACGCCACGTTGACGAGACTCATGCTGCCGCGTGGATGCGTCTGGCCTGTCGACCCGACGCTGCGGGCGCGCCCGTCCGTGAACGCTCTCGCTTGTTCGTGACAGCTGGCGCACGACTGCGTTCCGTTCGCCGAGAGGCGAGCGTCATAGAACAGATGCCGGCCGAGATCCACCTTGGCAGCGGACATCGGATTGTCCGCAGGCACACTCGGCGGTGGGAACCCGACAGGCAGCGTCCAGGCGAACGCCTCTTGAGCGGGCACACGCGTGCTCGTGAGGGCGACCGCCCAGACGGCAACGCTACACGCGAGGAGAGCGGTTCGTCCCATGGGCGAATCACTTCTTGAGTCGTACCACTTCGAGGCGCTGCAACATGCGAATCGACCGTGCCGCCCGGGCGTCCTTCGGGGCGACGATACGGAGCGGACCTTGGTAGGCGAACAGCGGCTTGCCGTCGATGGTGTCGGCCACGATGATGTCGTTGCTCGTAAAGCCCGGATCGAGTTCGGCCAACGAGAACACCACCTGGTAGCCGTCGGTCGCGCTGGCCACGACGTAGCTGGCGATTGCGTTGCCGCGGAGCTCGGTGCCGAGCGGAACGCCGGCTCGCTTGAGAATCTCACCGACGAGCACGCCTTCGTAGACGAGCGTGCGGCCGTCTTCTTTGACCTCGACCTTCGTCCGCGGGAAGGCCTTCAGCTGCTCCGGGGTGACAGAGAGTGGCGTCCCGACATCGCCGGCCACGGTCAGCGCCTGGCTCGTCGTCTGAGCGGCAGCGATCGTGGTCGTCCAGACAATCGTGGCGGCGATACAGACGGTGAGCAGCAATCGTGTGCGAGGCATGGACGTCCTCAGAACAGCATCCGCGTCTTCATGTAGAACGTGCGCCCAGGCTGCGGAAAGCCCCAGGCGAGTTCGTAGTTGTCGTCCAGCAGGTTCTTGAAGCCGAGGCTCAGCTCGAGATTCCTGGCGACGGCGTAGGTGGCATCCAGATTTAGCAACGTGTAGGCGCCAGTCTGAACGTAGGGGAACGCTGTCACGGGGGTCGTGGTCTTATCGCTCCAACGGTCGTCCGCAAACTCCAGGTTGGGCGTCACGCGAAGTGGTGTGATCGGTTGCCACCTCGCATAGAGAAACGCTTTGTTCGTCGGGACGCCTGTCGGTCGCAGGTTGGGCTGGAGGGCGTCCGTGATGACGCGGTGGATGTAGGTGTAGTTCCCGCCGACTTGAACGGATTCAGACAGCGGCGTCTCGGCCGAGAGCTCGACGCCGGAAAAGTCTCCATTCCCCACGTTCTGTGTCTGTGTCGTGGTGTCTGGCAACACGACCGTCTGAATCAGATCTCGAACATCGCTGTAGAACACAGTCGCGGCGAAGCGAGTATTTCCACGAATCTCCCGCGTCCAGCCCATCTCGATGTTGGTGGAGCGTTCTGGGCCGAGGTCCGGGTTCGGCGTCGCCGTCCCGAACCGCGTGCTGTACAGCTCGAAGATGACGGGAAAGCGTGCTCGGTCGGAGACACTGGCGTGCCACTCGCCGCTTCGAGCGTGTCGCCAGATCATCGCGGCCTGCCAGTTGAACGCAGTCGACCCGCCCTTGGGATACTCAAAGAGACCACGGGTCGCGTTGAATTCCTGGGCCTTGGTGATGTCGTACGTGTCGTAGCTGATACCCGCGACGAGGTCCACGGCTGGTGTGAGCCGAACAGTGTCTTCCAAGGCGACCGACCAGGTGTTTTGCGCTTGCTCTTGGATGGGTTCTGCGGAGCTCAACGTGGGATGCGTCGGCCGATTCGTCTGCTGTTCTGTGTGGACGTCCGTTCGATAGTGGAAGGCGGCTTTGATCGTATTCGCCGCTACGGGAGGTGTTCCGAACTCGAACGAGGTGCCGTACGCGTGGTCGTCGTACGGACTGTGGAAGCGACCGTTGGCCGATTGTGATGCGTAGGTCCCGTCATCAAACGCATCGAGCGCGTTCTTGTACACGTTGTAGTACGCCTTTGCCTTCACGTACGACGCGGCGCCCAGTTGCGTCGTCGTCAGCAACGAGATGTTCTGCACGTCCCACCACGGCCAGCGCCAATAGCTGTTTGGCGGCACGGGTGGATTGTTGTACACATTCAACGGAGCACCCTTCTCGCCCGACTGCTTCGTGTAGTTCAACGCGTACTCGTTTGTTGCGTTCGGTGTGTAGCCGATCTTGGCGTTGACGCGCCAGTCCTGCGTATCGGAGCCCACGCGCTTTCCGGTGGGCTGCAGCGAGTTGGCCGTCGGCTGATAATCGCTGGACAGCGACCATGAGTGGCGCTCGGACAGCGCCGCGCTGCTCTGCACGTAGTACCGCGGCTGGCGCGAGCCGACGACCGCATACGCGTTCCATCCTTCGATGTCCCGGCCGCCGGCCGACAGCCCACCCTCGGCCTCGAACCGTTTCGTGGGCTTCATCGTGACGAGGTTGATCGCACCGCCCATGGCGCCGGGACCATCTAGTACCGATGCGTAACCCTTCTGGATCTGAATCGCGGCGATGTCGGCGGTGAGAAAGCGGCCGAAGTCGAGGCGATTGTCGGCTGGTAGATAGATGCGGACGCCATCGACCATCAGGGGTACCTGCCACCGGCCGAACCCACGCACGAAGATGTCCGACTCATTCCGGCGCCCGTTCGCATCGAACGTGCTGACCACGCCAGGCGCGATGTTGACAGCTTGGTCGAGGCTGTTCTTCTCGAACGTCCGCAACTGCTCATGAGTGACAACCGTGCCGCCGATACCCGGGCTGCCGGGCTCTTTGCCCAGGACGTACACGATCTCCCCGAGTCGAAACGTGCCGTCGTCCGCAGGAACCGGAGGGGTTTGTGGAGTTGGCGAGGGTACCGGTGCCTGCGTCGTCCCGGCTTTCGGATCCTGCGCTGACGCGGGCGCGGGGCCCGCTGCGAAAAGTGTGACCGCGCAGCACCAAGATGCCAGGAAGCGAACGGTTCGGAGACGCGACATGGTTGCTCAATCCCCCCAGAAGAAAATGAAAACGGCCGGCGGATCCGTTGCCGGCCTCAACGGTCTGTTGTGATCACGCCACCGAACGGATGTCGCCGGTGTGGGCTGATTCACATCCAGGTACGTCGGCGACGAGCTGGCGATAACTCTTCGATTGCAGCGTTGCGATGAGCGCCGCAATCCTCGGATCCTCGATCTGTGACTCCGCGACGCAGAGTTCGTAGGCCTCGCGCTGCAACGGAATGAACGTCAGGCGCGCTTCCGCCGCTGCGGGACGGACACACACACCCGCCTCGGCCCATCCGCTCGATACAGTGGCCGCGACTGACCGATGGTCGCGAACCACGTGCTCGTAGCCCGCCGGGCGACGACGTGTGGCGAGGAGTGTGTCGAACGCTTGGCGCGCCGCCGATCCCTCTTCGCGATTTACCCAGCGCAGGTTCGCGCGGAGCAGGGCCGTCGGGGTGCGCTCGCGGCGCTGGCCGACCACGGCGATGCCCGTATCCCAGCGCATCTGGTGAATTAACCGATGACCGGCGCCGGCCACGGTACGCACCGCCACGTCGTTGGTGGTGGTCCCAGTGGCGTCGGTGAAATGAACGCCAGCGACATGGACGAGCCCTTGGCGCAGCAGATCGAGCGCCGACGTGCTCGCCCGAAGCAGCGGCAGCACACGAACGTCGTGGCGAGCGAGCTCGCGCGCCAGCAACGACACCAAGGGATCGCAACCTGCAATGACCAACGTGCGCTCAGGCGCGACGCCCCCAGTTCGCGGCTGAAGTTGCCCTCCGCCGAACCAGGCATCGTGTGGCAGCACGCCTCCAGCGGTCGCCTCAACGGGGAACAGCAGCGTGCGTCCATTCACCGAAGCTCGCCACACGCGCCCGTCATCCGCCGCTGCAGGTTGCCACGCCCACGTAAAGGGCCGCGCCTCGCGTGGCCCAAACACCGCTTCCACGCGCTCGCCGAGAGTGGATGCAATTCGAAGCGCGACGGACACCGACGGGATCAGGCGTCCGGTCTCGATTGCGCTGATCTCGGCCCTGGACACGCCGCTCTTCTCGGCCAAGGCGGCCTGAGACCAGCCGCGATCGCGACGCAGTTCGGGGATGGATGACATGATCAAATCACCTTACGACATGATCATATCATCCGGCTCAACAGCCGGCACCGGCTCGCAACCACCACCCAGTTGCGGAAATCGTCCAGTGCGGCCTGTGCGCCCCAAACT
>JBEBGG010000278.1:0-2940 GCA_040081555.1 Vicinamibacterales bacterium
TGCGGCGACCCTGGGGCGGGAGCAGCAGGCGCGGCAGGCGCCTGGGCTGCGGAGGCCTGAGCCCCCGCGATGACCGCACCGGTTGCCACAACCGGCCGCGCGCCCACATGAACCGCAGTTTCGGGGCCCCTTGCCGCTTGAAGGTGCCGATACCCAGCCCCCGTGAGCAGCACCGCCACCCCGATCGTCGCGCCCCTCGAAACCCACCTCATGCTCATCACCCTCGACACCTACAAAACGTTGTGAAATAAGGATTTACTGAGACACCAAAATTGTAGGACAGATAGTAGCTCGTGTCAAAGGCGATCTAACCATTCGTGACACAACGTGACAATCGCTCGACCGCCGAGGACGTCGGCGGTCGGAGGATCATTACTTTGCGCCCTTCCTGAGGTGCCCGTACATCATCTCTTCGACGAACTCGACGCACTTAAACTCAAGCAGTTGCGCGTTCGGCTCGATTCGGCGGTAGAGAGGCATCCTGATCTTCCAGGGACGCGTGAACACCTTCGGATCCTCAATCGTGGCTTCATACAGTAGGTGATCGGGACCGGTCGCGGTGTACCGCTCCTCCACCTTCAGTTGGTCGCTGTGGAAGTTGCCGGCGCTGTCGAACCAGGTCTGGTCGTTAAACGATGTGACATTCACGACGAGCGTCTCTCCCTCCCAGTGACCGTTCGACCATCCCATCCAGGTTTCGGCGGGACTGTCGTCCTTTCCGTCGATGTACACCGTCCGGCTGGCGCTGGCGAACTCGTACGCGAACAGCACGTGGGTCGGTGTCTGAACGATCTGGAAGGGAAATGGCAAGTAGGTGGCCCTCGGCACACCTGGCAGATAGCACTTCACGGCGGGATCCAGCTTTAGCCAATTCGCGGCGTTCTCCTGCTGCTTTTTCGCCGCCCACGGCTGGTACGGGATCTCCCCACCCACGACCACTCCGATGCCGCCGGGAATCGCACCAAGCGCGCCCATCTGGACCACCGGGCCCATCTTCGCCGAGTGATCTAGCAAATCCCAGTGCGCGCTCGAGAGCGCCTGCCAGATGCCGTTCAAGTTCGGCTTGCCACCGGGCGCGCGCGGCGCGCGGTACGCCGGAGGCCGCGTCTGCCCTGCCACCGGCTGCTCGAAAAGCGACATGACTGCGAGACCGCAGACGAGCGCCAAAACACTTCCCACACCGAACGCCGAACCCAACCTGTTTCTCATTCTTGAGATCTCCTCGCTGCGGGAAACGGGCAGCACGCCGCGACCGCGCGGGCAAATCCGGCCGCATAGAACGTCGATGAATTCGCCGACGCGTACAACAATCGCCTCAGGCGCCTATAGCAACCGACTCGCGGCGAACCACCGCGAGTCGGCTGGGATGAACATGTGACAGCGATCGGGACATGCGTAGGCCGAAGTACCGGGATGCCGGCACTTCAGAGAATGGAACGCCGACATGGCCGGCCGTCCAACAGATCCTACTTAGCGCCTGGGTCACGCCCGTCATCGGGAGCACCGGTGCCGGAGGAGCCCATGAAGAGTTGCTTACCATCGGCCAAGGTCAAATTGCGGCCGTTGGCCTTATTTGAGCCGTCCTTCGCCTGGTATCCATCGACGACGATCTCGATCCCCGGCATCACCGAGGTCTTGGAGAAGCCGCGGCGGAACAATGTGTTGGGCGTGCCGCCCTCAATCATCCAAGTTACGACCTTGCCATCTGGCTGCTTCACGTCTACGTGGAACCACGTATGTGGGTTGATCCACTCGACCTTCGTCACCGTCCCCTTGATCTTGATGGGTTTGTTCGCATCAAACTCTGCGGAGAACGCATGATGTGCCAAAACCGAGGGAGCACCCAAGGCAAGGACGAGACCAGCTATCAGGCCCAACCAAATCTTTCGCATAAACCACCCCATTCCGAGCAGTTCGAAACGCCACCTTCGCGAGATGTCGCACGACTGTTCCGGGCCCGGAGTGTACAAGTGGGAGCGCTCAGTGTCAAGGATGCGGCGATGCGATCGCTCCCGAGATCGTCAGTGCGATTGCGTGACGCGATCGTGGCTGGGCTATACTGCGCGCGATGTGCGCGCACCCGTTGTCACACGAGGCGGCTCTGGCTGCCGATGCCTGTGGCCCTCGCCCTTTTCTGTCGGCACCCGCTAGCTTTATGGAGCGGAGTGCCCGCGGTCTGAGGAGGCCTGCTCCCCGCCGCCTGTGGCTGCCGGCCCTGCGGTCTGCGGTGATTGGCACGTGTCTTATCGCCGGTACTGCCACAGCGCAGTCGGCCGGGAGCCAGGCCGTCCAGCCCGACTCCGACCCGCTTCAGTGTTGGTGGCGCACCTCCGTGCCGATGGTGCACGTGGGCGAGGCGCTTTCCGTCGTACTGACGTGCAGCCTTGTCGACAGCCCCACCTTGAGCGTTGTCGCCGATGAAGGCAAGCTCGCGCCGGAGGCGATCTCGCTGGCCCCATTCGAGATACTCGACGGTTCTCGGGCGGCCGACCTGCACACAAATGATCGCCGCTTTTTCCAGTTTCACTATCGGCTACGCCTGGTGAGCGACGCGCTCTTTGGCTCTGATGTATCGATTCCAGGAACCACGCTTAGCTACCGCACGCGAAGCCGCGTGGCGAACGGCACGATGCTCGATGGTCTGGAGCGGACCTACGAGCTGCCGCCCCTTTCCGTTCGCGTTCTGTCTCTGGTTCCCCCAGGGGCGACCGACATCCGCGATGTCCCACCGGCCACGTTTCGCGATCTCGATTCTGCTTCGTTTCATGCACAGACTCTGACAACGGCCGGGGGCGCGCTCATGCTGGTTGGCGGCCTGCTCGCCGTGGTGGCGCTTGCAGCGCAGCTAGTGCGAGAGCGGGTGAAGGCACCCGCGGAGACATCGCTGCCGGATCGGGTGCTGCTAAAACGACTGACGCGCGAGTTCGCCGACATCCGTGA
>JBEBGG010000114.1:0-11030 GCA_040081555.1 Vicinamibacterales bacterium
CCCAGAGACACGCGCCCTCTACTGAGTAGAAGTGGGTTTTTCGGGAAAATCGGACAGGCCTGTGCGAAAAAAGTTGCACAGACTTTTCGCCGCCGAGTGACACGACCTGACGCGGAATGCGCTACGGTTGAGTAGTGGAAGGTCGCACTCGTGTGCGACAATGCGCCGACCGCTCGCCCACACCTCCCCCACTTGGCGAGCCGGCCGCACACACGCATTGCATCGACCGTTCGTCGCTGGTAGCTACCGATCACGGGGAGGTTGGTACATGCGACCGCAACACGTCTCACTCGTGAACGAGTTCGGGCATCCATTCGATGACCGTCTGCACGACGCGCTCATCACACTGGCCCCTCGCCTTGAACGGCAATTTCCTGCACTGGCGGACGCGTGCGTCCTGGCGGAAGTCCTCGAGGAAACGGGGAACCGTCTCGCCGCGCGCGAGGAGCGGCACGGCCCGCTTGAAGCGTTACATCCCTATGCGTGGGTCGTCGCGCGACGCATGGCGGCACTCCGAGCCGGACTCGACCGGACGATTTCCCTCGAGGAGTGCGCCAACCTCGATGGCCTCGCGATCGCGACGAATGGCTTCGGGACCGCCGAGGAGATCGAGGATACAATCCTCGCGAAGCAGCTCGCCGCCAGGTTGCCCGATGCCCAGCGGCGGGTGTACGCGTGGAAGTACATGGGGTTGTCGACGGAAGAAATTGCCGTCCGTGAAGGCACGTCCACGGTCAACATCGAGAGTTGCTGGCGACAGGTCAAACGCAGACTGCGGCGATTTGTTCGTCGCCCGCGGAGGCCCGCCAACACAGGTGCGTGAGTGACACAGCAACCGCCAGACGATCTCGCGGTTTCAGACCTCCGACAACTTATCTCCGAGCAGGCGGCGCGGGCCCGAGAGGGTTCACCAGAACGGTACCGCCTCCTCGAGCTGCTCGACCTGTCGGATGATGCGCTCCTCGAGTGGATGTTCTCGCACCTCGACCCCAACCCGAAACGCGTCGGCTGCCCCCCGCGTCCAGTCCTCGTCGAACTCGCCACCCGCGTCCGTGACGCGTCAGATCCGTGGTGGGACCATCTCCTCACCTGCGGGCCTTGTCGCGGCGATCTCCGCGCGCTGAGTCACCAGCCAACGGCCGCGGCCCACGTCGCCGCCCGCCCACCACGTTGGGCCGCGGCGGCGGTCCTCACGCTGATCGTGGCCGCCGGTATGTGGTTCGCCACGCGGTCGTCCGGCGGCGCCGTCGACCTGACGGCCGACCTCCGACCCTTCGCCGTGTCGCGGTCGGCCCCGGCGGCCGCGGTGGAAACACCGGTGGTCTTTCCGCGACGGCGTGCTCGCGTGACGCTGCAACTGCCGACGGGATCCGAGCCCGGGCGCTACGACGTGGAAGTGCGATCGGCCGACGGACGGAGACTGGCAACGACCAGCGGCGAGGCGACGCTCCGCGCGTTCGCAACCAGCCTGGGGTGTGAGATCGATCTCCGGGCCGTCGCCGCGGGCTCGTATGAACTCGCAGTGCGCCTCGCTGGCGAGGACTGGCAGCGCTTTCCGATCCGCGTCGAGGAGGTCACAGCGCGCGCGGACGGCCATCACGGCCGCGGGCAGCTGGCTGTCGCGGCCTGCCCGGAGGCCCTCCAGTGATAGTGGCACCCAAATGTTTGGCGGCACGCCCCGTCCTTCGGGAACCAACCCCTGCCACGTGGGGCACGCGACGGCTCGACCAATCCCTCGCGCGACCGTCATCGGCTGATGCCGTCGTCCCGCGCCGATCGGCGGTCGCTCTCGGGGCGACGCGGGCGGTCTGGGGCCCAACTCGCCAGATCGCCGTCTATCGGGAGTATCGGTTGCGGACGTTCGAGGCCTCCCGCTTGAGGGTCGCCGTAGGCCCGATGCCGATTCGGTCAAGATAGGTCTCTAGGCACCGCTCCGACTCCTCGTGGCGCGACGATCGTGCTCTACTTCTTCGGATACTCCTTCGACCCTGTGCCATACAGGATCCATTCGCTGCAAGGGCAGCTGTTGTTGCACTTTCGTCGCTGACTTGAGTAGAGGTCGTCGTTCTTTATTTGGGAGCATCCGGAGAGGCAAGCCGAACACGCCTCCTTCATCTGAATCTCCAATCGGCGTTTTGACATGATTCCTTGCGGCCGACCGATGAAAGCTGCCAGTTCATCGACAAGCGGCGCCAACGCAGCGAGCGTGCCCCAGTTCCTTGCGAATTCATTCCTCTCCTTTGACTTCGGCGCGAAGCGATACGTCGCGAGGCCTTGAGCGGTTCGAACGGCGTCCGCATCGCTGAACGCCGCGATTTCTTGTTCTTCTGCGCTTGGTCCGTCTCCGTCATACGCGGCGACTTCATCGAGGAGGTCGCCGTACCTGCCGCGGAGAGCCTGCATCATCTGCTTCGTCCAGCGTTGTGCTTGGGCAAGCGCGGCCTGACTCTGATCAGGGTCCTGTCCCTGTCGCGTCAACTGTCGGTGATAGGCGTTGGTGATTCCGCGGTGAGACGCCAAGTCCTGTACACCGTGGAAGATGTAGCCAAGCCTGAAGAGCGCCTCGTCATAGTTTCCACCGCGCATCGCAGAGTCGACGAACGCGATTTGCCGTTGCATCTGACCTCGAAAGTCGTCCATGGCCTCCTCGGAAGACTGGTTCGGCAGGCCTGTCCTTTCTTCGTTTCGAGTCTGTGCATGCGCGGCGGGATTCTCCCAGTCGGTCTTGTCGGCGGCCTTCGCACCGGCCGCGATGATCTGCAATGCTCGCCGGCTAAACTTGGCGTCGCTCGAACGGGCTACGGCCTCGGTCACGCTTCGGTGCCCGCTGGGCTTCAAGCCGACCACTCGTGTGCCCAAGCAAACAGCGAGCACGATCACTAGACCGACTGTGGACCGCTTCATTTTGCGTCCTTTGCTGACAAGTGGGCCGTCTCGTCCGGAATGCTACCTGCGCAGAGCGGGCCACTCAAGGTGAATGTGGTTAGAGCTGGTACCGGTGACGACGGCCGTCGCGGCTGCTACGTACCCCCTCTGTAACCACGACCATCGGCGCGGTGGTGGCAGCAGGAACTGAATTTGATCCGCGGCGCGGCGGCCGTGCCGGCATCGACAAACTGTGCCCGCACGACCTGCGGGCGCACGTTCGCTCCTCTTTGCCACCTGGCGGGCGGCGATCCGGCCTCGCCTTCGTTGGAAAGATAGCGAGTAGTCGCGAAGGGTAGAGGATCCCCCGCCGGCCGTGGGCGCACCGGGTTCACTGCGCCGTCACCCGTTATCTGAGAACGGATCATGCCGCAAGTGCTTGCTGGACTATCCGATAGGAACGATGCGGCTGGCCAGTCCGCTCAAGCATACGCAGTCGCGCTTTACACTGAGGACAAGATGAATCCGAGGAAGGCCTGCACGCCCGTCTGGTGGGTTAGCGAGGAACTCGAGAAGCTGCGGCGCTTCCACTCCCTGATGGAGGAGACGCTGGTCCGTCTACAGGAGACGCGAGCGCAGGAACTCCAGCGACTTGGTGGGCCCGGCGTCACCGATGCCCACATCGACTGGCTCACAGAAGAAGCGCCTCGGGACTACGACGCGAACAACCTGCCGAAGAAACTGCGATATTCAGTTCTCATCCATCTGTTCACAACCATCGAGACGCACGGTCTCACTATGTGCCACGAGATCGCGGAGGTTGTGCCGTCACGCCTGACACCAAGCGACCTAAAGGGGGCCGCGCTCGAACGGATCCAGAACTATCTCGACAAGGTTTGCGGGGTCTTCCCCGCAGGCCGGGCGGAATGGGAGCGGATTCACTGGATCGAGAAGCTGCGTCACATCGTCGTTCACGACGCCGGTTGTGTTCCCGCCGGAGCGAAGGGGACCTTCTTCAAGCAGCTTGAAAAGCGGGACATCGGCATCACGATCGACACAAACCGCGAGGTCTACCTGTCACGTGAGCTGTGCTCAGAGCTGATCGATGCCACAGCGGCTTGGTTCGACGCGGTGTACGCCGCCGCGGGCCTTTCGTACGAGCCCTGGTCCGACTCTGCCGCGTCATCCTAGAGATGCTGTCCTGGTGATCAGTCGCACTGGGTAGAGTCAGGGGCCCAAGCACGCACGGTGAGAGTGCCGCGACATCGAAGCGACGATTGTCGGCGCAAGCCGGTGCTCGGGGTCCTTCAGGGCCAAGGGCCAGCCGTGTGTACCGACGTCGGAGGAGCAGTTACCCCCACTCACCGGCTGCAAGAGAACACGCGCCCTGGAAGCTGCGCTAGCCAGTGCTCCGCACCTGGCGAGACGCCGGGTAGCGCGCTTTCAATCAAGTCCGGCACACCAGGACCCAGTGGTCGCGCGTACAGGCGCCCAATCACCGTGACCGGAATGCGAATAGACCAGCGGTGCCACAGCTCCAAGCTGGTCGCTACGATGTGGCGGGTACGAGCGTCGGCCACTTCGCCGCGCTGACCCTCTGGATACGCGATGTAGATGAAGCCGACCTCTCCGGCCGGAATCTGCTTGGCTGCCCTCGCCCAAAGGGATGTAATGCCGCGGGCTTTCTTCGTCAGAGCCTCCGAACTATCGCAACGCCACTTCATGCAGAACGGTTGCCGAACGCCTCTGACGCGAATTCTCGTAGGCGGTTCAACCTCACACAGCAACCCGTCCCACTCATTGTCAAGCGGAGACCACCCAAATACTTGTTGGAGGTAGTCTGGCGAGTAGAGGCGAGTGTCCGACGTGGCCGCGGCGAATGGAAGCCGACGGTATGAAAATTCGCCCCAACTGGCGACGATCTCCCTAGCGTCGTCCGATTGACCGAGCGCCGCAGTCACCGTCCGCACGAAATCGTCGTGATCAACCCTGTCGACAGGAACTCGAAAGCGAACTTCAAGCGATCCGTGCAGGCCATTCGCTTTGACGACCTCTCGCAAGGGCTCGTACAGCTCTTCGGCAGCGGCAGCTTCCTCCAGCTCATACCGCGTCAACCCCTGTCGGCGCTTGCATTCCAGTACTGCCGGTGCGTGCATGTTGTGCAAGCGGAAGTCCGGAGATTTTCCAGAGCCCGACGTTGGGAGCATCTCGATGTCACGCCCCTTCAGCACGCACGCCGTTCCGACGAGTAACTCGTAAATCGTCGAGGGGACTTCGTCATCGGTTGTGAGCGGCAAGCGTTCGAACTTCCGGACTGCTTCAGGACCGAGTAACGGAAGGAGGTCCAACCGGCAACCAAGTGCGGTCAGCTCAGGAACGAATCCTGCCGCCGAGAAGAAATCGAGGTCGTCTCGCTTCTCCAGGTGATCGATTGCGACGAGCAGCATGTGAGCGAATCGCTGGGGCGGCGCAGGCGCCCCTCCCCTTGGAATCCGCACTCCACCAACGATGTGCAGTGGCATCGACAGATACGTATCGTCGAGACGATATGCACGTGTGGCCTGGTCCCTGAGCCACTCGGGATCGACGTGCTTCAGTAGTGCCTGGACAGCCTGCGGCGTGAACTCGTCAAGATACTCCGATGGAGGCGACTCGACGATCTGATGCCGCCACCACCGTTCATCATACGGTGGAAGGGCGGCGCGTTCGATCGCCTCGAGTTCTTCCTCAGTGACACCCACGGCGTCCTGCATTCGCTTGCCGACACGATCGAGCTTGGCGTTTATGGTGCGCAACTCTGCTGTGAGTTGGCGAACCGCCGGCTCTGGATGCGACGCTCCCGGCTGAGCTCTTCAGCCTCGGCTACGAGTCGGTCGAGTGTCATGATTCTCATCCCGTTGTCGCTGACGCTTGCAGGCGTCCTGATCTGAGCCCGACGTCGGCGATGGCAGTCGACAAATAGACACCGCTTCGGCGAGCTGCCGGCGGTCGACCGCCCGCCTAGCTCTGTTCCGACAACCTCCAAGTGTTCTGAACGCCAGACGAAGCACGACGATGGCTCGACCTACCGCGTAGGGTCAACCCTCTCTCAGACAACTAGTCGTCGATGTGGCTATCTTGGGTGTCGTTCGTCGGACACAGCCCGCGGCTGTTGCCGCCCTCGTCGGTCCGCTTCTGGCCGGTTCACTGGGTCAGGACGAGCCTGGCGACGAAGCCGGTCAGGAGAACGAATGGCGCTGCCATGGCCAGGGCGAGTACCCGTCGTGATTGCGCCACCGCGTGCGATGAGCCCAAGTAGAGCAGGCCCACGATGACGGCCAGCAACCCGATACGGGGGGACGCGAACAGGTACAAGAGAAACGGACACCCCAGCAAGCCGCCCACCAACGTGGCTCGCGAACGTCCACGGACAATGCCCGTTAGAACGAGGCTGATGCTGGCGATCACGGCTGGCCAACCGAAGAGGATTGCGACGATCGGGATGACGTCGGGAAGCACGACTGGCGTCCTCGGTCCTACGTTACGCCCCCGGCTCTCGGTCTTCAACTCCCGAGTCGTCGCGCAGTGTTTAGTCAGGAGCCAGAGGATCCCCCTGGCGGCGCCGAATTCGTAGCCGCGCGATGTACGCCTCACATCGCGCGAACGGTTGCGACTGCCGCGTCAAGCTGGTTGTCGCGCCCAACCCGTAGCTGGCTGGAGGACAGCGGCACCTCAATATCAGGCGGCACGCCCCGTCCTTCGACGACCGAGCCCTGCCACGTGTACCACGCGGCCGCGGGAAGACGCAGCACGAAGGCCTGCCCCACCGAAAAGTTACCCCCACCGAGCACCTGACCGCCGGTCCGCGTGCCCACTAACGTGGCCAGGCGGTTCTCCGCCACGAAGGCCGCCACCATCTCGCCGGCGCTCAGCGTGTGCTCGTTGATCAACAGCGCGACACGCCCATGAAACGGTTTCGCGCCCAACCCCTCCGTCATGAGGCGAATGGAGCGATCGCGATGGAGCACCAAGAATCGGAGGGCCATACCGATGGTATCCAGCGTCGTGGCGGGGAGTCGGTCGATGCACGGTAGCCGCTCGCGCGTCCAACCGTGGTCTTCACCCTTCCGCGTCAGGCTGTACCCGATCGGCACGCGCCCGGCGGTGAGGTGGCTCATCAACCGCAGCGAACCGACGAATCCGCCCAAGTTCCCTCGGAGGTCCACGATGAGGCGCGCGCAACCGGGAAGCCGCTCAAGCGCGCCATCGAGTTCGCGCGCGAACCGTTGGCCGTTCACGCCGGGGAAGAACGCGACGCGGAGATAGCCAACGCCGTCGTCGAGCATGCGGGCCGTCACACTGTGAGGCTCGGCCATGGGCGGCTTAGCATTCGCCTTCCCATTGGTCGGCGCCTTCGGTAGCACCACCGTCAGCGTGGCGGTACGGCCATCGCCATGCTCAATTGACACGGTGGCGTCGGTGCCGAGCGCAAACGTGGGGAGTGTGGGCGGGGCGATTGGCTCGCCGTTCACCTGGAGCAAGACGTCGCCTGGGCGGGCGCCGGCGACGTGGGCCGGCCCACCGTCGTGCACGTCCTGAAACATCCAGCGAGCGCCCGCGCCGTTCGCCGCCTCGAGACGGCAGAACGTCGCATTCACGGCGTAGCGCGCCGGCGCACGCTGGGCGCTCTCGTGAAAAAACGCCACATGGCTGAGGCCCCCCCGTGCGAGGAGCGCATTCACGCGCTGCTCGAACGCCTCGGGAGAC
The DNA here is from genome assembly GCA_040081555.1 of Vicinamibacterales bacterium. Classification (GTDB taxonomy): domain Bacteria; phylum Acidobacteriota; class Vicinamibacteria; order Vicinamibacterales; family CAVVIG01; genus CADEEX01. The sequence goes on from JBEBGG010000114.1 coordinate 7,612, forward strand.
GCGCTCCGTTCCAGCGCCGCCGCGTCGTCCGCGAACAGCGCCCGCCACGCCGGATCATGTCCGTTCAACCGAATGCACTTCGTGTCGAGGAACCGCACGATACGCGCGGTGATCGTGCGAATCGCGGCCGGTTCCAACGTCACGCCTGCAACCCGGCGTGATTCCGGCATCACGGTGCTCCCACCTTCGTTGCGGCCCGCGGTCTGCCGGCCACCAACGCCAAGCGCTGCCCTGCGTCTCCGACGATCTGAAACGCCGCCACCGACGCGAGCGCGTCCGGCCCGAAGCGCGCCAGGACGGCCTGCTTGCTGCGCTGCAGCGCGCTTGCCAGGTCGGCGCCGCTCGCCAGTTGTTCATAGAACTGCCGCATCAGTGCCGCCGCGGTGGCGTCGCTCACAGGCCACAAGGTCGTCAGCTCGGCACCGGCGCCCGCGACGAGAAACGCGCGCGCGACGTTGAGTACACCCTCCTGACCGAGCAACGCGCCGACGGTCGTGTCGCACGCGGACAGCACCACGAGACGCGCGCGCAGCGTGTACCGCGCAATCTCCCGCGGTTGCAGCAAACCGTCCTCCCCCGCCGCGCCATCGCTGAGCAGCACGATGGCCGCGCGGTCAGGGAACTTCGGGTCCGCAAATCCGTGCGCGGCGATGTGGAGCACCTCGTAGCGCGAGAGGTCCTGGCGTTTGAACGCGGCTTCCGTCGCAACGGCCCCGACCAGGACGACGCTGCTCGGTCCAAGAATACCCGCCACGGTGCGTACCTCCGCTTCGGCGCGTGGGAGCGTCGGGAGCGTCGTCGGCAACGCCGCGTCGAAGAACCCGACGGTGACGGCTCCAGGCCGGGTCGTGTTCGCCGTCGCTGACCCGCTCGATGCGTGTTCATACAGCACACCGCCGATGGCCAGCAGGGGCCTGTCTGGCCGCGCCTGCGCGCCGCGCGCGCGGAGGAGTGCCAAGACACCCGCCGAGGGCGCGATGGCGATCGCGGGCGGGTCGGGCATGTGGGCAGCCACGAGCTCCTCAAAAGGGAGCGTGTGCAGTGGCCCGTCCGGTACGACGAAGACGCGGTGCGCGCTACGCCAGTGTGCGGACACTGGCGCGACGAGCGCCGCGAACAGGCCGTGACTCGCGACACCCGCGGCACCGCGGCCGTTCCGCACCTCGTCGCGGAACCGCGCGCCGAGCCGTGCGATCTCCGTCTTGCTGGGCAGGGCCACCAGCTGCAGGGCGCGAGGCGAGACGACGAGGCAGTACGAACGTGGTTCGAGCAACACGTATTCGAGAATGACTTCGTTCGCCCCGAGCGCGCGCTGCACCGCCACGAGATCGGTCCCGTGACGTCCCGGTCGTGTCGGCGGCCTCAGCCGGCGGCCGACGGGCGGCATGGTGGCTCGCTGCTCGGCCTCCCACAATTCAGCGAGGACACGAGCGCGTTCCGCCGGCGTCCGCGCGCGCATCAGTCGGAGCTGCAACGCCGACACCGCTCGCAGTCGGCTGTCGTCGCCGGCCGAGGGGTCGGTCCCCGGTACGATCCGCAGCACGTCCGCGAGCGCACGACCGCGGGCGCGCTCGATGATGCGGTACGCCTTGGGCGCGTTCGCCAACGAGCCGGCCGCCAATCCAAAGTGGCTGGCGTACAGCGTGCTCATGACACCGACGAGCCGTGCCTGCGCACTTCGGCTCGGGACGTTCACCATGATGCCCTCGACGACATCCGTGGCCTGCTCGTACAGCCGGTCCGCTACCGCGAGCCGCCCGTGGCGCGCCTCAATGTCGGCGAGAATCCCCAGGCGAATCGGCAGCGTGAAGCGGCTCCCCGCGGCGGTGGTGTGCTGTACGGCCGCCGTCGCGTGACGCAGCGCGGCGGTGAGGTCGCCGCGCTGCCGGTACGCTTCCGCCAGACCCGCCTCGGCGTCCGCGAGCAACCGCACGACGTGTCCGGCGGCCGCGGCGGCGCGCGCGTCCTCGAGCGCCCGCAGCGCTACCTCCGGTTGGTGGCGCGCCTCGGCGATGCGCGCCAGCATCAGTTGTAGTTCGATTGCCTTGATCCGTCGGTCGCCGCTGCGCGCTGCCGCCATGGCGGCGCGCGCGAAGTGGTCCGCCTCATCGAACCGGGCGAGCGCCATCAGGGTGAGCACCTTCGTGCTGTAGGCGACGAACGGAAAGCCTGTCTCCGGATGGGCCGCGGCGAGGCCGAGCGCGCGATCCGTGAACCCCAACGCGATCGGCGGATAGCCGGCGAGCAGGATGCCGTTTGCGATGGCGCTCATGTACCGCAGCTCGCCACCGACGTCGCCGAGCTGCTTCGCGCGGTCCATCGCGCGTTGGACGGCCGTCGTGGCCGCGCCCGTGTCACCGGTCAGAAAGGCGATCATGCCGAGCTCACCCGCCGCGCGGTTCGTCCACGCGGCGTCGCCCAATGCCGTGGCGACCTGCAGCGCTTGCTCCCAGTCGTGGCGTGCGGCCAGGACGTCCCATTCCAGGTCCACATCGCCCTTGGCGGTGAGCCCGCGGAGCCGGAGCTTCGGGTCGCGGGCGACGAGCGGCCGCGCGAGTTCGCGCGCCAGCGCTTCGGAGACGTCGCCGAGCGACCGCACCTGCATTTCCCCGCGGAGACGGCCGAACCTGGCGTGAACAGTGTGGCGGAGATCCCCGCGTGCTTCAGCGGAGGCCTCGGCCTCGGCATAGAGTGGCAAGGCGGCCGACCAGTTCGTCAGCCACGCCAGCCGATCCGCCTCCTCAAGCGTGGCGGCCACGTTCGGCGCCGCCAACGCGGGAACGGGCCCAACAGGCACACGCGAGCCGCACACGAGCCCGCTGAGGAGGACAAACGGTACAACCCAGCGCTTGGGCATCGCACGCCTCTCTGTGTTCCGAACCGCTGGGGAGCGTGCTCGCATCCTACACCCGACCGAACGGCGCTTCGTTGAACTCCAGCCCTCCACACGGCGGCCCGCCTGACGTTCTCCCTTCCGCAACGCCGCGCACGCCGACGCCGACGAGGTCGATGCTCCCCAGTCAGCCCGCTCTCCCGTGGTGCACGTACGCGTGCAGCGACGCAGGCAATCTCGTCTGTATCTGGAGTCGTGGCGAGGGTGTCCAAGCGGCCGCCGGCACCCGCGGTGTCGCGTACGACCAGTGGCGGACCAGCACGGACCGCGTGGCTCGCGCCAGCCGCAAAGACCCGGCTGTCACGCCCGTGCTCGTGGTCCGCCACTTCACCGCGCGCGCCGGCGCCGCGTCCTCCAGCGCCGTGACCGGTGGGTTCCTCGTGTTGCGAAGGAACCACCGATTCACGGTTCCACTGGAGGAGACAACATGACCACCCTCGACATCACCACGAACAGCGTGACCGTCAAGCTCACGCGAACCACGACGGCGGGACCTGCCGGAAAACTCGCCGACGCGGAGCTGCAC
>JBEBGG010000115.1:0-10994 GCA_040081555.1 Vicinamibacterales bacterium
GAACTCGAGACCTCTGGACGACGACGGTTGCGCACCGAGGTCGCAGAATCGGGGCGGGCGACCGCCCAGCTCGCCGTGCAGGACCGGGCGCGCCAAATCGGCCTGGATGTCCGGCGTGCGTATTTGGCTGCCGTGCTGGCACAGGCCGACCGCGGCGTGGCCCAGACGTCGCTCGAGGAAATCGACCGTGTGATCGCGCTCAACCGGGCCCGGTTGCAGCAGGGCGAGATCTCCGGCGCAGAGCTGCGACGGCTGCAGGTGGAGCGCTTGCGCTTCGTCGAGGATGTGTTCGCCGCAGACCTCGCGTCGAAGAACGCGCGCAGCGCCCTGCTGGCGCTCCTCAACGCTCCGCGGCTGGACCAGCCGCTCGAGTTGACGGACGGCCTGAAGGCATCCGCCGCTGAGGGACCAGACGCGGTGACGGCCGCGCCAGGAGATCCCACAGGGGCACCACGTCTGCAGGCGCAAGCGCTCGAGGCACGCCCGGATGTTCTCGCGGCCCGACGGGAACAGGCCCAGGCCGAGACATCTACCCGGTTGCAGCGAGCCCTGCGCTCGCCAAACGTCACAGTGGGCGGCGGCTACCAGAACAACTTCGGCTCCGACGGCGTGGTGTTCGGCGTCACCCTGCCCCTTCCGTTCTTCAACCAGAACCAAGGCGGGATCGCACGCGCCGACGCGGAGCGGCGAGCGGCCGATGCGCGAGCCGACGCCACCGCCACCGTAGTGCGACTCGATGTCCAGCGTGCTCTGAACGCCGTAGACACGAACCGCGCGCGGGTCGAGTACATCGAGCGGGAGTACCTGAAGAACGCCCAGGAGTCCCGAGACATCGTCCTGGAATCCTACCGGTTGGGCGTCGCCGACCTCATTGACTTCCTCGATGCGCAGCGCGCCTTTCGCGACACGCAACGCACCTACAACCGCGCCTTGTTCGACCAGCGGGTGAGCCTGTTCGAGCTTGCCGCCGCCGTCGGACGACCCGACGTGCAGCCGTAAGGAGCTTGACATCCATGAATGCCATGACACAAACGAATCCCACGGAGCCGCGCATCTCGCTGCGCGCGCTCCTCGTTGCCGTCGGTGTGACCGCAGTACTGACCGGTACAGCCGCCTGGATGCTGCTGCGCCCCGCGACCGTCGGGCCGAACGCCGCTGAAGAACACGCGGACGAACTGCCCGCCGGCGTCGTGGAGCTGACGCCAGACGCGCAGAAGAACGCGGCACTAGGCCTGAGCGCGGTCGAGGTGCGCTCCCTGCCGACCACGATCGACGTCACAGGCAGCGTCGCCGCAGAAGACACCCGGGTGGCTCACATCCGCCCGCTGGCACGTGGCCTCATCGAGCGTGTGTGGGTCAGTCTGGGCCAGCGTGTGACCAAGGGCCAGCCACTGGCGACCTACGACAACATCCAACTTGGCGAACTGGTGGGCGAGTACCTCGGGGCGCGCGCGGTGCTGCGCCAGGCCGAAGCCGACCTCGACGTCAAGCGCCGCGTGGTCGCGCGAGGTCGTGAACTCATCAAGCTCGAAGCGATCGCCCAGCAGACGCTGGATCTGCGCGAGGCAGAACTGAAGACGTCCGAGGCCGGTGTGGCTCGCGATCAGGCCGGCGTCTCGCGCATCGAGGAGCAGTTGCATCGCTTCGGTCTCTCCGACGCAGACCTCACGCAACTGTCGCCAACCGAGGGCACGAGTCCCCACCGCGACGCCTCACACGCGGTGCTGCGCGCGCCGTTCGACGGGGTCGTCACGAAGTACGACGTGGCCCTGGGCGAGGTCGCCGAGCCCGAGCGCGAGCTGTTCACGGTGACCGATCTGTCCAGCGTCTGGGTTCTTGCGGACGTCTACGAGAAGGACATCACGAAGGTGCGTTCGGGCACGGACGCGGTAGTCCGCGTCGACACGTACCCCGACCGCACGTTCGCCGGCCGCGTCACCTACGTTGCCGACCTCATCGATCCGCAGACGCGCAGTGCCAAGGCGCGGGTCGTGGTCGCCAATCCCAGGACTGCGCTCAAGCTCGATATGTTCGCCCGCGTGTCGATTCCCACGGCCGAGCAGCGCCAGGGTCTGCTCGTGCCGCTCGCCGCGATCCAGACCGTCGACAACCAGTCGGTGGTGTTCGTGCAGCAGTCTGCGAATCGATTCGAGCGACGCAACGTCGAGCTGGGCATGACGGCCGGCGATCTCGTCGAGGTCCGCTCCGGCGTGCAGGCGGGCGACACCGTCGTTGGCGCCGGCAGCTTCTATCTGAAGACCGCGCTCCTGCGCGAACGCATCGGCGACGAGCACTAGTCGGGAGCCCTCCATGCATAGACTCATCGACTTCTCGCTGCGCAACAAGTTCCTCGTCCTCGTCCTGACGGCCGTCATGGTGGGGTTTGGCGTGCGCGCCATGCTCCGGCTGCCGATCGACGCGGTGCCCGACGTCACCCCCAACCAGGTGCTCGTGCTGACGCAGGCGCCGGGTCTTGGCCCATTGGAGGTGGAGCGCTTCATCACCTTCCCGGTTGAAACGGCGATGAGCGGCCTGCCCGGCATCACCGACATCCGGTCGGTGTCCCGCTTCGGGCTGTCCGCTGTCTACATCTACTTCGAGGAGAACCTGGACCTCTATTTCGTGCGGCGGCTGGTCCTGGAACGTCTGCCAGACGCCCGGGCGGCCATTCCCGAGGGACTGGGCACGCCATCCATGGGCCCGATCACCAGTGGGCTGGGCGAGATCTATCAGTTCGAGGTGCGGGGCGAGGGGCAGTCGCTGATGGACCTGCGCTCGATCCTCGAATGGGACATCGCCTTCAAGCTACGGTCGGTGCCAGGAGTTGTCGAGGTCAACTCGTACGGCGGCGAACTCAAGACCTACGAGGTGCAGATCGACCCCGACAAGCTCGTCGCCTACAACATCAGCCTCGAGGCGGTGTTCGAGGCGCTCGAAGGCAACAACGCCAACGCGGGCGGCGCCTACATCGAGCGGGCGCAGGAGCAGTACGTCATCCGCGGCGAAGGGCTCGTCGAGAAGATCGGCGACATCGACAACATCGTGGTGGCCGCGGCCAAGGGCGGGACGCCGGTGTTCATCAGGAACCTGGGCAAGACCGTGCTGGCCCCCCAGGTGCGTCAGGGTGCGGTCACCAGGGACGGCCGCGGCGAAGTCGTCACCGGGGTCGTGATGATGCTGATTGGCGAGAACGCCCGCGTGGTCGCGGATCGCGTGAAGACCGAACTTGAGGTGATCAAGAACAGTCTGCCCAAGGGGGTCACCGTCGACAGCTACTACGACCGCACCGACCTCGTGCGTAAGACGATCCGCACCGTCTCGACGAACCTGATCGAAGGCGGCATTCTGGTCATCGCCGTGCTCCTCTTGATGCTCGGCAACGTGCGTGGCGGCCTCATTGTCGCCGCAGCGATTCCACTCTCGATGCTGTTCGCTTTCACGGGGATGGTGGAGGCCGGCCTCTCAGGCAACCTGATGAGCCTGGGAGCTATCGACTTCGGGCTGATCGTGGATGGCTCGGTCGTCATGATCGAGAACATCGTCCGTCGCCTTGGCGAGGCCAGGACGCCCGGCCGATCGAAGGACGACGTGATCCGAGACGCGGGTCGCGAGGTGGCCCGGCCGGTGTTCTTCGCCGTGCTGATTATCATGATCGTCTACCTGCCCATCCTGACTCTGGAAGGCGTGGAGGGGAAGATGTTCCGCCCGATGGCGCTCACGGTCGTGTTCGCGCTGATCGGTTCCCTGGTGCTCGCCCTGACGCTCATGCCCGTCCTGGCGTCTCTCGGTTTCAAGGCGACGGCGTCAGAGCACGAGCCGCGGCTGATTCATTGGCTGAAGGCGCGGTATCGTCCCTGGCTGCACCGCACGGTGGCCCGGCCGCTGTTCACGGGTGCCATCGCCGCCGGGGTGTTCGTGGCGTCGCTTGGCCTGGTGCCATTCATGGGCGCAGAGTTCATCCCGAAGCTAGATGAAGGTGCCGTGGCCCTCCAGGCGTGGCGACTGCCGAGCGTGTCGCTGACGGAATCTCTGAAGAGTACGACTCTCATCGAGCGGACGCTGAAGCAGTTCCCCGAGGTGGTGACGGTCGTGTCGCGGACCGGCCAGGCGGAGATTCCGACCGACCCGATGGGCGTGGAGACGAGCGACATCTACGTCATCTTGAAAGACCACGCTGAATGGACCACTGCCTCGACGAAGGAGGCGCTGGTCGCCGCGTTCAACGAGGCGCTGGAACGGGAGGTGCCCGGGAACGTGCTGAGCTACTCCCAGCCCATTGAACTGCGGGTGCAGGAGCTCATCGCCGGGGTGCGCTCGGATCTCGCCATCACGCTGTTCGGCGAGGACCTCGACGAGCTGCGGCGCATCGGCGCCGACATCACGCGCGTGGTGTCGGGCGTCCGCGGCGCTGCGGACGTGAAACTCGAACAGACCAGCGGGCTTCCCTTCCTGCGCGTGAAGGTCCGCCGGGACGAGATCGCGCGCTATGGGATCAACGCCTCGCAAGTGCTGGATGTCGTCCAGGCGATGGGCGGCCGTGCGGTTGGGGAGGTGCTCGAGGGTCAACGGCGCTTCGACATTCAGGTCCGCTTTACCCCGGAATCACGCAGCGACATCGAGAAGATCCGGATGCTGAAGGTCGCCGACCCCCAGGGCCGCATGATTCCGCTGTCGCAACTCGCCGACATCGTCGTCGAAGAGGGACCGGCGCAGATTACCCGCGAGAACTACCATCGGCGAATCGCCGTGGAGGCGAACGTCCGAGGCACCGACCTCGCCAGTTTCGTCGCGGATGTGCAGCAGGCCGTGGGCAGTCAGGTGGCCCTGCCACCGGGATACTACGTCGAGTACGGCGGCCAGTTCGAGAACCTGCAACGAGCCTCGCAGCGGCTGCTGCTTGTGGTGCCGGTGGCGCTCTTCCTCATCTTCGTCCTTCTTTACACGACGTTCGGCGCTGTCCGGCCGGCGCTGCTCATCTACTTCAACATCCCGATCGCGGCCACCGGTGGCGTCGTGGCCTTGATGCTCCGCGGCATGCCGTTCAGCATCTCGGCGGCGGTCGGATTCATCGCGCTGTTCGGCGTCGCGGTTCTGAACGGCGTGGTCATGGTGTCGTACTTCATCGAACTCCGGCGCCAGGGCCTCGGCGTCGACGAGGCCGTCATGACCGGCGCGGAACTCCGCTTGCGGCCGGTGCTGATGACTGCCATGGTAGCCGGCTTGGGATTCGTCCCGATGGCCTTGTCGACGGGCGCGGGGGCCGAGGTGCAACAGCCGCTGGCCACCGTTGTCATCGGGGGCCTCGTGACGTCCACGACACTCACTCTGCTGGTGCTTCCAGCTCTCTATCGATGGTTCGAACGGGACGAACGGGAGGTGGAACTGTGATGTACGAAGTCAAAGCGATCGTGCGACTCGATCGGCAGGAAGAGGTTATCGCCGCGTTGCATGCGGTCGCCGACCTGCCGGGCCTGACGATATCCATGGTCGAGGGGGTGGGACGACGACATGCCGATGCTCCAATCGAACCGGCCGACTACGGCCGGGCGACCATGGCCAAGATCGAGATCGTCGTGGGCGAGGATCGCCTGGAGCAGGTGCTGGATGCCGTCACCAGGGGCGCCCACACAGGCCGGCGCGGCGACGGCAAGGTGTTCGTCCTGCGCGTCGAACAGGCCCTGCGACTGCGGACCGGCGAAACCGGTCTGAGCGCCTTGCAGTAGGCAACGACGCGATGGCCACCTTGACCTTTGCGCTCCGACTTGTGCTCCCTGACGTGCCCGATACCGCGGACGCATGTATCACGCGTCTCCGTACGCTCATCGCCGGGCACGATGGCATCTCGCTCTCGCACGTCACCAGTGATGGCGAGGCTCTCTGCGTGCATTTCGACCCGGCGCGGATCCCGTTGGCGGAGGTCGAGACCCTTGTCACGGCCGCCGGAGCGCGACTTGCGGACGAGTACGGTCACGTGTCGATTCCTTTCGCGGGGGCGCCTGGCGAAGACGCGGGCCGCGGGTTGGAGGACCTCCTGAGACAGACACCGGGAGTGCTCGAGGTCGTCGCGAGTGTGCCGGCGCAGCGTGTGCGCATCGAATTCGACCGGCGCGTGACCGACGCGGCTCGCCTGACCCTGCTGGTTGGCCAGGTCGGGTTCCGAACGGCGGTAGCAGCGGCGCTAGAGGTGGCTCCGGCGGCGCCGCTTCCGCTGGCATGGTATCGAGCCAATCGAGAGTTGGTGTGGAGCGTGTCTGCGGCGGTGTTTCTGGCAGCCGGGTGGGTCGGCCAGCGTGTCGCGGAGTGGCCCGAGGCCGCGTCGATTCCGCTGTACCTCCTGGCCTACGCATTCGGCGCGTGGGACCTCGTGCGGCACGCCGTAGCCAGGGTGCGGCGTGGTGTCTTCACCTTCGACATCGATTTGCTCATGCTGGTGGCCGCCATCGGAGCGGCCGTGCTCGGCGAGTGGGCAGAGGGGGCGTTCTTGCTCGCTCTCTTCGCGTTGGCCCATGCGCTTGAACACTACGCCATGGACCGCGCTCGGGGGGCGATTCGAGCGTTGGCTGAGCTGGCCCCGACGCGCGCACGCGTGCGACGAGATGGCGCCGACATCGAGGTCCCGGTCGAGGCAGTCACCGTGGGCGAAATCGTGCTGGTTCGCCCCGGCGACCGCATCCCCGTCGATGGTGTCGTGGCCACGGGACAGTCAGCGGTCAACCAAGCACCTGTGACCGGTGAGTCGGTGCCCGTGGACAAGGCCGACGGTGACGATGTCTTTGCCGGCACCGTCAACGGCGAAGGGGCGCTCGAGATTCGGACGACCCGAGCCGCGGGCGATCGCACACTCGATCGTGTGATTCGCCTTGTTGAGGATGCCCAGACCGCGAAAGCTCCCACCCAGCAGTTCACCGACCGCTTCGAAGAAATCTTCGTGCCGCTGGTGCTCGTGGCAGCGGCGCTCGTCATGCTCGTGCCACCGCTGGCGGGTTGGTCGGCGTGGGACACCGCTGTGTATCGCAGCCTGGCATTGCTGGTCGCTGCGTCGCCCTGTGCACTGGCGCTCGGCACACCCTCTGCGGTACTCGCCGCGATCGCGCAGGCCGCCCGTCGGGGCGTGCTCATCAAGGGCGGCGTCCACCTGGAGAACCTGGGCACCCTCAAGGTCGTGGCGTTCGACAAGACCGGGACGCTCACGGTGGGACGACCCGAAGTCACAGACGTCGTGGTTCTGGACGCCGACACGCCAGAGACACTCCTGCGCGTCGCGGCGGCCGTCGAGCGCCAATCACAGCACCCGCTGGCACAGGCGGTCGTCCGGGCAGCAGTCGACCGGAAGCTTGAGGCCCCGGACGCGGGACCGCTCGAGAGTGTCACGGCGCGTGGGGTGCGAGCGACCGTTGAGGGCGAACTGGTCGAGATCGGCAGCACGAGATTGTGGACCGACCGGCAGATACCCATCCCGATGGCCATCGAGGTGACACTCGATCGGCTCCAGAAGGACGGTCGGAGCACCATGATCGTCAGGCGCGGGACGGAATGGCTTGGGGTCTTGGGTCTGGCAGACCAGCCGCGGCCCGAGGTACGCGCGGTGCTCGAACAGCTCCGCGCCTTGTCGCTTCGTCCCCTGGTGATGCTCACCGGCGACAACCGCGGCGTAGCCGAGGCCGTGGCGCGCGCGATCGGGATGGATGACGTCCGAAGCGACCTGTTGCCGGAGGACAAAGTCACCGCGATTCGTGCCCTCATGGAGACGCATGGCCGGCTGGCCATGGTCGGGGACGGCGTCAACGACGCGCCGGCGCTCGCGCTGGCGACCGTGGGCATTGCCATGGGAGGGGCCGGCACCGCTGTCGCACTCGAGACCGCCGATGTCGCGCTGATGGGCGACGACCTCGCCACGCTTCCGTTCGCGGTGGGTCTATCGCGGCAGGCGGCACGCATCATCAAGCAGAACCTGGCACTCTCGATGGCCGTGATTGCGCTCCTCGTGGTTGCCACTCTTGGTGGATGGGCGGGTATCGGCACGGCCGTGCTGCTGCATGAGGGCAGCACGATGGTCGTCGTGGCCAATTCGCTCCGCTTGCTCGGATACGGCCGGTGACGACCATTGCAGCCCTCGACACGATCTTCCGCAGGCGGGTTCACGCCCATGCTGGTCATCGTGTCGTGAGTTATGCATGCATGCTCGTGACGTTGGGCGCAGCATTTGCGCGGCCCATGATCGGGTTGGCGCAGCAGCCTCAGGCAACTCCGCCGCCAGACGTGCACGAGCATGTGTCCGTGACCGCACAGCTCCTGACACCCACCCGGGAAACATCAGGCACGGCGTGGCTACCGCAGGCGACGCCGATGTACGGCGTTCACCGACCCTGGCACGGGTCGGACCTGCGGCTGAATGGGGTGGTCTTCCTCCAGGCGATCTACGAACCGGGCGATCGTCACCGGACCGGGGGCGCCAGCACCCGTCAGGGCAGCAGCATCAACTGGGGCATGGCCATGGCCCGCCGCAACCTCGGCGGCGGCCGGGTCGGCGTTCGGACGATGTTCAGCGCCGAGCCGTGGACGATCCCTGGCTGCGGCTCATTGAACTATCTCGCCACCGGCGAGGTCTGCGACGGCGACACGATTCACGATCGGCAGCAGCCCCACGACCTGTTCATGGAACTCGCGGTCGACTACGACCGCCCCCTGGACGGGGCGTGGCGATGGCAGGTGTATGCAGGGCTGGCTGGCGAACCTGCGCTTGGTCCGCCCGGGTATCCGCATCGCGTGTCCGCGATGGCCAACCCGATCGGTCCGATGACGCATCACTGGCTGGATTCGACGCACGTCGCGTTCGGCGTTGTTACCGTCGGCGTGAACAATCAGCGCTGGAAGGCCGAGTTGTCGGCTTTCAATGGACGCGCACCAGACGAGGGCCGCGTCGCGCTCGACCTCGGCGCACTGGACTCGGTGGCCGGGCGTATCTCGTTCCTGGCCACCGATCGGCTGGCGCTACAGGTCTCGACAGCACGGCTGCGCGACGCGACGACCGAGTTCCCTGTGCGATCAGACCCGGCTACCCGCGTCACAGCCTCGGCGATCTATCACGTGCCGCTGGGACCACGCGGTATCTGGGCAACGACGGTGGCCTACGGCGTCAATCACGCGCGCGAGGTCGTGGCGGGCACCATTCTGAACACAACAACCTCGGCAGCGCTGCTCGAGACGAGCGTGACGGTCTCGGACCGCCACACGGTGTTCAGCAGGGGCGAGGTCGGAGCGATGCCCGCCCATCATCTGCACGCGCATGAGTACTCCAGGTCGGTCGTCGCGATCGGCAAGCTGCAGGTCGGATACGTGCGCCACTGGGGTGCCGCGAAAGGTCTAGTACCTGGCATCGGTGGCACGTTCTCGCTGAGCCTGCTGCCACCGGCGCTGGCGCCGCGCTACGCGGGACGTGTGGCACCCGGGTTAGGCGTGTTTCTGACCCTCAGACCGGCGCGTCACGCGATGTAGCGTAGATCTTGTCGGGAACTCCGACTCCGTGCGATGAAAGCGAGGTGAGCGATGCGATGGATACGGGAGGCGCGCAGGACGACGCGGCGCCAGGGTCTTCAGCAGCCGCTACCGATTTGGGCCGTCATCGTCGCCGCGCTGGGCGTCGTGGCGGCTATCTGGTTTGTCGTTGCGAGGGTGCAACGCCACGATGATTTCATCGCTTGGCGCCAAAGCCTCGAGGACGCCAGCCGAGTGCCGTGGCCACCCTGGGAGCAGGCATGGCCGAAGCTACCCGTCAGAGAGTCGACCCGCAGACGTCCCATCGATGTGACCGGCCCCGCCGCCTTCGCTGTCCGCAACGCAGAAGTGATGCGGCACATCCCCTGTTACTGCGGCGCCTGCCCGCCGGACCACGGTAGCAATCTCAGCTGCTATGTCACGGGGTTTCAATCGAACGGCAGCCCGATCTGGACGGATCATGCGTCTACCTGCCCAATCTGTGTCAACGTGACGCGGGAAGTTATGCTCATGGTGCGGAAGGGACGGTCGCTGAAGCAGATTCGGGATGCGTTGGATCGGGAGTACACGCGTGCGGGCTATCACCCCTCGACCCGGACTCCGCATCCACGAGCAATCAACTGACATTAGGGCGCTCGCCAGATCGACACCGAGAACGATCCGTGATAGCGCCCAGGCTTCCAGTCGCGTACACCGAGACGCAGCGGCCCGTCCGCCTTCATCTCGAGAGGCGGCGGGCTCACTAGGCGGTACGACCGACGCGCCCCCTTCCAGATCAAGTGGGTACGCGCGCCAATGTCGAACGTCTTGCCGTCCCCAATGCGACCAACGAGCCCACCCTTTCCAACTCGGTGGACCGATGGCCCAATCCCGTCTGGTCCCGACGGTTCCGATCGGGACGACGAGCGAAGCTCGCCCGTGGCCCAAAACACCAGCCTATCGCCCTTCCGAACAACCACGGATGAGTCTGTCCAGGCTGTTTCCAGGTCGACGGTCACATCGGCGATGGGCGGTGTCTCCGGCGGAATTGGCGGAGGCGGTACCCGCAGAGCGCACGCCGCGGCGAACACAGTTGCGGCAACGGTTCCAGCAAAGCACAACGCGAAACCTCTGATGCGGAGAGCCGACACGGACAGCTGATAAGCCAAGCACTCCCCCTACTCCTTGAGTCGCAAGATACGCGGTGATACGGCGTGATGGCCGCACCGTCGCCGCTCCCTGACTTGCGAGAATCGTGGACACCCCGGCGTTTAATGGGCACGGCCCGCCACACAAGCCGAACCTTGCTACGCGCGCAACATCCGCAAGCCGCTACCGATTACCACGAACTCGCTGAGTTCGTGACCAAGTACAGCGAGCGGCAGGTTGAACACCCCAGCCAACGCACCCACCACGAGTACGCTGATCACGAGGATGGACAACGCAAGATTCTGTCGGACGACGCGCTGACTGCGCTGCGCGAGGCGCAACGCATAGGCGAGCCGCTCGAGATCATCCGC
>JBEBGG010000279.1:0-2918 GCA_040081555.1 Vicinamibacterales bacterium
GGATCTCGCTGGGCGCCGAGTTCCCGTCGTACGTCTTCGGATAAGTCATGCCGTTCGCCCAGCCGCCTAACGACCGGCGCTCACGCGCGGACGCTCACGATAACACCAGCGGCCGTCGGGTGCAGCGCCTGTTGGGCGGCGTGTCATTTCAACCCAAGTTTCTTGCCCGCCGCAAGCAGATCGATGGCCTCCCGTAGCCGCCGCGTTTTCGTGTCTTGTTGTTTGGCGGAATCGATCCAAGCGATGTACATGCGCCGGTATGATGGCGCAAGGCCCTCGAAATAATTCGACGCTGCCGGTCGACTTCTGAGGGCCTGTTGGATGTACAGCGGGACCTTCGCCGACGATGGCCGGCTTGGCGCATCACCACTTCGATCAGTTGGCGCACGTTCCAATCCGGCCGGCGCCAGCCGCCCGCTCGTCTTGAGCTGCGCATACCGCCTGCGGTTGGCAGTCGACCACTTGCTGTCAGGCTTCCGCGGCGTGAACTTGCGGGCATACCGATCGTCATCGAGGCGCTTGATCAAGCTATCGATCCAGCCGAAACACAGGGCCTCATCGACGGCATCGTCGTAGGCGATGAATGGGCGCCCCGTGTGACGCTTGTGAAATACAAGCCACACCTCCGATTCCGACCGGTGGTGCTTGGCGAGCCATTCCCGCCACTTCCCGGAGTTCCGCGCGTCAAGCGTCTTCAGGGTCTTGGAAAGCATCGTTGCCGGCGCACCTTGTCCGCCCAACGACTATTCGGCCGACCGGCGAAGTCCGGCCCGCCTGTCGACGGTCGCAGTATAGGAGTCACCGGATTTCGGCCGCAAGCACTTAAGGATGCGCTCGTGACCCCCGGTCAGACGGGTGGATCCCTCGTTCGTCGGGCGGGGTTCCCGCCGAGGGGACGACCGGATAGGCAGATCGGCCTATTCCGATATGGCTGCGACGAATCGCGGCCTAGCGCTCCCGGCGCGTGTCTGCCGGGGCGACCTGGTCGAGCGGACTCCGCACCCCTCGCCCGCCCTGATTCAGCACGTGGGTGTAGATCATCGTGGTGCTCACGTCCCGGTGGCCCAGAAGTTCCTGGATGGTCCGGATGTCGTACCCGGACTCGAGCAGGTGCGTCGCGAACGAGTGCCGGAGCGAGTGACAGGTGGCCGGCCGGGTGATGCCGGCCGCGCGCACGGCCTCCTTCACGGCCCGCTGGACGACCGACTCGTGCAGGTGGTGGCGACGCCGCTCCCGGGTCTCGGAGTCGACGTACATCCGCGTCGCGGGAAACACCCACTGCCACGCCCACTCGAACGGGGCCCGCGGATACTTCAGTCGCAGGGCCCCGGGTAGCGCTACGGCGCCGAGGCCGGCGGAGAGGTCGGCGTCATGCTGCCCCTTCACACGTGCCTGGTGCTCGGCCAACGGACCCCTGAGTGTGCCCGGCAGCATCGTGACGCGGTCCTTCCCGCCCTTCCCGTCGCGGACGACGAGTTCCCCCCGGTCTGGGTGGAGATCCTTGATCCTGAGTTCGGCACACTCCATCAGCCGAAGGCCAGAGCCATACATCAGCGCGGCCATCAGCCACACCGTGCCGCGCAACTGCCCGAGCAGACGGGCCACCTCGTCCCGCGACAGCACCACGGGCAGGCGCACCGGACGCTGCGCGCGGACGATGTCGTGCATCCACGGGAGGCGCTGCCCCATCACGACTTCGTACAGGAAGAGGATCGCGCTCAGCGCCTGATTCTGGGTCGAGGCACTGACGCCGTCGGCCGCCAGGCGCGACAGGAACGCCGTAACCTCTGGCGCGCCCATGTCGCGAGGGTGGCGCATCCCCTGGAAGCGGATGAACCGGCGCATCCACGAGACGTAGGCCTCCTCGGTCCGAGGGCTGTAGTGCCGAACGCGAATCTGGGCACGAACGACGTCGAGCAGGCGCGGCGAGGCAGGCATGTGCCGCTGCGGAGCGAATCAACTGCCATCCTCACGCATCGCCTGCCGGTGTGCCCGGACGCTGCGCATCCCTCGGCCGTGCAAATGCTGCGCGCCGACGGGCTGACGTGCCGTGAAATAACAGCTAACTGGAAGTGAGCGCAGGGAGGGAGTGCGCGGCGCCGACGGCGGCGGCTTGGTGCACGCCGCGTCAGGCCGCCGTGACTGTGAGCTTCACGCCGAGACCTTGCAGCACTCTGAGCACGGTGTCGTACCGAGGCTTCGCGCCAGGAGTGAGCGCCTTGTATAGGCTCTCGCGACCAAGACCGGTGCTCTCAGCCACGGCAGCCATGCCCCGGGCCTTTGCGACCTGGCCGACGGCCGCGAGGAACACATCAGGATTCTCGTCCTCGAGTGCCGCGGTCAAATACTCGGCCACCACTTCTTCATCGTCAAGGAACGCGCTGGTGTCGAACGGCTTCACTCTAGACATGGCCTTACTCCTTGCCGAGGTCTCGCAGGATCTGTCGCGCCTTCGCGATGTCGCGGGCCTGGCTCGCCTTGTCGCCCCCGCACAAGAGAAGCAAGACCACCCGGCCTCGCTGCGCGAAGTAGATCCGGTAGCCCGGACCCACGTGCACCCGCATCTCCCGAAGGCCCTGGCCGAGGCCCTTCACGTCACCGAGATTGCCGAGCTGGGCAGACTCGAGACGCGCCAGGATTCGCGCCAGCCCCTTGCGATCTCCCAGGTTGCGCAGCCACCCGTCGAACAACGCTGTGGACTGCAACTGGTACACAGATCGGAGTGTATCCGTTCGGATACTTCGTGGTCAAGCGACACCAAGTCGCACTCTTCGCTGCGGCGGACGTCGTTGATCCCCACGGCGGAGAGATGTTCACACTGACCGGTGACATCTGGAGAGTGCGACGCTTGGAGGGGATGGAGCGGGCTACGGGAATCGAACCCGTCTGACTGGCTTGGGAAGCCAGGGCATTACCAC
>JBEBGG010000280.1:0-2904 GCA_040081555.1 Vicinamibacterales bacterium
GCAAACGCACTCAGCGCCCCGTCGCTGCCGGTCAGGCGCAGCACGTAACTGCCGACGGTGTCGAAGGTGGCGGTGGTGGTGGGAGCACTCGGGTCCGCGAAGGTGACCGTCCCCGGCCCACTGACCTTCGTCCAGGCGCGCGTCAGCGTGCTGCTCGGCAGCCCATCGTCGGTCACCGTGCCGCTGAGCGAAGCGACCGCATTGGGCAACGTCACCGTCGGCGTCGACGTGGTGGCGGTGACCTGCGGCGCTTGATTGGTGGGCGGCGCCGGATTCACGGTGACACTGACGTCGGCAAACGCACTAAGCGCCCCGTCGGTGCCGGTGAGGCGCAGCACGTAACTGCCGACGGTGTCGAAGGTGGCGGTGGTGGTGGGCGTGCTCGCGTCCGCGAAGGTGACCGTGCCCGGCCCGCTGACCTTCGTCCAGGCGCGCGTCAGCGTGGTAGTCGGCAGGCCATCGTCCGTCACGGTGCCGCTGAGCGAGGCGACCGCATTGGGCAACGTCACACTCGGCGTTGAGGTGGCGGCCGTGACCTGCGGCGCTTGATTGGTAGGCGGTGCCGGATTCACGGTGACACTGACGTCATCGAAGGCGGAGAGCAGCGTGTCAGTGGCCGTGAGCCTCAGCACATAGGTGCCTGCCACTGAGAACGTGGCGGTCGTGCCCAGGCCGTTGGCGTTAGCGAAGTGCGTCGTGCCCGGGCCACTTGCCTGGGTCCACACATGAGTGACGGCTGCGCCGCTCGGTAGGCCATCGTCGGTGACACTGCCGGCGAGTGTGACGCCGCCTGGGAGTGTGGTGGTCTGATCGGCGCCCGCGCCAACTGTTGGCGCAATATTCACCGGCTGATCAGGCGCGTCGATCTGGATGGGAATGAGCGGGGAGAGCGTTCGAAGGATGACGCCCTTGAATGGCGCGGATACGCGAAAGTAGATCGATCCGAGAACAGTTTCAGAGACCTCGACCTGACGACTGAAGATCTTGTCGCCACGGACGGCGTCGCCGAGCAGGCCGTCGTCGTTCATGACTCCAACCACGGACAGCGTCTTGCCGGCGGCGTCTGTCTTGAGCAGGTTGATGCCCGCGGGAATGACTGAGGGCTCTGTGATTTTCGCTGTGAAGAGAACCGTTGCCGATCCGGCCACACGCGTGACCGAGGCTGCCACGGCGTCGATCGTCGCGGCCGCGCGGAGCATCGCTGCCGCCGACCCGAGCAGTACCGCGAGCAGCGCGGCGCGAACGACGTTCCGATTCATAGGAGGCGGTACCCAACAACGGACCGAGTGATTGGGCAGGTACAGTAACACGCCGTTTTCGCGAATTCATGACGTTCGCCAGTCACATATATGTAAGTGGGGAGAGCGAGGGGCGACAAATTTGAAGTCGCCACCGGCGCAGACTTGCGGGTCGTTGAGAACGGGAGCAAGGCGAGCCGCCGCCGCGCGGCAGCAACGGTCGCTCAATCCTCGTCGATGGTGGCCGCCAGTCCCGGCGGGTAGCGATGGCCCGCGACTTTCTCCGGCGCGAACAACGCGCTGAGATACGACACCTCGTCGGCGCTCAGCACGATGTCGGCCGCCGCCATGTCTTCTTCGAGGAATGACACGCGCTTGGTGCCGGGGATCGACGCGATGCCCTCGCCCTGCGCGACGAGCCACGCCAGCCCGAGTTGCGCGGCGGTGTGGCCGCGCGCAGCCGCATAGGACTCGAGTTCGGCGACCAGCGCACGGTTGGCCGCAAAGTTCGCACCGGTGAAGCGCGGCATGCTGCCCCGCAGATCGTCGCTCGGCCACGCTCCGCCGTCGTTGAAACGACCGGTCAGCATGCCGCGGCCGAGCGGGCTGAACGGTACAAAGCCAACGCCGAGTTCGCGACAGGCCGGTAACACGTGTCGTTCCGGGTTGCGCGTCCACAGCGAATATTCCGATTGCACGGCGCTGATCGGATGCACCGCGTGCGCGCGGCGCAAGGTCTTGGCCGAGATCTCCGAAAGGCCAAGATGACGCACTTTGCCGGCCCGCACGAGATCGGCCATCGCCCCGACCGTGTCTTCGATCGGCACGTTGCGATCGAGACGATGCAGGTAGTAGAGATCGATGCGGTCGGTGTTGAGCCGCTTCAGGCTCTCTTCGCAGCGCGCGGCCACGTGTTCGGGCCGGCCGTCGACGCCATTCGAGCCGTCAGCGTTGCGCACGATGCCGAACTTGGTCGCGAGCACGTATTCATGGCGACGCTTGGGCAGTATGCGGCCGATCAGCTCTTCGTTGTGACCACTGCCGTAGGCACTGGCGGTATCGAAAAAGGACACGCCGATGTCCAGCGCGCGATGCAGGGTACGCGCATTCTCCGCCGGGTCGGCCGGACCGTAGGCTTGCGACATGCCCATACAGCCGAGGCCAATGACCGAGGTCTCGAGCGAACCGAGTCGAGTCGTCTTCATGCTCCTCCCCTTGGACAGGACCGCGTGTGTCTCGCCCACCCCTGACGTCGAGCCCCGTGTTGCGTCGCCTGACGAGGTTAGGGGGCGGGTACCAACTGCGGATAGGCGTAGATGGTGTGCAGGTGTCGGCCCACAATCTCGTGCAGCACGACGTCCGGCTTCTCCTGCTCGATCACGGCGGCATCGAAATCGTTCTGCCACAGATAGACCGCGCGGCTGAAGTGCTCTGAAAGAAACGGCGCCAGTGCCGACGTAAAGCTATCGCGAAACATGACGAGGCGCGGCAAGGTCGAGCCTGGAATCTCGGTGATGATGAGCGGATCGCCGCCGGTGGCGTAGCCGTTTTCTGGCACGCGCGTCACATAGTGGCGCGGTTCCTTCGGCTGCAGGCGCAGATCCTCTTCCGTGAGCGCGCGGCTGAGGCCGATCATGCGCGCCAGATCCATGCCCTCTGACAGGCG
>JBEBGG010000281.1:0-2904 GCA_040081555.1 Vicinamibacterales bacterium
GTGCAGACGAATACCTGATGGACGCGCGGGTCTGCGGCCGCCGCCACCGCCGCGGCCGCCAGCGCATCGTCGGCCTCGTACTCCACCATCGGCCAGGTGGCAACACCCAGCGCGACGAGCGCCTCCTCGAGCAGCGCGAACTGCGACCACAGCGCCGCATCGATGCCCGCGCCGGTCTTGTAACCAGGCCACAAGTCGTTCCGAAACGACTCGATCACGTGGTCCGTGGCGACGCCGATGTACGTTTCGCGCACCGTCATGAAGCCGAGCAGCGACGTCAGCACGCCGCGGACGGCGCCGACCTCTCGCCCCCCGGCGTCACGGGCGGAAGGAACGGCGTAGTAGTGGCGGAAGAGTTCGTACGTACCGTCGATCAGATAGACGTCCACGAGAGACCACTCCGACACCAAGGATAGTCCGGACCAGTCGGGTTCGATCCGGGCGCAGGCGCCATGGCGACTACTTGCCCAGCGCGGCCCGGATGCGCGCCAGGTGGTGGTAGCTGTGCCGGACGGCGTGGTCCTCAAGCACGAACTGACACGTCAGCGGTGCGCCGCCGTAGAGCGAGACCGGCGCCGCCAGCGCCAACTGGCTGTCGGTGAGGGCGCGAATCGCGTCTGCCGCGGCGCCGCCATTGGCCGTCAGCAAAGCGATTGCCTCATCCTTTGTCACCGTGGCATGCTCCATCGCGTGTTTCGCGTTCATCGCGTGCACGTCGCTCATCGTCACGCCGACAATCGGCTGTCCGGCCGCGAGCGTCTGTGCCAGCTGAATCTCGATGGGATACACGCTGGCGACGTGATGAACGACGACCCCGATGGGACGGCCGTCGCCGGCGAGCGGAGTTCGCCACTCCTGGTCGGACAATGCGGCGGCCATCTGAATGAGGGCGCGAGCGCCCTGCTCGAGGCGGTCGGCTAGCTGTGCGGCACGGGTCGACGCGGCACTCTGGTGTTGGAGCGTTTCAAATGCGGCAGTCATGGGCCATCTCCTGTTGAACGGCCGGCGCGTCACGCGCAGGCACCAGTCCACACTACGAGGTGGTTGGCTTGCGTGCCATGCTCCGCACTCCGGTTCGCTTTGCCGCAGCTCCGGCAATGACGAGCACTTGACCGATCGTCCAGTGCAGTTGCCCGATCGTCTGGAACGCGCCCGATGACCATGGCCAAAACGGCAGACGTCCTGTCGGATGTGCTTCGCGCGGTGCGCTTGTCGGGGCACTGCTGGCCCCCTTGAGGGATCTCGTCGATAGCGAGTGCGGCTCGACGTAAGCTGTCGAATACCCATGGAGGCTTCGTGAGCAACGTGATCGAACTCGGCTGCTTTGACGCCAGCGTCTCTGACGCGCAGTGCAAAGCCTATGTGTCGGAACTCGAAAGCACCGCGCGCGTCGCGTACGCGGACATCAAGCCGGGCCTGGACAAGGTCGCGCTCAAGCGCTACACGCCCGAACAGCAATCGATGTCGGTGATGGAGGTGCAGCGGGGCTTGAAATCGATCGGATTCTTCCCAGGCGGCAAGGATGACGGCATCTGCGGCTATCGAACGCAGTCGGCCATCCGCTTGTTCCAGGAATATGTCTCTTCGGTCGAGGGGAAGAAGGACTGCACGCCCGACGCGCAGTTCGGCCCGACCTCGCAGGCCTACTTGCGCGAGTGGCTGGACGCCGGCAAACGGCCTCACTGGACGGCGACGGTCGAGCAGTGGCGGGCAGATGCCCTCGCCCAAGGCGAATACTCGAAGTGGCTGGGGTTTCTCGAGCACGTGAAGCAGCACTACCTCGCGAATCCGAACCGCATGCTCGAGAAGGTCAACGCCTTCAACGGCCGCACCGACACCCGAAAGGTGGCGGACTGGGACTTCGCTCCAGGCAGCATGCATCTCATCGGCATCCGACGCCATCAGTTCGAGCAGCGGTCCGACGATGTCCTGCTTCTGCTTATCAAGGGGCTCGTGTTCAAGTTCCAGGGCTCCACCGAGCCCGGGTCATCTGAAAAAGACCCAAAGACGAACATGCCTCTGGATCCGCCGTTCCTCGTACAGGGCCAGCACCACTATCACTTCGGCTGGCACAAGAAGACCTATCTCGCCTTGCGGCCAGTCAGCTTGGCCGTCGGCGCGGGCGTGCTCGTGGTCCGTTCGAAAGACCTGAGACTCGAAGAGGCTGACCTCGATCGGGAGCTGCAGACAAACGACACCATCAACATCCACTGGGGTGGACGCGGCATGAATGCGGTGGGCGGCTGGTCACACGGCTGTCAGGTCATCAGCGGCAGCGTCTACATCGACGACCGCGACCAATTTCGGAATTGCTCGGCGTACGCGGCCAACTTGCCGGACGAACCCACACGCGTCGTGGGAAGAACACGCGGCGCCTACAACGTGCTGCTCGACCTGGTTACGGCGCTTGGCAGCGACTTGGGTACCACTGTGAAGTACATGCTGCTCGACGAATCCGACCTGGACATGGATCCTGAACTCAAGCGGACGCTGGACCACGCACGACAACGGCTGTGCCAGTTCGTGGCGTGAGACACGCACGGTGCCCGGGCACTACTCGTCGCGGTCTCGGGACGCCGATCCCGGCGGCACGCCGAATCTCAGATACAACGTTGGCACCACGAACATATTGAGCAGCGTGGACGTCGTCAAGCCACACAGAATAACGATGGCCATCGGTGTCTGAATCTCGCTTCCGGTCTGTCCGCCCCGAACCGCCAATGGAATCAACGCCAGCCCGGCGGCGGCGGCCGTCATGAGAATGGGCACGAGACGCTCCTCGGCGCCGCGCTCAACGGCTTCTCGGAAATCTCGAACGCCCTCGACCGTCATCAGGTGGTGAACGTGTGAAATGAGCATGATGCCGTTGCGCGTCGCGATGCCGAACAGCGTGATGAACCCGAT
>JBEBGG010000282.1:0-2894 GCA_040081555.1 Vicinamibacterales bacterium
CGCCCGACAGTTGACGGCACCACCGAAGACGGCGACAGTAACCGCCGGACTCTAAAGCCGGGTGCTACTCAAGCGGGGGGGACGTCACCGCCGTAACCCGTGGGCGCAGAATCGGGTATCCCAATCGCAGCGCGTCAGACTCCTTCAGTACGGCGTTTGGACAGAGGGTGGCAGGCTGGTTCCCCACGGCTACTGAGCCATCCAGGCGATTCCCGTAGCACCCGGCGGCTGTTGGCCCCTCAGGCCAATGTCCGCGCGAAGGCCTCGGTCCTGCGCCGTCCGCCTGCGGGGGAGAGCCCTCTCAGCATGCCTACCGAGTAGAAGAATTGCGGCCTAGACAAGACCGGGGCTGCGGAGAGGACGGTTCTGGTGAGGAGTCTAGTCGGCAGGACGCGGCGTGCGTAGGAAGGGCGGGGACAAGTGCTCCACTTCGTCGCGACTTGCGGCGGGACCAGCCATATAGCAGAAGCCGTCGGTCGTGAAGAGGGGGTGGAAGCCGTGCCGGAGATAGATGCCCTCCAGTCCGGAGTGACAGTGAAGGCTCAGGAAGTGGTGGGTGGTGAAGACCTGAATGATGTACCTGAGTAGCCTGCTGCCAACGCCTTCTCTACGCGCATCGGGAGACACCCACATCAACAGGAGCTTCTGTCCCTCAGAGCCCGCCTTGACGACAACTGCGAGTGCCTCTCGACCGGGGTCGTTAGACACAAGCAAGACGTTCTGCGGATCAGTCAGGATCTCAGCGATGAGTTCGGGCGTATATCGCCCGCGGAATTCCGCCGACAAGACCTTCGTAGCTCGGTCCACTCGTTCCTTACTGCCTGGTGAATGCCGAGATGCCCCCCAGATCTGGGAGTACGTCGCTGAGTTCTCATCGGTCATGTTGGGCGAGTCCATTGGTGCTGAAGACGAGAGCGCCGTACGCGGGGCACCCTGACGATGATGCTCCGACACCCGCGACCCACACGAGGCGTCCGACCCTCGCTAGAAGTTGGGGATCTTACCTGCCCACCCACCGAACTGGGTGTGGATCCACCGCTCCCGTATCCCGACGCCCTCCCTCTCGTCGCCCTCCTCCGCCTGCATGCGGAGGATTTCACCTGTCAGATTGTTCGCCGGGTGGGTCACGCCGTACACCAGGAGTTGCGTCAGCGCATCGGTGTCATCGTCGTGCGCGCCAGCGGGGAACGCGTTGACCGCGTCGAGGAAGTCCTCGACCCACGTCCGGTCGAGGCGCCGTTGACCGTCAGGCCACCTAGTCTGCGGGAGCAACACCTGTCCCGCTTCTACGATCGGTTGCGCCGCCGCCGCCCGTGACCGCTTCCCCCCTTCCGGCTTCACCGCGATCAAGCCACGGACTTCGCCCTTCAGGCTGTTGATGATGGCCGGCCCGTTGGCCGTGTCCTCGATCAACACCCGTCGCGTGTCCGGATACCGGTCTCGCATCAGGCGAATGGCCGCCTGCGTCTCGCTGAACGACGCCTTGGCCTTGAAACGGTCCAGGAGGTATGTCTGCGCCCCAAGGCGACCCGCGACGAGCCCCACGACGTAGTCGCTGGTGTCCCCGCCCTTGAACGCGGTGTCCCAACTCTGAATGACTTCGTCGAATCGCCGCGGCACCTCGTCGTAGAACCGCCACCACTCCGGGTGGAAGAAGGCGCCCTCTCGGGGCACCGGCTGCTGCTGGTACTGCCCGCTGAACGCGTAGCTTCCCATCAGCGCCCGCTGCCGCGACAACTCGTCGGCCGACTGCCGCGCCGGCCACAACGGCTCGTCTGGCGCGCGTTCGAGGACACGGGCAGACCGTGGAAACGTGATGGTCGTGCGCGCGGGCGCCATCGCTGGCAGCACAACGTGTTCGAACCCCAGCTCCACACACACCGCCGTGAGGTCGCGCATGTGCAAGCGCTGCATGACGAGCACGATTGCGCCGTGCGCCGGATCATCGAGCCGCGTCGACAGCGTGTGCCGAAAGAAGTCGATGGCCTGCTCTCGCTGCGTGTCACTCTCCGCTTGGGTGGGGTTGTGCGGGTCGTCGATGATGATGCGCCCCCCGCCCTTCCCTGTGATCGACCCGCCGGTTGACGTCGCGACCATCGCGCCACCGCGGGTGTTGTGGAACTCGCCCTTCTGGTCCTGGTCGCGTGTGAGCTGGACCCCAGGCGCGAACCGCTGGTACACCCGGCTCCGAATGAGGCGCCGCCGAAGTACAGAGTGGTGCAGCGCGAGCCCTTCCGCGTAGCTGGCGAACACATACCGCTCGGCCGGACGCTGGTACCACTCCCAGCAGGGCCAGAGCACCGACACCAGCAAGCTCTTCATGTGGCGCGGGGGGAGGTTGATCACGAGGCGCCTGGTCTCGCCGGCCGTGACGGCCTCCAGGTATGCACACACGAGATCGATATGCGGCCCCGGGACGAACGGCGTGGCCGGCTCGAGGACCGGCCACATGAGTTCCACGAACGCGCGGAGCGACACGCGCGCACGCCGCAGCTGAATCTCGTCGACCAGCGCGGCAAGACGACGGGCATCAGGCTTCGTCATCGGAGGCTCCGTCGGGTGAGGCTGGTGTGACGTCGATGACTGTGGCCGGTGTGAGACGGGCCAACTGACGGGCCAGTTCTTGCTCAAGGGCTTCGTCGGTCCATGTGCCGAACGGTTCCGCACTCACCGCCACGCGCGTCGGGGCGTCCACGCCCCACACGCGGCGCAGGTCTGCCAACGTCTTGCGCGCTTCGTCGAGGTATCGAGGGTGCCCATGCTGGCTCTCGCTCGTGAGCTCAGCGACGGTGTCCCCGGTCCCGCTCGCACGGTCCGTCTTGCGTTGACGCCGGCGAACCACATCCTGCTTGCTTGCCGCCCAGGCGTGCATCGCTTCCCCGTACAGGTGCTCG
>JBEBGG010000283.1:0-2891 GCA_040081555.1 Vicinamibacterales bacterium
TGTCGTCGCCGCCAAGATGCGTGTCACCGTTGGTCGCCAGCACTTGGAACACGCCGTCCTCGACGCGCAGGATCGAAATATCAAATGTGCCGCCGCCGAAGTCGTAGACGGCAATCAGGCCGTCGTGGCGCTTGTCGAGTCCATAGGCGAGCGACGCCGCGGTCGGCTCGTTGACGATGCGCAGGACCTCAAGGCCGGCAATGCGGCCGGCGTCGCGCGTGGCCGCGCGCTGCGCCTCGTTGAAGTACGCGGGCACGGTGATCACCGCACGGTCGACCTCGGGATCGATGTCACCCTCGGCGGCAAAGTGCTCTTCGGCGCGACGCTTCAGCTCGCGCAGGACGAGCGCCGAAATCTCCGGCGGCGTGAACTGGCGATCGCCAAGGCCGATGCGGACGACGCCACCGGCATCGCCGGAGACAGCAAACGGCAGCAAGTCCGCTTCGCCCTTCACGTCATCGATGCCGCGGCCCATGAAGCGTTTGACGGAGTACACCGTGCGAGCGGCATCGGTCAGCAGGCGGCGCTGGGCCTCGCGGCCGACGAACATCGTGCCATCAGGATCGGCCGAGACAATCGACGGCAGTAGCGCGTCGCCGCTCCTGTCCCGAATGACGAGAGGCTGGCCGTCCTGGACGTAGGCCACCAGGCTGTTGGTCGTGCCGAGATCAATACCGACGACTCTGCTCATCTCGGAAATGCTCTAGAGCGATCCCTGCGATTCGCGGGCAATCGTGTCGAGAAGATTGCTGATGTAGTTGCGTTCGAGGACGCGGTCGCGCAAGGCCGTCAGTACTGCCACGCGATCCGGATCTGAAGCAGGCCGTGCGGCCAGGCCGTCCCAACGCGCGGACAACTCCTGCAACTCCCGTTCGTGCTCGTCGCGCTTCGCGTAAATGGGCATCGCCGCGCGCTCGAGCCGCTCCTGCCACTCTGCTTCGGTGGCGCCAGAATGCTTCAGGCTGCGCACCTCGTCCAGC
Source organism: Vicinamibacterales bacterium (assembly GCA_040081555.1). GTDB lineage: Bacteria > Acidobacteriota > Vicinamibacteria > Vicinamibacterales > CAVVIG01 > CADEEX01. The sequence goes on from JBEBGG010000283.1 coordinate 981, forward strand.
TCCTCGTTCAGCGTAAAGACTTCCTCGAGCAGGGCTGTTGGTGGCTGTGCCGCATGGCCGGAGTCACCCCGATCGGCCGCGGTCAGTACATGTTCCACTTCAAGCAAGTAGGCGACGCGCAAGTCGGGCGCCCGCAGGGTCCGGTATGCATCGTTGAGATAGGACGAGCGCTCGAGGCTGGCGCGGCGTTCTGCGGCAGAAGCGTTGGCGTAGAAATCCGGGTGAAACTGTCGGCTCAGCGCCCGAAAACGTCGATCAAGATCGGCGGTATCGAGCGTGAGATGGCGCGGGACGCCCAGGAACGCGAAGTAGTCACCCTGACGAACGAATGTCAGAATTTTCGAGCACTGCTGGCAAAAGTGCAGGTCGATCGGTGCGCCGCCGCCGCAGGTGTGGCAGAGCTGAACAACAGAAGGCGTGGAGGTCATGAGGGCCGCCGATGGCGCGTCAGGCTCCGAAAGAGCTGCCGCACCCACAGGTGGACTTGGCGTTGGGGTTGTTGAAGACAAAGCCCTTGCTCACCAGATTCGTGTCGTACTCCAGCACCGTACCGTTGAGAAACAACAGGCTCTTCTTGTCGACAAAGATCTTGGCGCCTTCAACACCTTCGAAGACTTCGTCGCCAAGCCGCGCCACACGCTCCCAGGCAAACGTATAGCTCAGCCCGGAGCAGCCGCCGCCCTTCACTCCAACGCGCAGCCCGCCCTCATCGATGCCCTGCTTGGCCATCAACGTCCGGATCTTGCGCGCCGCGGTTTCGCTGATTTGAATCATGGTCGTTACGCGCTTGGCTGGGCCTTCTGGTGAGCCGAGGCCGACGCGCTTCCCTGCTTCTTCTTGTAGTCCTCGATGGCCGCCTTGATGGCATCCTCGGCGAGCACCGAGCAATGAATCTTCACCGGTGGCAGCGCCAACTCCGTGACGATGTCGGTGTTCTTGATGGCCAGGGCTTCATCAACCGTCTTCCCCTTCAGCCACTCGGTGGCGAGGCTGGAGCTGGCGATGGCGGATCCGCAGCCGAACGTCTTGAACTTCGCATCATCAATCACGCCCGTCTCCGGGTTGATCTTGACCTGCAGCTTCATGACGTCGCCACATTCCGGCGCGCCGACCAGGCCGGTGCCGACGTTCTGATCGTCCTTCGGGAGCGAGCCGACGTTCCGGGGGTTCTCGTAGTGGTCGATCACTTTGCTTGAGTAAGCCATTTTCTGTCTCCTGAATCTGGTGGTCTGGCTGTCTGGTGATGGGAACGGGCCGCTACGTGGCAGCGCCCATCACCACATCACGAGATCACCAGATGACGAAATACGTCGTCAGTGAGCGGTCCATTGCATGGTGGAGAGGTCGACGCCTTCCTTGGCAAGTTCATACAGCGGCGACATCTCGCGAAGGCGAGTGACGACGTGAATGAGCTTGTCGGCGACGTAGTCGACCTCCTCTTCAGTGGTCCAGCGGCCGAGGCCGAAGCGAATCGACGAGTGCGCCAGGTCGTCTCCGGCACCGAGCGCCTTCAACACATACGACGGCTCGAGGCTCGCGGAGGTGCAGGCCGAGCCAGACGAGACGGCGACATCGTTGATACCCATCAACAGCGACTCGCCTTCGACATAGGCAAAGCTGATGTTCAGGCTGTGCGGCAGACGGTGTTCGACGGAGCCGTTGATGAAGATTTCATCCAGTCCGTCGTGCAGGCGCTTACTGAGCCGATCGCGCAGCGCGGACAGACGCGCGGTGTCCTTGACCATCTCCTGCTTCGCGAGCTCCGCCGCTCTTCCGAAACCGACGATGCCGGTGACGTTGAGGGTGCCAGATCGCATGCCGCGCTCATGGCCGCCGCCGTCGATCTGTGCCGACAGGAGCACGCGCGGGTTACGACGACGCACAAACAGCGCGCCGACCCCCTTCGGGCCG
>JBEBGG010000284.1:0-2881 GCA_040081555.1 Vicinamibacterales bacterium
CCGTCACCACGATGCCGGCGTCCACCAGGACGCCAATCGCGATGGCAATGCCGGCCAGGCTCATGATGTTGGACGAGATGCCGGCGTAGTACATCCCGAGGAACGAGAGGAGCACCGCCAGCGGCAGCGGGATCGTCACAATGAGAATCGACCGCACGTGCATCAGGAAGATCACGTGCGCCAACGTGACCAGGAGAATCTCTTCGATCAGCGCGCGACGCAGGGTGCCCGCCGCCTGCTCGATCAGGGTGGACCGGTCGTAGAAGGGCACGACGGTCACACCGGCCGGCAAGCCCGCTTGAATCTGCGCGATCCGGGCCTTCACCGCGTCGATGACGTCCTTCGTGTTGACTCCGGTGCGCGCGACCACCACGCCGCCAACAGCCTCCTTGGCACCCTTCACCAGCGACGCCACGCGGAACGCGTCGCCCACGTGCACGTTCGCCACCTGCTCGACATAGATCGGCGTCCCATTCGACGCCCCGATGACGATGCGCTTCACGTCCTCGACTGACGCAAGCAAGCCGACGCCCCGCACAATCAGCCACGCGCCGTTCGACTCCAGCACGTTGCCCCCGACGTTGAGATTGCTCTCGCGCACGGCCGACACCACCGTGCTGAGAGGGATCGCGTACTGGCGGAGGCGATTCGGGTCGACGTCGATCTGGTACTGCTGCACGAAGCCCCCGACGGACGCGACCTCGGCCACGCCGGGCACGGCATTCAGCTGGTAGCGGACGAACCAGTCCTGAAGGCTGCGCAAATCGCGAAGCGAGTGAGTGGGGCTCTCGAGCGTGTACCAGAACACATGCCCCACGCCGGTGGCATCGGGGCCGAGGGTCGGCACGACACCGACGGGGAGCGCTTTGGCTACCAGACTCATGCGCTCTAGGACGCGGGCACGGGCGAAATACAGGTCGACGCTATCCTCGAAGACGGCGTAGATCATCGAAAAGCCAAACGCCGACTGCGACCGAACGACGCGAATGCCCGCCAGGCCCTGCAGATTGACCGTGAGCGGATAGGTGATCTGGTCCTCGACTTCCTGCGGACTATGACCCTGCCAGTCGGTGAAGACGATGACCTGGTTGTCCGAGAGATCGGGAATGGCATCGATCGGGGTCGCCGTCACGGCCCACCAGCCCCAGCCGGCAAGACCCGCGAAGATGACGATGACGATGAAGCGATTCCTGAGCGACAGCTCGATGAGGCGATGGATCATGGACGACAGACCTCGCGCGGTGATCGCGCACATGGACACCAGCCGCCACAGGGCGGCAGGACGCACGGGTACTGTCGGGAGCTAGAGGAGGAAGACGGAGAGCAGGACGTGCCGGTGGAGCGGCGGCGACGGCACGGGCGCGCTGGTGCGCCACGAGTCGGTCAGGACAAGTCGCGGCGTGGCCGGCGGCACGACGACACCGGGCCCAAGGTCTGCGACCGGTACCGGTACGGCAACGGCCTGGGTGGACTGCCCAGACTGTTCCTGCTCGGACAATGCGCAGCAGCTATCGGCCTGGGCCTGCGTCACAACGCGGGCCGCGCCGGAACGGCCTGACTCCGCTTGGTGCATGGGGCACGGGTGGTCACCCGTGCAGCAGTCCATGCGCGCCTCCGGAGTGGACGCCCACCCCTCGCAGACGGCGGCGTTGCCAGCGGCGATCAACGCCGTTAGAACCAACGCGATCAGCCGCCGGCCGAAGGTCAGCACGTGGCTAGGATGCTGGACTCGGCGGCAGGTGTCAACCTTGTGACGCCGACGTTGCCGTTCAGGCATGCGACACCAGAGGACTTCGGTAGCTCGAATACAAGAGGGCCACGCCGACGCAGATGGCCACCATTGAGAACACGTGGGCGACGGCGATCGGGCCGAACAAGGGCTCCCGTATCCGGAGGAACTCGATGCCGAAACGGGCGGCGCCCGTGAAGACAAAGTAGGCGCCCAGCACGAAGCGGTCTGGCCGTTGCTGCCGTCGCCATCGGAGCAAAAGCCAGACGAACGGAAGCAGCGCCGCGGTCTCGTAGAGCTGCGTCGGATGCACCCGAAGCGACGTCGGCGGCAGTCCCTCCGGAAACGCGACCGCCCACGGCAGGTTGCTGGGAGTGCCGGAGTCATCGCCAACGAGAAAGCAGCCCACACGACCAATTGCGTGTGCGAGGGCCAGTGCAGGCGTCGCTGCCGCTAACACCCGCAGAATCGGCAACCGGCGACGCCGCAGGATCGAGACACCAGCTAGGAAACCGCCGGCGAAGCCGCCGAACCAGCTCAAACCACCCCGCGACAAGAGCAAGTCGAGGAAGGATCCCGCCTGGCCCATGTGTTCAACGGCCCACACGACCTTGGCGCCTGCAAGACCTCCGACGACGCCGGCCATGGCGGCATCGACCGTCCCGTCAGGCAAGCCCGACAGACGGCGCTCGCGCTCAAAGAGCCACAGGCCCACCACGGCGGCAACCGCCACCAGTAAGCCAAAGCTCGTGACCTCGAAGTCGCCGATGCGGAACAGAACCGGGTAGATGGTGCCCCCTTTCCTGCTACGCCGCCGGCCTTCGCGCGCGACTCGACGTGTGTGAGTGCCGAATCTGCCAGGCGCCATTGGCGCCCTTGAGCAGCAGGTAGGTCGCCAGCCCCTCGGAGTCGATGTCGCGCTCGCCCATCTTGGCCTTCAGCGTGTAGCGGGATGTGGCGTACGCCGACTGTCCGCCGGGCAGCACGGTCACCTTGGTCTCCGAATGCGCGAACTGGAGGTTCTGAAACGCTTTCAGCTCCGGTCCGAGATGGCGATCCCGGTAGTCGGCCCAACCATTGTTGATGCCCGCGCCCTCGTAGATGGTGACGTCGGGATGGTAGAACGTCGCGAGCTTCTCCAGATCCCTGGCG
>JBEBGG010000116.1:0-10809 GCA_040081555.1 Vicinamibacterales bacterium
AAACGGCTCTGGCGCTTCTACACGATTCCCGCGGAGGGAGAGCCCGACAGCAACTCCTGGCCCGGTGTCGAGCCGATGATGCGCGGGGGCGGTGGTGCGTGGGTGACCGGCAGCTACGATCCGTCGCTGAACCTCGTGTACTTTGGCACGGCCAATCCCAACCCGGACTATTTTGGCGACGATCGTAAGGGCGACAATCTCTACACCTGCTCACTCGTGGCCCTGGACGCCGACACGGGAAAATTGAAGTGGCACTTCCAGTTCACGCCGCACGACGTGCACGACTGGGACTCGGCGCACGTGCCCGTCCTGGGCGACGTGGAGATCGGCGGCCAGATGCGCAAGGTCGTGATGGTCGCCAATCGCAACGGCTTCTTCTACGTCATCGATCGGGTCACAGGGAAATTCATCTTGGGCAAGCCGTTTGTGGCCAACGCGGCGAATTGGGCGAAGCTCAGCCCGGAGGGCCGGCCGATTGTCATCGACGACATCGGAACGCCAGAGAAATGCCTGCCTGATAACCGCGGCGGCACCCTCTTCCAGCCGCCCTCGTACGATCCGGTGCGCAAGCTCTTTTTCGTGACCGGCCGCGACACCTGCGCGACGTACGCGCCGGTGAAGCCCACCACCATTCGGCTCGGCGCGCAGAATGCGAGCGGTGGACCGAAGCGTGTGCCGGGGGGCGTGCAGTACAGCGCGCTCCGAGCGATCGATCCGAGAACGGGCGATATCAAGTGGGAACACCGCTTCACGAACTATCCGTCGGACATTGCGCTGGACGACTCTGGTGGCGCGATGACGCTGGCCACGGGCGTGGTCTTTGCGGGCGAGAACGAGGGGTATCTGAACGCGTTCGACTCGAATACCGGCAAGCTGCTCTGGCGATTCCAAACCGGCGCGGCTATCTGGGGCGCACCGCCCATCACCTACATGCTCGACGGGCGTCAGTGGGTTGTGGTGCCGTCCGGGGTGACGTTGACGGCCTTTGCCTTGCCCGCGCCGTCGAAGTAAGGCCGGTCGGTCAGGCCTTTAGCAGTGCCTGCACGTAGGCCGGCTTCAGAGGCAGCCGGCGCGCCATCTTGCCCGTGGCGTCGAAGAGAGCAGCCGCGATGGCTGGCGCCGCCAGCGCGTTGGCTGTTTCAGAGCCCTGGGCGTAGCCCCCGACTTCCGGACGGTTGAGGAACACCACCTTAACCTCCGGAATCTCCGCCATCGTGAGGATCGGGTAGGTTCGCCAATCTCGGCTGGTGACCCCGCTCTCGTCAAATGTCAGCTCCTCGTGCAGGGCGTGACTAATGCCCATGATCGCGCCACCCTCGACTTGACGCTTGAGCTGACGGGGGTTCACGACGATGCCAAGGTCGAGTGCGATCGTGTAGTTGGTGACCACGACCTTGCCGGTGGCTGGCACGACGGAAACCTGGCAGACGCAGGCCCAATACCCACCCTTGCGGACCATCGCCGAAACGCCCTGCCCAACGACCGGAGTTGAACCAGTCGACGCGGACGAGGGACCCGGTGATGGCCGCGACTGCCAGCCCGAGGCCTCCCGCACGGCTTCGAGGACGGCGATGAGTCGAGGGTCTTTCGTGTGGCGGAGCCGGAAGGTGATGCCGTCGGTTCCGGCAAGCGCCGCCGCTTCGCTCATGGCCAGTTCGCGCGGATGGTTTTGCTGGAACTGACCGGGTGTCCGCAGGCTGTGATCGCGCAGGCCGACGCCGATCGGCGAGGCCGCTTGCCCAACCTGGAATGTACCGTGCCCGAGCTCGAGCACGTTCTCAATCCGGTCGTACAACCACGGATCGAGGTTCCGGTTCACGGTTCTGCCGGCGCCCGCTCCGCGGGCTGTGGGGACGTCCGGCGCCGAGATGGTGGGTAGCCCTGTGAGGAGCGCAGCAACCAGTCGGTCATCCTGCATGGCCGGCATGTAGTGGTCGACCTGGTATCCGGTGATCGTGCCGTTGGTGTCGAGACCGATTCGCACATCGGAGAACCCGATGGGAGACTGGGTGGACCATTGGAAGTCTTCGGCGCGCATCCACTGAACGCGCACCGGCTTGCCCACGGCCTTCGACAGGAGCACCGCTTCGTCCTCGCAGCCCGGGTTTCCGCCATTCGACCGCCCGTAGTGTCCCGAGCCCGCGAACTCGCGCACGATGACGTTGTCGGTGGATGTTTCGAGCATCTCCGCAACCAGGGTGCGTAGCGCCTGCGGATTCTGGTTGTGGGTGTAGATGAAGACGGTGCCGTTCGCCTGCACGTCGGCCACGGCCACAGGCGGGCCGATCGGCGCGTGTTTGATGTACGGCATTTCGTAGGATGCCGTCAGTCTCTTTGCCGCCTTCGCGAGGGCCGGAGGCACATCGCCCGTGCTCTTTTCGCTGGTGACGACGGGAGTCGTCGTCCAGTCGGCCCCGTCACGTAGCCACTGGAAGACATTGCTGCTGCCCGGCAGGCCCTTCCAGTCTGTCCACTTCGTCCCGGCGGCCACTTCGGCAGCCGCGCGAACGGCGTCCCACTCGGTGGGTGCGACCACCCCCACAAGGTTGCCCTTCACGACCAGCTGCGCAGTCGGGAAGCGGGTCTTATCGAGTTGACCGACCGACACGAGGGTCGAGCCGAGCGTCTTCGGATGGACCATGCGCCCGTGCAGCATGGCGGGGAGCCGGACGTCGGACACCCACACCTTCTTGGCCGACACCTTCGATTCGGTGACGTCGTTCAGGTACGACTTGCCAACGATGGTGTACTGGCTCACGGGCTTGAGCGGCGGATTGCCCGTCACGGTCAGGCCGCCCTCGGTCAACGATCCGGTGACCGGAATGGTCAGATCGAGTTTCGCTCCCTGGACGAGTTGGCCGTACGAGAGGCTCTTGCCACCGCCCGATATCACACCATTGCTTGCCGAGAGCTGGTCCCTGGGGACGCCGAGGCGCGAGGCTGCGAGGTCGAGCAGCGCCTGGTACGTGTAGGCGGCCGCCTTGCGCAGGTTGGGCGCGCCCCGGCCCAGCAGATCGACGGACGGTCCGCCGTCTGGCGTGCGGTCCGTATCGCCCGACACCACGGTCGTGATCGCTTCAAAGGTGACGTTCAGTTCCTCGGCGACAATCTGCCGGTACGCCACTGGGATGGTGCTCTGTCCGAAATCGCAGCGGCCGGTGCGAAGCAGGATGGTGTTGTCGGCGTGAATCTCGATCCACGAACCCGGAAGCGCTGGGTCGAGGGAGTTCTTGCTGGTCGCGGCGCGAGCCGGCGTTGCGAGTCCGTCAAGGCCCACGAGGCCGACGCCGACGAAGAGGGCGCCGCCGGTCTTGACAAACTGGCGCCGCGAGAGCCGCGCGCCGCACACGCCGATCGTCGAGGAGGGGCTCGCCATTACGCCTTCTTCTTCGCCATCGCCGCGCCCGCGCGCTCCACGGCTTCGATGATGGCCGTGTAGCTCCCGCACCGGCACAGATGCGCCGACGGGCCGTCCGTAGTGAACGCCGTCTTGATCTCGGCCCGTGTCGGTGTCGCGGTGCGCTCCAGGAGCTCCGTGGCCTTGATCATCATCCCGTTCTGGCAGAACCCGCACAGTGGTGTCTGTTCGGCAATCCACGCCGCCTGCACCGGATGCAGCGCCAGCGCCGCCCCCGCCGTGGCTGGCTGCCCGGTTTGCCGCGCCCATCGCCCTGGCAGGCCCTCGAGTGTCGTCACCTCTTTGGTGCCCACCTGCGCGAGCGGCGTCGTGCAGGACCGGATCTCTTTCCCGTCGAGCAGCACCGAGCAGGCCCCGCACTGGGCCAGCCCACAGCCGAATTGCGGGCCGCTCAGCTCCAACTCGTTGCGCAGCACATAAAGAAGCGGCGTGCTCGGGCTGGACTGCACTTCTCGCTGCACACCGTTGACCGTCAGGATGATGCTTGGCATACCAGCCTAGTTTACGACGTCAGAGCAGCAGGTTGAAGGGTATCGTTGCGGGGGTGAGGAAGGCCTTTGATGCGCCTCCCGGTCCGGCCCTGGATGTCGGTGCGTTCGCCTTGACACCCCCCTGAGATCTTGAAAGACTCCGCCGCGTGCCCGTCCCCGTGGCGAGGTCCATCGCCCTGAAGATGGCCCAGACATCCTTCCTACTCGCGCTTCCCATCGGCGGCCTTCTGGCGATCGCGTACGCGCAGGCGGGCCCCGTCGGCGATCCGTCGCCCAAGTCCTCCGCGGTCGTCACCGTGAACATCCCCTACGGTGAAGCAAAGCCGATTCTTGAATCGCTCCGCAAGAATCTTCTGCCGGCCGCGCTTAATGCGTCGCCGGATGTGGCCTCGGCCTGGCCCACCTGGGTCTCCCAACACGACGTGTCCATTCGTGCGCGCGTGATGGCTGGCGACGACGGGTCGGTGGTGAACCTGCTGCTCTTTGGGACCACGTTCACGACGCGGCCTCGGGCGACCGAGCGGGAGATCGCGCAGTTGGCTGGTGCGCTCGGACGGAACGAGCTCATCGAGGGCCGCATCGAGGATCTCGTCGCGGGCGCTGCGGCGCCTGGGGCCAACGCGAGGTTGCAGTTCACGCGCGAGGTCCTCGCGCGCCACGGCATCGACCCCTCGACCGCCGAAGGGCGGGGGGCAGCCGGCCGCTATCTTCACAACGAGCTGGACCAGATGGCGGCGGAGATCGCCCGGATCGACCGCACCGTCGAATCAGCCAAGACGGGCAGCCAGCTGACCGACGAGCTGCTGGCGCGAGCGACGATCTTTCGAGAGCGGGGGCTCGCGACCGACACGTCGATCTTCTCCAGCTTCGCGATCGATCGTGCCCTGGACGGTATTGCATCGACCGGCACCTTGGGACCGGGGAGCGTGCGTCGGGTCGCGATCGTGGGTCCCGGGCTGGACTTTGTCGACAAGCGCGACGGCTTCGACTTCTATCCGCCCCAGACGATCCAGCCCTTCGCCGTGGTTGATTCGCTGCTCAGATTCAAGCTGGCGCGCCTGGACAGTCTCCGCGTCACGACGCTCGATTTGAATCCCCGCATCAACGACCATCTCGCTCAGATCGTGACGCGTGCTCGCGCCGGCACCGGGTATCCGTTGGCCCTGGTGCGCGATCTCGATCTGTCGTGGACCCCGCGTCTGGTTGACTACTGGGAGCGCTTCGGCGACAGGATTGGCGCGCTTGGGCCGTCAGTCGACGCGCCGAAGACGGTGCGTCGCGTCTCGGTTCGCTCGCTGCGCGCGCGTGCAGATGTCGCGTCTGTAATGGAGTCTCGCGACCTCAACATTGTGGTGCAGCGACTTGAGGGGCTGGCTGACTCGGAGCGATTCGACCTGATCGTCGCAACCGACATCCTTGTCTACTACGACGTGTTCGAGCAGTCGCTCGCGCTCGCCAACATCTCGCGGATGCTGCGGCCAGGAGGGCTGTTTCTCGCCAACGTGGCGCTCTTCGAATTGCCCGTGCTGCCCATCGGTTCGATTGGGTTCAGCGACGTGGCGTACTTGGAGACACCGGAGATTGGGGATCGGCTGGTCTGGTACCAGCGGAAGTAGCGGTTGAAGATTTCGACCGTCAGCGTTTGAAGGGGAATCGACAGTTCAGCGTCTGAGGGGAGATCGGTCTGAGGGGAGATCGAAAGTGAGGACCGGCGGAGGGCACCACGAGGTGCCCTCCGCCGGCGAGTCGTTCTAGAAGTCCAACTGCACGCCCACCTTCGCGAAGCGCCCGTCCAGAATCGAGAGTGGACGGAGGAACGCCGCACCGAGTGTCGTGTTGACCGAGGTCACGGTGTTCGAGTTGAACACGTTGTAGAGGTCGATGCGCGGCTGAATCTTCAGCCGTCCCGCCTGGACGTTCTTCGAGAGACGGATGTCGAATTTCGTCATGCGATCCTCGAAGACCGTGAACGGTGCGATGAGCTGGATGCTCTTCGTGGCCGTGCACGTGACGGCGGTGCCGCACGCAGCGAGATTGCGACCGAGTCCCGCCGCCGCCCCTGCGTTTGGCAAGCTGTAGGTGGCCGACAGTGGGATACCGGGCGAGTTGAGGTACGTGGCGCTCAACTGAAGCCCGTACGGTATCGGGTACGAACCGGAGATCTTGAACTGCGACAACGCTTCGTTCGGTACCGTGTAGGAGCAGAACTGCGCCGGATCGTCCGGTGTGCCGCACCGGTCAACCGTCTTCCGGCCCAAGCTGGCCCCGCCGTAGATCAGGCCGCCCTTGCCAAACCGGGTGTTGAAGGACATGTCGACGCCGTTGTACACGTTCTTGCGGTTGTAGGGCTTCGGGTTGCTCACCAAGTTGTTGACCAGGCCGAACTTGGCGGGCGACACGTCGTACAGATCGCACACCTGATAGCCGCCGCCGCCGGGTAGCCGTGAATCAACTGGCGCGGTGGCGCAGAAGGTCGAGAAGTCGCCAGGCGTCACGGACAGGTTATCCGTCACCCAGTCGCCGCCGCCGCCCGGATAGGCGTCGCTCCCGCCGTTGCCCCAGCGCGTGTTGAAGTAGCCGACATTGATGCCAAAGCCGGGCCGCAGTTCGTGCTGCACCGAGATGGCCGTCTGCCAGTTGAACTGCCGAACCCCCCAGCCCTCGCGCACGTCCTGGGCGAAGGCCGTGGTTGCGGTCTTCGTGCCGAACAGACGGTTGTCGTAGGCACCGCACTCGCCATTGGCGGTCGGGTCCTTCAAATTGCAGTCCGGCAGGAAGTTGCTGTTCGAATCCGCCCAGGTGCGGGACGTGCCCGCCGCGATTGCGCTCGCGGCGTTGGTCCGATTCGCGATGTCCGTGGCCTCGGGCTTCACGTAGCGGCCCACCGACGCCTTGATTGCGGTCTTCGCATTGCCGAACAGGTCGTAGGCGACGCCGAAGCGCGGCGAGATGTCCTTCCAGTTCGGAACGTTCTTGACCTCGTCGAAGCAGAACTCGGGAAGGAACTCACCCGCCGGGCGGCACTGGGCGGGGTTGACCCCGTTCAGTGCGTCGTAGCGAATGCCGCCGTTGATCGTCCACCGGTTCACCGTCCACTGGTCCTGGGCGTAGATGCCAAGGTCGAGCTTCACCTTCGCGACGTGATGGTGCGGGTACGCGGCGAGGTTGAGCCCCACCGGAACGCCGGTGCGAAGGATGTACTGATACGGCTGGTTGTTGGCGACATTCTCGCCGCCGATGTTGTTCTGGCCGGAGAACGTCTGGACGCCCGCCTTGAAGTTGTGCGAGCCAGTCACGTACGCCAGGGAGACGCGGGTGGAGTTCTGACCCTGCTGGCCATGATCGCCGTATACCCCGCGTTGGAGCGTGGAGTTGCTCCAGACGGCTCCGTAGGTGCCGAGCGTCTGATCGACGATCGAGACCGCATCACCGGTGCCGTTGATCTTCTCGACGATGTGGTGCTCGTTGCGGTTGGTGTAGCCGGCCTGGATCAGCAGCTTCGAGGTGACCGGGTAGCTCCAGGTGGCCTGGATCAGATTGTTCGGGTGGAACCGGTACCCGTAGGCCGCCTCAGGTGCGAACGCGTAGGACAGCGGGCACAGGCAGTAGTCCTGGAAGCCTCCGAAGACCGCCACGCGCTGCTTGGCGGTGGCCTGCCATGTGAAACGGAAGTTGTTGTCGCGCGCGTAGTTGTCGTTCAGGCCGGGATTCGACGTGTCCGCCACGTACGGCTTGAACCCACCCGCGGCAATCACGCTCGGTGACAGGGCCGCCTGGTTCTTGTTCGCGTAGATACCGGCCGATTCCGACAGGCCACCCCACTTCCGATGCGCCGTATAGAACCACAGCTTGTCCTTCATGACCGGTCCGCCGATGCCGACGCCGACGTCCGACACATGGCGCAGCGCCGACACGTTGGACAGGCCTCGCGCCTTCAGAGCGTCGGTCAGGTTGCTCGACTGCATGCTCTGGTTGGCGTACTCGGCGCCGAAGGTGCCGGAGAAGCGGTTGCCGCCGTCCTTGCCGACCACGTTCACATTGACGCCGCCCGAGAGGCTCTCTGCCGAGACGCCACCCGTGTCGAGCACCACTTCCTGCACCGAGAACTGGTTGTTCTGATAGCGGCTGTTGGTGACGAAGTTGGTGGCCGTCGTCGTACGCATGCCGTCCATGAACGTCATGCCGTCTGCGCCGCCGTGAGTGGCGAGGCCTGCGTAGGTTTCACCCTTGACGCCGCCGACGTCACTTGCGGGGCCCGACGTCTGGTAGACGCCCACGGTGAGCTGGGCCAGGGACTGGTTGTTCTTCGGAATCGGAATCGTGTCGAGGACCTGCCGCGTCAGCACGCTCTGGGTCCGGACGTTCTGGACGTCCACGACCGGGCTCGCGCCGGTGACGGTAATCGTTTCGGTCACGCTGCCCACGCGGAGCTCGCCGTTGACTGGCAGCGTCACGCCGATGTTCAGCTCGAGACCTTCGCGCTTGTAAGAAGTGAAGCCAGCCAGGGTGAACGTCACCGTGTAGGAACCGGGCCGGAGGTCCTCGATGCGGTACTGACCTTCCGCGTCGGTCACTGCGCTTTTCACCGTCTCGATGAGGGCGGGACTGGCCGCTTCGACCGTCACGCCAGGCAGTAGTGCGCCCGTCGTGTCCTTGGCGAGGCCCGCAATAGAACCAGACTGGGCCGAAGCCGCAACTGGGTAGAGCATCGAACCGACGACGATCGACAGGAACACGAGTCTGAGTGCTTTCATACGCGATCTCTCCCTTGACAAGCCCACCTGCGGCCCAACGGGCGCCGCAGGACAGGCGGAGGGAGTCTAGCACAAGAATTGCCCCTGCGGGCCAATGAAATACGCCCGAGGCCGCGACTCATTCGCCTTTATGGATCCAGTGCACTTGGCCGAAGGACCGGCCGCGTCCTCTGGCGCCTGACCGGCCTGTATTGGCCCTCGCACGGCGTGAGGGCCATGCCGCATGGGTCAGAACCTGAAGATGCGGGTGAGCTTCACGATGATCGCGCGGTTGGCGAGCTCGGGCACGTTCGGCGCCAGCGTGTCGCGCTGTTCGTTGAAGACCACGAAGAGCTCGCTGCCGGGGCTGTATTCCCACCGCAACCGGACGTTCGCGGCCAGCGTGTTGGCGCTCGAGTTGTATTGCACGAGCGCGCTCAGGAACATGAGCGGCGTGGCCGTGTAGGTGATACGCGAGCCGAAGAGGCGTGTCGTGAACGAGCCCTCGTCAAGGTCCACCCAGTTGAGCGAGATCGTGGGCTCGACCGAGAGCTGGGAACGGAGGTTGATGCGCCCACGCGTGAATCCGATGGCCTTCTTGTCGCCGCTGTAGAAATGGCCGGACTCGGCAAGGAGGTTTCCCGCGAGATACCACTGCTGGCCAAAGTTGTAGCCGACCTGGAGGTTGTCGTAGTCGTAGCCGCCCTGCGGGACGACCACGCCACGCGAAATGTTGAAGGGACGGGGCAGCAGCTCGTAGATGCGATCGGCGTTGACGAGGAAGGTGTCGCTGTTCTGGAAGAGGGTGGAGAACTGCAGCGACACGTTCCTGCTCTCGACCTGGCCCGAGGCGTTCGAGACTTGGCTGGCGATGCCGGTGTACGAGAATTTCCGCACGGCCTTGAAGCGTTTCGTCGGTCGGGGGCTGAAGCGGACCAGTCCGTACGACTTCCGCATGTTTGGCCGGCGCACGAAGCCGACCTCTGGGGTGAACTGGGGGCCGACGACGAGACGTTCGAGCTGTAGGCCGTACCGATCGGCGAGGTACTCGAGGTTGCCCCGGTAGCTGGTGCTCTTTCCGCTCACGCCCTCGGTATCTGTCCGCGCCCAGTAGCTGCTCGCGAAGAGGTTATCGAAGAAGGCAAACGTGCCGTCGACTCCGTAGGCTTGGTTGTTACCGGTCCCGCGTTCGATCGCCGAGCGGTTGCTGGCGATGACGCCGATGGCGCTGCGGCGCAACACGTCGCGCTTCACGCGCACGACCGAGAAATTGGTGCTCGCCGCGCCGGCCTTCGGCAGGTCCGCCGACTGCATGTTGAGCAGTCCCATGCTTGTCCGCCCGATACGCCCCGTGAGGCGACCGCCGCCACGAATGGGCACCGAACCGCCCTGGCTGAGGCCGATCCGTCGACTGTAGAACAAGATGGGAACGTCGCCGGCTGCCGCGGTCGGCGGAACGCCGCCAAAGGCGAACGTGCCCTGGTTCTCGAGGAAGAATTCGCGCTTTTCCGGGAAGAACAGGCTGAAGCGCGTCAGGTTCACCTGCTGCTCATCGGCTTCTACCTGCGCGAAGTCGGTGTTGTAGGTGAAGTCGGCGGTGAGATTCTGCGTGACCCCGTACTTGGCGTCCACGCCGAAGTCGCCGTGCAGATCGTTGGACACCGGCGGGTTGGCGGTTCGGTCCGTCGTCAGATCCGAGACCACGTAGGGCTTGATATCGAGCGCCCGTGTGCCCTTCGGCGCGTCGAGGCCCACGACCGTGGCCGCCCGCGAGAACATCATGAGACCCTGGCCCGTGCCCTTGATCGCGGGTATCTTGGTCAGGAAGGACGACTCGTTTTTCCACCGGTTGTTGCGAAGTGCCTGAAACCCCCACACCTGCGCCTCGCCCTGCCGGTAGCGCAGCGACTTGAACGGCACGACGGCCTCGAGCGTCCAGCCCTGCTCGAACTTCTGGACCGAGACCCTCCAGACCGGGTTCCAGTCCACGTTGTAGTCCTTCTCGTTGCTCACCTGGCCGTCGAGACGGCCTCCGGTGGAAGCGATCGTGAACGCCACGCCGTTTCTACGGTCGTAGAACGTGTCGAACGAAAAGGCGAAGTACTCGTTCTGTGTGATCGTCGTGTTGTCGCGGCGCATCTCCTTTTCAATCATGCGCTCGGGATGA
>JBEBGG010000117.1:0-10752 GCA_040081555.1 Vicinamibacterales bacterium
GTCGTGGTGAATGGGGCGTCGTTGCGGTCGGCGTTTGCGGCGTCCGGAGACTAGACGTCCCTTCGAGGCAACTACGTCGCGATCGGGCTTCCCACCGGAGTCTGTTCGAATCCCACCCTCTCCGCCAACATCTAAACACTGCAAATAAAGCACTTACGATGAGCGCGATCTTCTACGTGCTCAATACGTGCCCTTCGTGCTAGGTTCTCGGGATGGCGCTCCGCTTGATCAGGCGTCACCTGAAGGACTGTCCGCACACGTCCACTCGGTACCGACGCTGCCGTTGTCCGATCCACGTGTACGGCACGCTGGGTGGCGAGACCATCCGCCGGGCGCTCGACCAGACGTCCTGGGACGCCGCTGTTGAACTGATCAACGGCTGGACGGTCTCTGGCGAGATCGGCGTGGTGAAGGCGGAGGCGCCCACCGTCCGAGAAGCGATCACCAAGTTCCTCGCGGACTGTGAGGCCCGGCAGCTCGGTTGGGAGGCGATGCGCAAGTACCGTCACCTGCTGGAGGACCGACTGCTGGGCTGGTGCGACTCGAAGGGCCTGTCCAACCTCCGGCAGTTGACGGTCGACACCCTTCGTCAGTTCCGCCAGTCGTGGAAGGACAGCCCGCTCTACGCCACGAAGAACCTGGAGCGGCTGCGCGCGTTTCTTCGGTTCTGCCAGCAGGCCGGATGGATCAAGCAGAACCCGGCCACGTCTGTGAAGCCGCCGAAGGTGACCCAGAGCCCGACGATGCCGTTCTCAAGGGACGAGATGAAGAGCATCCTCGATGCCTGCGACAGCTACGGCGGGAACAAGGAACGGATCCGCGCCTTCGTGCTGACGATGCGATTTACGGGGCTTCGAATCGGCGACGCCATTCGACTGTCGAAGGGCCAGGTGTCTGACGGCAAAGTCTTCGTTCGCACGGCGAAGACGGGGCAGGCGGTCACCGTGCCGGTCCCACCACAGGTGGTGAAGGCTCTCGAGAAGGCCGACAGTGGCTCCGAACGCTACTTCTGGACCGGCGCGAACATCCGCTCAGCGGTCTCGAACTGGTCGCGGTACCTCGGAAGGGTGTTCGAGCTGGCGGAGATCGAAGACGGGCACTCTCATCGATTTCGCGACACGTGCGCAGTCGAACTGCTACTAGCGGGGGCGTCCGTGGAAGACGTGGCGACGATTCTCGGAAACACTCCGCAAGTCGTGACGAAGCATTACGCTCCCTGGGTGAAGGAGCGGCAGGCGCGGCTTGAGAAATTGGTCAAGGCAAGCTGGCACGACTGAGCCCACGGTCGGCCGCGAATCTTCTGCAGCGCTGGGGCTATCGTCAGGCTCGCGATCCCGATGGCTTGTTGCCTGCTCTCGCATCGATCAGTTGAATGTCTTGATCGCGTTCAAGCTTCAGCTTCCTCAGAATCCTGCGCACTCGAGCCAGCTCGGCGTCACTGAAGAAGAGAATGACCTTGAGCGAGCGCGGCGCGTCACTGGCCTTCTCGTAGATCGCAGTCTGTCGCGCAAGATTGCGTTCGAGGTGAGCGTTGTCGGCTAGCTTCATCTCGACAAGGACCTTGTCCCTCCGGCCTCTTGAGACCTTGAAGTCGACGGGACCGCGACCGTCGTTCACTTCTCGGCTGACGTCGAACGACGTGTCTAACCACGTGAGCCGATACAAGACCTGCAGGTCGGCCTCTCGCTGTATTGGCTTGCCCTTCACATAGAAGATGCGATGGCATCCCTTGTTCTCGATCGCGTCCTTGAGAAACATCACTCTCTGTCTTGCTGCCTCGAGGGAATTCGGCTCCGTCTGGTAGAACCGCGTCTCCTTGGCGAGCGTCTCCGTGAGTCCTCTCGCCTGCTCAACGAAGAGCTGCCTGGAGTCTTCGACTCGTCCGCTGCTAAGCGTGACAGCTTCGTCGCCGTGCTCTTCCTTGTTTCTAATGTAGTAGTCGATTAGATCCGGGAACTGCCTCAGCGTTCGGCTGATCGCGTCGTTGCGCTGCTCCTTGGTCGGCGGCTTCTTGGTTCGCTTCGGCAGCAATCCGCGGAAATAGTTGTCGATCTGCGCCCGCAGTTGAGGATTGGGAATCGCGTCCGGAATGCTGTCGAAGTCTTCGAACAGGTCTGACTTGTTGATCCAGGTATCGTCCTTCGTCAACAGATCTCGAGGAGTGAGGAGTACGTGTCGGCCCTCATGCACCGGCAGATCGAAGCTGTCGGCCTCCCAGCTCTCGGTCCTGTAGTTGAAGCGGACGCGCCGCACAGTCCTTCGGCGACGCTTCGCAGGTGGGATGTGCTTTTCTGCGAATGCCGACGTGAACTCCAGCAAGTAGCCGTGGATCAGGTTGTTCGTGAAGTCTGAGATGTTGTCACGGCCGACTCGATCGCTCACAAGGCAAAGCTTTTCGAGGTGGACATCCTTGGTGATACGCGAATCGTTCAGGCCGCCGAACAGCACGCCGAGGTTCGAGTGGAGAGCGCCAGCGAACTTGGGTCCGAGACCATGGCCGCGGTTCCCAGTCTTGGAAAATCCCAGCCAGTTCTCCTCGATCTCCGGGAACCGATACCAGGCGTTCACGAGCTCGGGGCTCAGTTCCTGGGACTTTGCCTTTTCGAACAGGAACTCAAGATATCGAACGATGTCACGATGGAGCGCGCGGTACCGTCTCTTTCTGCTGTTGAAGACGAGGAAGGGATCAACGAACAGCGGCAGATCGGCAACGAGAGACACGTTGAACGCCCCGTGCCTCTCCAGCACTCTCTGAGAAACAGCAAAAACGTCTGTGAAGTACTGGCTCACTTACGCGGCGTCCCAGCTGAATCGCGGGACGGCGGAGCGAGAAGCCGAAGTGCCGACCGCCCTGCATGTCCATCAACCTGCCGGGTGACCCGCTGGCCATCTATTCCAGTGGGAACCAACCCGAAGACGAGGCTGTCGAGTTCGCCCTGGTGGACGGAGAGGGCTCTTGCGACGTCCGCACGGCCTACGCCGTCCTCGCGGAGCGCAGCAAGCACCTTTGCGAGAAGCTGCGAGGACTCGCGTGCGGTCTCGTTCGGCTCTCTGGTTCGGTATCCGAGTCCTGCGGCCTCAATGCAAAGCGAGCGGTAGTGCCACTCGGTCAAGAGTTCAAGTTTGTGGAGTCGGTGGATCAGCGCAACGACCGCAACGCTCCAGCGCTTCTTGAGCTCGACGAGTTTGGTGAGCGAAGGTATCCTTGGGCCGACGGCGAGCACATCGCGCCGAGGCATCAGGAAGGCTCCCGCGAAGGCCTGAGCCTCGTGCTCGGCCTGGCGGCCCTCCGGCCCCCCGTGACGGTGCAGCACGAGGTGTCCGAGTTCATGAGCGGCGTCTAGGCGACTCCGTTCGGCACTCTTGAACGTGTTCAGAAACACGTAGGGGGCGCTGTCGTACCAGAGCGAGAAAGCGTCCACATCCTTGGTGCGCTCCGCCAGCGAGAAGACTCGAACTCCGTTCGCCTCCAGCAAGTGAACCATGTTGCTGATTGGCTTCTGGCCGAGCTTCCAGAATTCTCGCACAGCCTCAGCGGCAGCCTCAGGCTCGTGCTCCGAGAAGTCGGGGACGTTCGTCGCCGGCAAGGTGAAGCGCTCGCCTAGCCAAGCCATGAGTTCGATCGCCAAACGTCCGGCCCCCAGGGCTGCATCGCGCCGTCCCGCAGTCAGCGAACTCATCGACCGAAAGCTGACGCCATCCGGCAGGAGTTCGTCCAGCTCCTCGCCAGCGAAGAAATCGACGGGGAACCGCAGGGCACGGGCTAGACCAGCCAGCGTCTCCTCGGAAGGCGCCTTCTCACCATTCTCGAAGGCTTGTACGGAACGTGCTGTCAATCCAACGAGGCCCGCGAGTCGGGTCTTCGTGAGCCCGCGCCGCTTGCGCGCAAATCTCAGACGGTCCGGGACAGGCACACTACACCCCCGAAGGCGTGCGGCCGATTCGGTTGACCTCCACGATGATTTCTGGCGACTGCTCGAGATCGACGCCGGGCAGGTTGACACCGTCGAGCCGAATCGGTGGCAGGATGATCCGTTCCTGCCAGGCGTCAACGCGGCCATCGACGCCGATCGCCACCGGGAGTGACAGCTCGGCCCTGATCTCGTTCTCGCTCCGCCTGAACAGCAGCAGCCAGGTCACGCGCCTCGGCGCGTCGTCCGTGCGCTCCACTCGCATGAACTCGAGGACTCCCTGGTTTCCCTCGATCATGAGCTGTGTCGACGGCCCCTTGGTGTACTTCGTGGACGGCGGGAAAGCCGCGTCACCGGTAGCCTCATCGCCCGTTGCAACCGCAATGGCCACCAAGCCCGCGACGTCGACCACCGTCGAAAGGCCCCCGGCATCGTTGCGTCGCCAGCCAACGGGCGCTAGCCGATCTCGAAGGGCCCGAACAGTTTCACCCCAGGCCAACAGCCCGGGGAACGTTGGCGGGTGATTCGGCGTGCACCGGTCACGCGCCATCGCGCCCTCAACGAGAGCTTCCTGAAGTACCATCGCCGCAACGCCCAGGTCGGCGAGTCGAGCATCTCCAGGGGCGGTGTTGGGCGCGTAGACGGTGGCGGCTGCTGGCATCCAGGTCTCCTATGGCTGATTGAGGTTCCTATTTTTCTACCTCAAACGAGGAGGAAAAACAAGAACCAACCAAATTCGGGCTGGCGCCGTCTGGCGAAGTCCTCGTACCGAGGCTATCGGCGAACCGCCGGTTGCACCTTTGTCCGCGCGTCGGGTTCAGCGCTTTCGTATACTGCTCCCGTGCCGCCCGTCGTCATCGAAAATCCAATCCTGAACTCGCCGGTCGACGAGCCGGAGAGGCATTTCCGCTTCTCTGATGACGGCATTACCGACGAGGTAGCAGACGGCCGACGGGAAAGCGGGTACTTCCTCCCCATCGCCAGCCCCCGCAAGAAGTCGGGGCAGATGAAATTCGAGACGGAGTGGACCCAGGACCGCTTCCTGTCCAGCCCCCGGATCAACCGGATCCGCGATCGCGTCAAGCAGTGGCGCCAGGGCGGCCATGTCGGGGTTACTCGCACGACGGCCCGGCTGCTGGAATACTGGAGCGATCCGGCCCGCGAGCGGAAGCTGTTCTTCTGCCAGCTGGAAGCCCTCGAGACGGCGATCTACATCACCGAGGTTGCACCTAGCTACAACGACGCCTGGATCGAGAACTTCCTTCGCGAGGAGAACGCCGGCTTCAACGGAGGGTTGCCCCGCGTAGCCATGAAGATGGCCACAGGCTCGGGGAAGACGGTCGTGATGGCCATGCTCATCGCGTGGCAGGCGCTCAACAAGCTCGAAGACAAGCACGACCGCCGATTCAGCGACGCGTTCCTCATCGTTGCGCCCGGTATCACCATCCGTGACCGACTGCGCGTGCTGTGGCCCCAGGATCCGGGCAACTACTACCGCGAACGCGATCTCGTGCCGTCGGATCTCATCGAGCGCCTCGGTCAAGCGCGCATCATCATCACGAACTACCACGCGTTCCTGCTGCGTGAGCGGGGCGATGCCGCTAAGCTCACCAAGTCCATCCTCACGAAGGGCGCGCCGAGCCCGTTCACCGAGACACCCGACCAGATGGTCCGCCGCGTGTGCCGCGAGCTGGGCGGCAAGAAGCAGATCATCGTCCTGAACGACGAAGCCCATCACTGTTACCGCGGCAAACCGCGCGAGGACTCGGACACACTCACGGGCGAGGATCGGGTCGAGGCCAAGAAACGGGAAGAGGAAGCGCGCGTCTGGATGTCTGGCCTCGAGGCCGTCCACGCCAAGCTCGCCTTGCGTGCGGTCTACGACCTCTCGGCTACGCCGTTCTTCCTGAAGGGCAGCGGCTACGACGAGGGCACGCTGTTTCCGTGGGTGATCTCCGACTTCTCGCTCATCGACGCCATCGAGTCGGGCATCGTGAAGGTGCCGCGCGTGCCGGTAGACAGCAACGCGATGACCGGGAACATGCCCACCTACCGCGATCTGTGGCTGCGGATCCGCGACGACCTGCCCAAGAAGGGGCGGCGCGGGGAAGTGCGAGACGGTCCGCCCTGCTTGCCGGCGGAGCTGGAGGGCGCAATCCATTCGCTGTACGGCCACTACCGCCTGCAGTTTGAGCGCTGGCAAGCCGACCCGTCGCGCAAGACAGCCGGAGGCACGCCACCGGTGTTCGTGGTTGTCTGCAACAACACGTCGGTGTCGAAGCTCGTGTTCGACTACGTGGCTGGCTGGAGCAAGACGCTGGCTGACGGGACCGAGGTAGCCGTACCCGGCGGACTGCCGCTCTTCAGCAACGTCGAGGACGATCAGTGGTCGTCTCGCCCGAAGAGCATCCTCGTTGATTCAGAGCAGCTCGAGTCAGGCGAAGCGATGAGCGACGAGTTCAAGCGCATGGCCGCCGCCGAGATCGATGAGTTCAAGGCGGAGTATCGCCAGCGCTTTCCAGGTCGCGATTCCGACGACCTGACGGACGAGGATCTGCTTCGGGAGGTGATGAACACCGTCGGGAAAGCCGGGAAGCTCGGCGAGCAGATTCGCTGCGTCGTCTCGGTCTCAATGCTGACGGAGGGCTGGGACGCGAACACGGTGACCCACATCCTCGGCGTCCGCGCCTTCGGCACCCAGCTGCTGTGTGAGCAGGTCGTTGGCCGCGGTTTGCGGCGTATGAGCTATGCCGTGAATGATGCCGGACGCTTCGAGCCCGAGTACGCCGAAGTGTACGGTGTCCCGTTCTCGTTCATTCCCACGTCCGGCGGCAATGCCACGCCCCAGCCGGGGCCGCCGCACACTCGAATCCGCGCCCTCGAGGAGCGTATCGCTTGCGAGATCTTCTTCCCGCGTCTGACGGGATATCGGTTCGATACACCGACCGACCGGCTCTCGGCGAAATTCACGGACGACGCGAAGCTGGCGATCTCAACCGCTGACGTGCCTACTCGCACGGAGAATGCGCCAATCGTGGGAACGTCTGCCATCCATACGCTGGACGACCTCCGCGCGCGTCGCGAGGCCGAAGTGCCGTTCATGCTGGCGAAGCTGGTGGCGGAGAAGTACTACGCTGAGCAGCCGTTTGTGTTCCCTCAACTCCTGGCGATCGCGAAACGCTGGATGGCCGAGTGCCTCAGCCTCAAGAACGAGCCCGACACATTTCCGCAGTTGGTTCTGCTTTCCGAGTTCGCGCATGACGCGGCCGATCGCATCTACCGCGCGATCGTGGTGGCCCACGACGACACGTCGAACCTGAAGCCGTTGCTGCGACCATTCGACACGATTGGAAGCACCCGCTGGGTAGACTTTGACACGACGAAGCCGGTGATGCCGACGCATCCAGATAAGTGCCACGTGTCGCACGTTGTGGCCGACACGGACTCGTGGGAGCAGAAGCTGGCCCAGGTTCTGGAAGAACTGGACGAGGTCAATTGCTACGTGAAGAACCAGGGGCTCAACTTCACCATCCCGTACACTCTGAACGGCGAGTCTCGGCAGTACGTCCCAGACTTCATCGCCCGCGTTCAGCCCGACCTGAATCTGATCGTTGAGGTCAGCGGCGAGGCGAAGAAAGACAAAGCGGCGAAGACGGCCACGGCACGCACTCTGTGGGTGCCAGCCGTGAACGCCCACGGTGGCTTTGGCCGCTGGGCGTTCGTCGAAGTCACCGACCCCTGGGACGCCAAGAGCACCATTCGTGCGGCCATCGCGGCTGCCCTGCAGCCGGCATAGGAGCCGCTTTCGTCAATGGCCAAACGCACATCCAAGGCGCCCAAAGGTCCAACGCCCGTCGAGGCCATCAAGCACAAGGACACACGCAAAAACATCCCGACGGAGGAGCTGCGCGACTTCGTGGCCGAAGACGAGAAGGCCCCAAAGACCCTGCTCTACCCGAGAGATCCGTCGCTCGATCCGCAACTCGTGTGGAAGGGAAAGGACGAGCAGGATCAGTCCGACCTGGCCGTGCCCGTGGTGCCCATCTACATCCAGGAAAAGGTACATCCGCAGGCCATCATCGAACACCTGCGTAGCACCGCTAAGGCGGGCGAGAAGGAGCCGGAGCTCACGCTCTTCGACGACTTCAACGGCCTGGACGACTTCGACAAGAAGGTGGATTTTTACCGATGGGACCAGCACTGGTCAAACCGCATGATCCTCGGCGACTCATTGCTGGTGATGACGAGTCTGGCGGAGAAAGAAGGCCTCAAGGGCAAAGTGCAGATGGTCTACTTGGACCCGCCCTACGGCATTAAGTTCGGCAGCAACTGGCAGGTGAGCACACGTAAGCGCGACGTGAAGGACGGCAAGGTAGAAGACGCCACTCGCCAGCCGGAGCAGGTCCGTGCGTTCCGTGACACATGGAAGCTGGGCGTACATTCGTACTTGGCGTATCTGCGTGACCGGCTCACGGTGGCCCGAGAGCTACTGACAGAGACCGGCAGCATCTTCGTCCAGATCGGTGACGAAAACGTGCACCTTGTGCGGGCGCTCCTGGACGAAACGTTTGGCGCCGAGAACTTCGTCTCGTCAATCGTGTTCAAGAAGACGACTAGTGCTTCGGTGGAGCGTCTGGCTTCCATCTGCGACACGATCCTGTGGTACGCGAAGAAGGGCGAGTCGATGAAGTATCGACGCCTCTACCAAGATCGTACTCTCGACGACGACATTGGCTCCCGCTATACGCGAGTTGAACTGCCAGACGGGACGCGTCGTGTGATGACGACAGCGGAGCGCGACAGCCCGTCGTCTCTCTCGAGCGGAGCGCGCATCTTTCGCCACGACAACGTCACGAGTTCACGTCCGGCTGGTGAAGGCGACCTGAAGGCCTACGAGTTTGACGGAGTGACCTTCACACCGGGAGGCGGAACGTTCAAGACGGACCGGCGCGGTCTCGATGCACTCGCCCGGGCGCGACGGCTGGCCTACCCCACAAAGCGGTCCCTTGTTTACGTCCGCTATCTCGATGATTTTCCATTCAGTGAGTATGGCAACGTCTGGACAGATACTCAGACCGGAGCATTTACCGACGAGAAGGTGTACGTCGTTCAGACTGGAACGAAGGTCGTCGCCCGTTGCATGCTCATGGCAACTGACCCAGGCGATCTTGTCGTCGATCCCACGTGCGGCTCTGGAACTACGGCCTTTGTCGCCGAACAGTGGGGTCGGCGCTGGATCACCTGTGATACCAGCCGCGTTGCCGTGACGCTCGCTCGCACCCGGTTGATGACTTCTCGCTACGGTTGGTTCCTTCTGGCCGATTCTGTCGACGGCCAGCGAAAGCAGGCGGAAGTGACCGGCAAGGTTCCGCCCGAGTTCAAGACGGAGAACGACGTCAGAAAGGGCTTCGTCTACAGGCGGGTGCCGCACGTGACGCTCAAGTCGATCGCCAACAACCCAGACATCCGGGACGGCATGGCGCGGCAGGACATCGATGCCGCTATTCTGCGCCACGCAGACACCGAGCTGCTCTATGACAGGCCCTTCGAGGACGCGAAGCGCCTCCGCGTGACCGGGCCCTTCACCGTAGAGAGCCTATCGCCCCACCGTGTTCTGCGAGCGGACGACGAGCGCCCGAAGAGCGAGCAGCATGGCCAGCGGGATGCTGTCACGGGCCAGTTCGAGACGATGATTCTCGACAACTTGCGCAAAGCCGGAGTCCAGAACACGGTGAGGAAGGAACGTCTCACTTTCGACAGCCTCGAGTCGCTGGCTGGAACGTGGTTGCAGGCCGCTGGCGCGTACACCGACGGTGACGGCAAGACACGCCGTGTGGCCGTCTCCATCGGTCCAGAGCATGGAACCGTTGGACCTACCCAGGTCAAGGAAGCCGCGAAGGAGGCCGTGCTTGGTGTCGGCTACGACGTGCTCGTCGTGTGCGGCTTCGCGTTCGACCCGCACGTGTCAGAGGAAGCCAAGCGCTACGGCTCTCTGCAGGTGTTGACGGCTCGCATGAACCCAGACCTGAGCATGGGCGACGAGCTCCTGAAGAAGACCGGTGCGGGCAATCTGTTTATGGTCTTCGGGGAACCTGACGTGGACATTGCGCCGGTCGACGTGGACGGCAATCTGCAGGTGACTCTCCGCGGCGTGGACGTCTACGACCCGACCACCGGTGCCATCCGCAGCAATTCCACGGACGACATTGCCTGTTGGTTCATCGATACGAACTACGACGGCGAGAGCTTCTTCGTCCGTCATGCGTACTTCACCGGCGCCGACGAGCCGTACGAGAAGTTGAAGCGGGCACTCCGAGCTGAGATCGACGAGGCCGCCTGGTCGACGCTTTATAGCACCGTGAGCCGCCCGTTTGCGCAGCCCGAGACTGGCAAGATCGCCGTGAAGGTGATCAACCATTACGGGGACGAGGTCCTCAGGGTCTTCAAGCTCTGAGCGAGTGGCGATGCTTGACCCACGGACACTCTCCTGGGATGACAAGCTCGCGTTTTTCTTCCATCCGCCGGAGCAGGAGTGGAGCGAGACGGTTCACAGCACGCTCTACCTGCTCAGGCGAGAGGTCCAGGATTGCCTGATAGGTCGCGTCGGGCCGGAGATTGAAGTCTTTCGAGCGGATGGCCGCCACCGCCTGTTCGCGTCGGCCATGGTCATGTTCGCCGGCTTCGACCTGCTCGCCTGGCGGCTGCATCGCGAACGGCCGGAGGTCCGGTTTTTCGAACTTGATCATCCCGCCACCCAGGCGCCCAAAAAGCGGAAACTGGACGCGGCCGGCAATCTCACCTTCCTGCCGGTCGATCTCGCCACCGACTCACCTGCCACCAC
>JBEBGG010000118.1:0-10734 GCA_040081555.1 Vicinamibacterales bacterium
TCGATGCCGACGGCTACGTCCTCACCAACGCCCACGTCGTTGCCGGCGCGAAGCGCGTCCAGGCCATACTGCACACCGCAGGCGCTGCCGGCGGCATCGGCGCGTTATCGGCCGACGTGGGACGGACGGTGAACGCCAAGGTGGTTGGCGTCGCGCCAGAGATCGACCTAGCCTTGCTGAAGGTGGAGGCCACCGGGCTGACTCCTCTGCCGCTTGCCGACTACAATGCCGTCCGCCAGGGCCAGTTGGTCTTTGCGTTCGGAAGTCCGGAGGGGCTCCGCAATTCAGTGTCGATGGGAGTGGTCAGCGCCGTGGTGCGCCAGCCAGACCCGGACCTTCCGTCGATCTTCGTGCAGACCGATGCGCCAATCAATCCGGGCAACAGTGGCGGACCACTCGTGAATCTGGCTGGCGAGATGGTGGGAGTGAATACCTTCATTCTCTCCAAGTCCGGAGGCAGTCAGGGCCTCGGCTTCGCCATTCCTAGTGCCATCGTTGCGTCCGCCTATCCGCAATTGCGCAAGTACGGGCACCTCCATCGAGGTGTACTGGGTGTGGGGTTGCAGGCTGTCACGCCGACGCTCGCCACCACGCTGCGGCTGTCGAGGGCCTCGGGCGTGCTGGTGTCTGACGTGTTGCCGGACGGCGAGGCCGAGCGGGCCGGTGTCCACATCGGCGACATCATCACCTCCGTCGATGGTCGCGTTGTGGACAACGTCCCGATGTTCTCCATTGAACTCGGACTTGCAGAAGAAGGACGCATGGTCGAGGTGGGACTGCTCCGGGGTACCAAGGCGCTGACGCTCCCGGTGATGGTGACCTTCACGTCCAACCCGTTGGACAAAGTGGCGCGATTGGCGGCCGACCCTGAAACCAACGGCGTGCCGGTCCTCGGGATTGTCGGTCTCAATGTCAGAGACGTGCCTGCCCTGTCGGCCGGCCTCCGCATTAATGCTGGCGTCCTGGTGACAGCCCGGACGCCGGCCAGTGCTGGCAACATCGTGCCGCTGAGTGTGGGCGACGTGATTCACGCCGTTGACGGCATCACCGTCCGGAGCCTCGACGGACTGCGCGTTCTGCTGGATGGGCATCCCTCCGACACCGATGTCGTGCTGCAGGTGGAGCGCAATGGTCAGCTGACCTTCGTGGTGTGCGAAATCAACTGATAGAACCGCTTCGCCAGGCTGGGCGTGGTGGAGCCGCTCACCACCAGATGACCGAACCACGACTGATAGGCGTCGGAGAAGAGGGCGGTGCCCTTCGGGAAGGTCAGGAACGGCGCCGATCGTAGAGAGCAAGTGAGGGTATCCTGTGCTCACGATGACGCACCCCATTGCACCGGTCTGGAGAGTGGCGATTGGTCTGGGCCTGCTGGTTGGCGCGGCAGGCGGATCTCTGGCGGCGCCGGCCAAGCCTGACGCACTGGTGCCGGTCCTCCAGCGCGGCGGTCTGGTGCTCGTGATGCGGCATGCCAGCTCCCCTCGCGAGATGCCGGCGCCGGAGCAGGCACGGCCGGACAACACCTCCTTGGAACGTCAGCTTGACGAGGCGGGACGGCAAGGTGCCACCGCGATGGGCGACGCACTGCGCGCCCTGCGCGTGCCGGTCGGGACCGTCTTTACCAGTCCCACCTACCGCGCGGTGGAAACGGTCCGGATGGCCCGGTTCGAGCAACCGGTACTGGTCGAAGAGCTGGGCGATGGCGGGCACAGCATGACGGGTATCACGCCGGCCATGGCCGCCTGGCTCACGAAGAAGGCCGCCGAGGTCCCGAAGTCGGGCAATACCCTTGTGGTGACGCACCAGCCCAACCTGTCGCGAGCATTCCCGGACTGGGGCGCGAGCGTGGCGGACGGAGAAACGGTGGTCCTTCGGCCGAACGGCGCGGGCGGCTTCGCCGTGGTCGGGCGCATTGCCATAGCAGAGTGGCCAATGCTGCGGGTCCAGGGACGTTAGAGCGCGGACATTTCGGTCCTTACAACATCCTTACATTCGTCCTTGTCGGTCGCCGCTATCCTCGTGGACGCGCGTCGGGGCGCGCCGGAGGACAGGAATGATTCGACACGTGTGTGGCTGGGGTGCGCGGATGCTGCTCGGCAGTGTCCTGTGTCTGGTGATGGGCGACGTGGCGGCCGGGCAGACCTATACCGGCGGTGTGCGTGGGGCCGTGCGTGAAGCCGACGCCGTCGTGCCCGGCGTCACGGTGGGGCTCATCAACGAAGCCAGCGGCCAGAGCCGCGAAACGGTGTCCAACGCAGTTGGCGAATACAATTTCGCCGCCGTGCCGCCCGGCGTCTATACGGTCAAGGCTGCCCTGGAGGGGTTCAAGGCCTACGAACGCAAGGGCGTGCGTGTGGCCACACAGCAGTTCGTCACCATTGATGTGGTGCTGGAACTGGGCACCCTGCAGGAGACCGTCTCGGTCACGACCGAGGTGCCGATTGTCGAAACGACCAACGCATCGCTCGGCACCGTGGTCGACTCGGACGACCTCAATGCCCTGCCATCCGTGGCCCGCAACATGTACATGATGTCGGTCATGGTGCCGACCGTGGTGTCGTCGGGCAACCAGGTCTTCACGCGCCTCCAGGACCTCAACCACCCCTCGCTCGTGTCGCTCGGGGGTGGTGCGCGTCGCGCCAACAACTACCTCATCGACGGCGTGTCCCACGCCGACCTGGTGAACCGGCCGTCGGTGAACCCGTCCTTTGAAGCCATTGAGGGCGTGAACGTCCAGTTGCACACCTACGATGCCGAAACGGGACGGACGGGCGGCGGCACCTACAACGTGACCGCCAAGTCCGGCGGCAACCGGTGGCACGGCAGCGCGTTCTACCAGGAGCGGCCCAGCGCCTGGGTGGCCAACAACTTCTTCAATGTGGCCGCCGGTCAGCCCAGGCCGAATACCTACTTCCACAACTCGGGCGGCGGCATCGGGGGGCCCATCCTGAAGAACCGCACCTTCTTCTGGTACTCGGCTGAGGGCTACAAGTCGCTCGATTCGCGCAGCAGCACGCTGCGGGTGCCGACCGCACGGGAGCGGGCGGGAGACTTCTCGCAGAGCGTCAATGCATCCGGACAGCTCATCACCATTTACGATCCGTTGACCACCCGAACGGACCCGGCCACCGGGCTGCTGGTCCGCGATGCCTTCCCCGGCAATGTCATTCCGGCCAACCGCCTCAACCCGGTAGCGCTGAACATCCTGAAGTACTACCCGCTGCCGACCCGTGATGTCAGCAACGGCGCCGCGAACTTCGAGAGCACGGCCGACCAGACCGGCTTCGCCATCATGTCGAGCGGCAAGATTGACCACCGCTTCTCGAACCTGGTGTCGGCCTCGGGACTCTACATCACCAACAAGACCTCCAGAACGAACGAGAACTTCTGGGAGCGGGGCCAGGGGGCGAACCGGTTTGCCGACCCGCGTGACGGCACGCTCGACCGCTCGCTGCATCTGGTGGCGCTGAACAACACCTGGCTGCCCACAGACAGGACGGTCTTGACCCTGCGCTACGGTTACTCGCGCCTGCAGGACGACGACTCCACCACCATCGAGTTCGACCCCTCACAGCTCGGCTTCAGCCAAACGTTCCTGGATGCCCAGCAGATCAGCAAGTTTCCGCGCGGATCAGTCACCGACTACGAAGGCTTCGGCGCGGTGGACCCGACGCCGCGCATCTGGACCTCGTGGGGCATCAACGGCACCGCGTCAACGCTGGTCGGACGCCACACCCTCAAGGCGGGTGCGGAGTTCCGGTTGCTCGGCGTGGACACCCAGTCCCTTGTGGGCGGCTCGGGCGACCTGCGCTTCGACCGGTTCTACACCTCGGCGAACCCACTCGCGAACGGCACGGCCACCTCCGGTAACGCGCTGGCCAGCCTCCTGCTCGGCTACCCCTCAGGCGACCCGGGGAACCAGAGCCAGCTCACAGTGTCGGGGGCGATGAGTGCCTTCGTGAAGTACTACGGGGCCTATGTGCAGGACGACTTCCGGCTGAACAAGAAGATTACGCTGAACTACGGACTGCGCATCGAGCACGAAGATGGCCTGCGCGAACGGGACGACCAGTTCACCGTGGCCTTCGACCGCACCCTGAATCCGGGTGGGGCGCTGGGCAATGTGGTGGTCAACGGACAGGCCGTCCGCGGCGGACTCGTGTATGCCGGCCAGAACGGCGCCCCGAACTACCAGGGCAGCCCGATGGCGGCCAAGTTCTCGCCGCGGGTGGGCGTGGCGTACTCGTTCAATCCGAAGATGGTGCTGCGCAGCGGGTACGGCGTCTATTGGGCGCCATGGAACTACCAGCCGGTGGCCGGTGTGAACTACGGGCAGATCGGCTTTGTCCGACAGACCTTCATCAGCCAGGGGCAGTTTGTTCCGACGACCGACCTGACCAACCCCTTCCCAACGGGGGCCTTGCAGCCGGTGGGCAACACCTTGGGCGCACTCACTGGTGTGGGCGGCCAGATCGAGTTCATCGACCAGGACAAGGGCGCGCCCTGGATTCAGCAGTACTCGGCCGACCTGGAACGCCAGCTCGGAACCAGCTTCTCGGTCGGCGTGGAGTATGTGGGCGCCACAGGCCGAAGCCTCGGGCTTGGCGGCTCCAACGACGCCGTGGTCAACATCAACCAGCTCGATCCCCGCTACCTGTCTCTGGGCGCCTCACTGCTTGATCAGGTGGCGAATCCGTTCTTCGGGTTGCCAGCCGGGCAGGGTTTCGCGGTGACCAGCCCCACAGTGCAGCGGCGTCAGCTCCTGCGACCGTTCCCCCAATACAGCGACGTCCTGATGCGCCAACACACTGCGGGGCGGAGCCAGTACCACGCGGCTGTCTTCAAGGCGGAGAAGCGCATGGCCGGCGGATGGGGCGGTCGTGTGGCCTACACCTACAGCCGGTTGATGGACAACCAGTTCGGCGAGACCAACTTCCTCCAGCCGAACACGCCCGAGGCGCTGAACGCCTACGACCTCGATGCGGAGTACGCGCGCGGACTCATCGACGTGCCGCACAAACTGACGATTGCGCCGATGGTCGAACTGCCGTTCGGACCGGGAAAGCGCTGGCTGACCAATGGGGTTGGTTCGGCCATCCTGGGTGGATGGAGCGTGTCGTCCATCATTGGTCTCGAAAGCGGCTTCCTGATTCCGGCGTCGTCGGTCACCAACAACACCAATCTGTTCACCCGGATGCAGCGACCGAATGCAACCGGAACCGACCCGGTGACCACCGGCAACCGCGACGATCGGATTCTGAGCCAGTGGCTCACCGGAGCGGGCTATGCCGTCCCGTCGGCCTTCACACTGGGCACCGCGCCAAGGACAGATAACAATGTGCGCGGGCCGCACCGCAACAACATCGACGTGGCCATCGCGAAGAACGTGCCGCTCGGCGGCGGAGTCAGCGGGCAGCTTCGGCTCGAAATCATCAACCTCACCAACACCGTGAAGGTGATTGGCCCGATTCAGACTGTCGGCAGCGCCGGCTTCGGGCAGATCCGGCAGCAGTCGGGCTTCATGCGGATTGTCCAGATGATGTTCCGCGCGACCTTCTAGGCGGATGTACCACCGCGGTGCCGTGAGCCTCATCCTTTCAAGACGTCTGGTCACACTGGCCGCATCCCTCGGGGGTGCGGCCAGTCTGCTTCTGACGGTTGGGTACGCCCAGACCGTCGGAGCCGGCCAGGCGCAGCCGCCCACGTTCCGAGCCGCGACGACCCTGGTGACGACGGATGTCATTCCGCGCGACGCCAACGGCCGCTTTGTGGCCGACCTCACGCCGGCCGAGTTCACGGTCCTCGAAGACGGGGTGCCGCAGACCCTCGAGTCGTTTTCCCTGGTCCGCGGCGGGCGCATCACCAATCTGCTGCAGCCGACACCGCCGGTGGTGGAAGGTCTGATTGTTCCGCAGCGCCGCCCTGGGGCCGGAGCTGGAGGGGGACGGGTGGTCCTGATTGTTGTGGACGACCTGCACTTCGAGGCGGAGTACACCCCGCATGTGCGCCGGCTGATCCAGACCATGGCAAAAACGCTCCTGCATGAGGAAGATCTGGTCGCCATGATCTCCAGCGGGCCATCGGCCGTCGAGATCAGCGGCACCCACGACCGGGCGCTCATCGCGGCGGCCGCCTCTCAGGTTCGCGGCTCGGCCGTCACCGCCGCCGAAATCTTCCAGATGCCGGAGACCTCACAGGGAGCGGCAGACCTGCGGCGTCGGGCCCAGGTGGCCTTTCAGACCACCTACCGCCTGCTTCGCGAGCTGGAGGAGGTCCGCGACCGGCGGAAGGTAGTGCTCTACATCAGCAGCGGGTACGACCTGGACCCGTTTGTGGCCGGACGCCAGAGTGCCGACCGGATTCAGGGCGGGCGCGCGTCGGACCCCACCCGGTTCCTGGTCGAGACTGAGAATCCGTACCAGCGGCTCCCGGCCGTCACGGCGGACCTGGACCTGTTTGCTTACATGCGCGAGCTGACGCTGGCGGCCAACCGGGCCAACGCCACGCTGTACACCGTGGACCCCCGTGGGTTGTCCGGCGTGGTGGATGCGGGGCAGGCCGTCGATCAGAGCGAGTGGCGAACCTTTCTCCAGAAGACGCAGAGCAGTCTGCGGTACCTCGCGCAGGAGACCGGCGGCTATGCCGTGGTCAACGTGAACGACTTCGCGCGTGAATTCGCGCGCATCGACGCCGAGACGAGCGACTACTACCTGCTCGGCTATACCTCGACCAATCGGGACCGGTCGCGACGAGTGCGCCGGCTCGAGGTGCAGGTCCGTCGTCCCGGCGTGACCGCGGCGGCACGCGCGGCGTATTCCCTGGGTTCCCAGGACCCACCGGCCACGACGGGAGGCCCCGCGCGGCCCTGATCGCAGATCCGAGCCACGCTGCGGCTGCTTGGCTACGTGCCGACCGTGCCGCTCGAGAGTGGTCTGCGCTGCCCCTCGGCTGGTATCGTGTTTCGCCGGAGGCGGGCTGGTGAGAGTCGTTATACTTTGCCCGCCACATGCGCCGCCCCGACGCCTCGCCCGGAATTTCCGGTCTCGTCTTCACCGCTTCGATTCTATTCTTCGGCTCCGGTGCCTGTGCCCTGGTCTATCAGGTGCTGTGGACTCGGATGCTCGGTCTTGTCTTCGGTGTCACCGTGTACGCGGCAAGTGCGGTCTTCGCGGCGTTCATGGCGGGATTGGCGATCGGCAGCTATGCCGCGGGCCGCATCGGCGACCGGGTCCGTCATCCGCTGGCCTGGTTCGGGGTGATCGAGGTGCTGATTGGTCTCACGGCGATCGCCACGCCGTCGGCGCTCGGGTGGCTGCAAGCGGGATATGCGGCAGCGTACCCGTCGCTTCCGCATTCGCTGCTGGCGCTGACAGTGGCCCGCCTGCTTATCGCATTTGTATTGCTGATTGTGCCGACGGCGCTGATGGGGACGACGCTGCCGCTGGTGGTGCGCGGGTCTGATTTCCGGACCGGCCGCTTGACCGGCGCGGTGAGCGTGCTCTATGGCAGCAACGCGGCCGGCGCGATTGTCGGTACGCTACTCGCCGGCCTGTGGCTGATCCCGACGAGGGGCATTCGGGAGACGTTCCTCATCGCCGCCGTCGTGAACCTGCTGATCGGACTCGGTGCGATTCTCCTTTCTCGCCTTGCGGCGCGTAGTCGTTCGGGGGCGGTCGAGAGCGCGGCCGATGGCAACTCCGGGGCGGACGTCACAGCCGTCACAACGGTCACGTCCTTTACTGACACGCGATTGCTCATCGTGCTTGCGGTATTTGCGTTGTCGGGTGTGGTTTCGATGGCGCTTGAGGTCGTCTGGTTCCGCGTCCTGACGCTGTTTATTCGTCCGACGGTGTACGGCTTCTCGGTGATGCTCGCCACCGTCCTCTTCGGCATCTCGCTCGGCAGCTACCTGGTCGGACCGTGG
This sequence comes from Vicinamibacterales bacterium, assembly GCA_040081555.1. Taxonomy (GTDB): domain Bacteria; phylum Acidobacteriota; class Vicinamibacteria; order Vicinamibacterales; family CAVVIG01; genus CADEEX01. Next base: position 7,925 of record JBEBGG010000118.1, read on the forward strand.
CTCACGAGGCGTGGGCGCTGGCTGCTGATGCTGGCGATTCTGGAACTGGCCATCGGGGGCACGGCGGCGCTGTCGTTCCAGATGCTCGGCCGTCTCGACCCGTTTTCAAAGACCCTTGGTCCAATCGTCGCGCCGATTGTGCCAGAGTATCTGGCGTTTCCTCTCGCCGCCAGTGTGCTGGCGATCCTGCCGACGGCACTGCTGATGGGCATCGCGTTTCCGATCGGTCTCTTTATCTGGACCGGTGCCGGTACGAATTCAAGTGCCAACTCGGCGCGGCGCGTGAGCCTCTTCTATTCCCTCAACGTCGGGGGCGGAATCCTGGGTTCGTTGATGGGCGGCTTCCTCCTGCTGCCGCGGTTGGGAAGCCACGTCTCACTTGTCATCCTGGCGGCGGCGAGCTTTGTCTCCGGTCTCGTGCTGCTCTCGGTCGCAGAAGTGTCTCGGGCCACACGCGCCTTCGTTGGAGTGGCCGCCGTGGCTATTTTCGTTGCGGCCGTGTGGCTGTCGCCGGATCCGTTCGTCGAGTTCATCCGTCAACGATATCCAGACGCCGAGATCGTCTGGCAGCGCGAAGGGGTTGAGACCACGGTGGTCGTTCACCGAGACGCTGGCGAACTCGGCCTGACGGTCAATGGCACCCATGAGGCGAGCACCGGAGCCGTGATGACGTACATCCATCGCCGGATTGGTCACCTGCCGATGGCCGTGCATCCCAACCCGCGCACGGCGCTGGTGATTGGCCTCGGTGGCGGCGCAACAGCGGGCGCAGTGAGCGTCCACCACGGTGTCTCCGTCGACGTCGTCGAACTGTCGACCGGAGTGGCGGACGCCGCGCGGCAGTTCTTCGAACCGATCAACTACGGTGTGCTCACGCGCCCAAACGTGTCACTGCGCGTCGACGATGGTCGTAATTATCTGATGTTGACACCGCGTCGCTACGACGTCGTGACCGCGGACATCATCCACCCCATCTTTGCCGGATCGGGAAATCTCTATTCGGTGGAGTACTTCAGGCAGATGCGCCGAGTGCTCAACCCTGGCGGTATCGCGATGCAGTGGGTCGACGGCACAAGGGCAGAGTACGACATGATCACGCGCACCTTTCTCAGTGTCTTCCCGAACACGACCGCATGGGTCGGCGGAAGTCTCCTTGTGGGATCGGTGGAACCGCTGGTCCTGAGTCGCCAGAACTTCACGTCGAAGCTGCAGTATCCGGACAACATGCAAGCGCTCGGCGACCTCGGCGTCACGAGCTTCGACGCGTTGAAGGCGGCGTTCACGGCCGGACCGGATGAACTGCGTGCATTCGTGGGTGATGGACCGTTGCTCACGGACGATCGTCCACTGGCGGAGTACTTCCTGAGCCTGCCGCGCGACGAATACCCGGATTTCTCGAAGCTCAAAGGCGACGTCAGTCGACTTGTCGTGGACGACTAGTCAAGCACGAGCGAATGGCCTGACTAATCGCGAGGACGGCCAGCTGGCCACGATCGCGTACATCGACTCACTCCACTTCCGCGCAACGCGGAGCCTGCGCATCAGGGCGGCGTGACACCGGAGACCGGGACCGGCTAGTCCCGGAGGTAGTGGCAGGTGTAGCCGCCGGGATGTTTCTTCAGGTAGTCCTGATGGTAATCCTCCGCGTCGTACCAGGTGGAGGCCGGCTCGATCGTCGTTGTGATCGGCCGCCGCCACCGACCGGAGGCGCCAACGCGGGCGATCACCTGTTCTGCGGTCTGCTGCTGTTTGGCGCTCTGCGGAAAGATCGCGGACCGATACTGCGTGCCGACATCGTTGCCCTGCCGATTGAGCGTGGTCGGATCGTGCAGTCTGAAAAACCACTGCTCGAGCAGGTCTTCGTAGCTGATGACCGATGGATCGAAGGTGATCCTGACGGCCTCGGCGTGACCTGACTTGCTGTCGTGGGTATCGTGATACGTCGGGTTCTTCAACCACCCGCCGGTGTAACCCACTTCTGTATCGACGATTCCGGGGACACTCCGCAGAATGTCCTCGATGCCCCAGAAGCAACCGCCAGCGATCACAGCGACCTCGCGTTGCGGCTCACCGTGCGTTGCTCGAGTGTCTTCGTTGTCCACGCTCATCGCTCCGTTCATACAGTATCTCTTGTGAGGGGCCAAGGTCTCGGGGCTTGGGACCGGGAGCCGCCACACCGCGGGCAGGCCAGCAAATCGCGCGGGCCATCGCTAACCTGGCGCGCCGATGACTGCCGACTGTAGTCGGCCTAGCTCTGAATACCGCTGCGCGATGCTGAAGGCCCGACTGCCTCGCGACGATAGGTGTCGCCACCGAGTCGGCGAGTGATCGGTCGACCCGGCCGGGGGTTCCCTGGATCGTCCCTTGGCGAAGACTCGGGAGTTGAGAACGGTATCGTCTCGACTCCCAACAGGATGCTGATCCGTGGCGCCCTGGATGGGTCGCGAGGGATGTTTCGCGCGGAGACGACGGTGGATTGCTATGATCGGAATACGACGCAGAGGAGTTGACCCATGGCCAAGTACGTCGACGGATTCGTTATCCCGCTCAAGAAGAAGAATCTCTCGGCCTACAAGAAGATGGCGACGGGCGGAAAGAGGGCGTGGATGAAGTACGGCGCGCTCGAATACTACGAGTGCGTCGGCGACGTCCTCGATAGTCCGTGGGGCCTGCCGTTCTCGAAGCTCCTGAAGCTCAAGAAGGACGAGACCGTGATCTTCGCGTTCGTCGTCTACAAGTCGAAGGCCGACCGCAACCGGATCAACAAGCTCGTCCAAGCGGACCCCGCGATGAACGATCCGAAGCTGATC
>JBEBGG010000285.1:0-2820 GCA_040081555.1 Vicinamibacterales bacterium
TGCATCGAGGCGGCGCGCCTCCTCGAGCACCTGCGCAAGCACGATCCCAGCGATCAGGAAGCCGGAGATCACAAAGAAGACGTCGACGCCAACAAACCCACCAGGAAGCAACCCCGGCGCCAGATGGAAGATCACGACGCCGAGGACCGCTATGGCTCTAAGGCCATCGATGTCGGCGCGATACCTCACGGTGTCGTGGGAGAGGTTGAAACGGAAGGATCAGTCAGAACCGCTCAATTGTCAGCCAGCGAGTCGACATTTGCCTAGCGCCGGCTGGCCGGAGCTACCAACGCCGAGCCGAGCCGATATCTCTGACCGCATCAATCACGGCGCGCTGCTCGTCATTCGACATCGCCGGATAGAGCGGCAGTGACACAAGCCGCTCCCACTCACGCGACGCCACCGGACAATCCTCGGCTCGCCACTTGAACTGTTCCTGGTAGTAGGGATGCAGATGCAGTGGCCGCCAATGCACGGAGCTACCAATGCCGCGGACCGCGAGCTCTTGAATGAAGGTGGCGCGATCGGTCGTCAACTGGTCGAGCCGCAGCCGAATCGGAAACAGATGCCAGGCGTGGATTCTGTGGTCCACCACCGATGGCAACTCGATGCCGTCCACCTCCGACAGTCGATACAGGTACTCGAGTGCGAGCGATTCTCTCGACGCGCGCATCTCTTCGGCACGCGCGAGCTGATGAATGCCCACTGCCGCCGCAATGTCGGTGAGGTTGTATTTGAAGCCGGGAGCGACGATGCGGTAGTCCCAGGAGCCGCCGGATTGGTATCGTCCCCACGCGTCGTGCGACAAGCCGTGGAGCGACATCACCCGCATGCGATCCGCCACCACCCGATCGTGCGTCACCGCCATGCCACCTTCACCGGTCGTGATCGTCTTGTTCGCGTAGAACGAAAAACAGCTCACGCGCGCGGTGTCGGCGCCGCAATTGACCCACGCGCCCTTCTCGTTGCTGCGCCACGCCGCCGGAAACGCATGCGCGGCATCGTCTACCACCCAGAGACCATGGCGCTCGGCAAAGGCGCGTGTGGCGGCCAGATCCACCATCACACCGCCGACGTGGACTGGGATCACCCCAACCACTTTCAGCCCAGGAATCCCTGAGAGGCGGCCGGCCTGCGCGGCCGCGAGCTTCCGCTCGGCATCGTCGTAGTCGATGTTGAGCGTCATCGGATCGCAGTCGACCAGAATCGGCACGGCGTCCATGTAGCGGACCACTTCCGCTGTGGCCGCAAACGTCATCGTCGGCACAAGCACGCCCTGACCGCGCGCGAGACCCAGCGCTTCAACTGCCAGATGGAGGGCCGCCGTCGCGGAGTTCAGCGCCACCGCGTAGGGCGCACCCACTGCCGCGGCAAATGCGGTCTCAAAGGCAGCGACCCGGGGACCGGTGGTGAGCCAGCCTGACTGGAGGACGTCCACCACTTCGCGAATTTCCGGCTCGCCGATGGACGGTCGGAAGAACGGGACGGAGAGTGACATCGGCGCGGATATTATCATCCGCGTCACACGCCATTGGCTGCCCTCTTCTCGGTCTCCATCTTCGTCGGCGCCGCGCTGCTGTTCCTCGTCGAACCGATGTTCGCGCGAATGGTGTTGCCGCTACTCGGGGGCGCGCCGGCAGTGTGGAACACGTGCGTCGTGTTCTACCAGGCGGCGCTCTTTGCCGGGTATCTCTACGCCCACCTCACGAGCCAATACTTGAGTCTGCGGATCCAGGCGGTCGTGCATGTGGTGTTGCTGCTGTGCGCAGCAGTCGTGTTGCCGCTCGCGATCGGGGCCGATGCCCGCCCTCCTGCCGGGTCACATCCGAGCGCGTGGGTCTTGCTCATGCTGCTCACCACCGTGGGCCCACCGTTTGTGGTGTTGGCCGCCACGGGCCCACTGTTTCAGCGCTGGCTCAGCGTGCTGCAGCGCGGGAAGTCGCAGGGTCCCTACTGGCTGTATGCCGCCAGCAATCTGGGGAGCCTGCTGGCGCTGCTCAGTTATCCATTTGTCATCGAGCCGTTGCTGGGCCTGCGTGCGCAGAGCCGCGCGTGGGCGGCAGCCTACGCCGCATTCGTGTTACTCACAGCGGCGTGCGCGGCCGTGCTCTGGATGAGGAACGGCGCGCTCGACGCACTGGGGCCAGTCGCGAGTGACGGGCCAGCATCCGCCGGCGCCAGTTCGGACACGCGCTCGTGGCTTGGAGCCAGACTGCGCTGGCTCGGCCTTGCGGCCGTGCCGGCGATGTTGATGTTGAGCGTGACGACGTTCATCTCCGTGGACATCGCTGCCATCCCGCTGCTGTGGGTCGTACCGCTGGCTCTCTATCTTGTGACACTCGTCATCGCCTTCGCGGACACGCAGGTGATTCCAGCGTGGCTGGTCCGCCTGGTGTTCCCACTCGGCGTCATCGGCACCATTGCCCTCGTCCTTGCTGACACCGCCGCGCCGATGCGATACGCAGTGGTCGGCCACATGGGTTGCTTCGGCATCATCGCGCTCGCCTGTCATCTCCAGCTGGCCGCGCAAAAGCCGGCGCCAGCGCACCTCACGGAGTACTTCCTGTGGGTGTCGGCCGGTGGGGCGATTGGCGGCATCTTCAACACCCTCGTCGCACCCCAACTGTTTGTGACACCCATCGAGTACCCGCTCGCCGCCATCGGCGCGTGTCTATTGTTTCCTGCCATCAAGCCATGGCCCGAGCGCTGGCCACAGCGAGCAGTGGCCATCGCCGTCACCACGCTGCCGCTGCTGTTGGTCGTGGGCCTCACAGCCGCCGTCAGGCGATTCGGGGGGCACGTACCAGACTCGGGCGTCAT
>JBEBGG010000020.1:0-37380 GCA_040081555.1 Vicinamibacterales bacterium
GCGGCAAGACCCTCACCGCCTTCCTGTGGTGTCTCGATCGACTGATGTTCGGGCCAGCGCCTGTCCCCGCGCGCCGATGTCGAGTCCTGTACATTTCGCCGCTCAAGGCGCTCGCGGTCGACGTCGAACGCAATCTCCGGGCGCCACTGGCCGGCATCGCGCAGGTCGCCTCCCACCGCGGCGATCGCTACCTCTGCCCCACCATCGCCATCCGCACCGGCGACACGCCCGCCACGGACCGCACCCGATTCATTCGCGCTCCTGCGGACATTCTGATCACGACGCCAGAGTCTCTCTATCTGATGCTCACGTCGAAGGCACGAGACGCCTTGCGCGCCGTCGACACGATCATCATCGACGAGATCCACGCGCTCGTCCCGACCAAGCGTGGAGCGCATCTCGCCTTGTCGATTGAACGCCTCGTGGCGAGGTGCGATACGCCGCCGCAACGCATTGGCCTCTCCGCCACGCAGCGGCCGCTCGACGAGGTCGCCAGGTTTCTGGGTGGAGCCGAGACAGGCGCAACGCTCAAGGCGCCGGGCGCAGCCAGGCGTCGGCGCACGGCCAGGGCCGATGGCGCAGGGTCCAAGGCCCGGACATCATTGGCGACCGAGATCGACGACGAGTTCACCAGCCACGCCGGCCCGGTCTCGTACCGCCCGGTGACCGTCATTGACGCGGGACAGAAAAAGAGGCTCGCCCTCCGCATCGAAGTGCCCGTGGAGGATATGGCGCGCTTGACGACGAGCACCAACTCGACCGGCTCAGGCGCACCCCCGTCGATCTGGAGCGCGATCCATCCGCGTCTGCTCGAACTGATTCACTCGCACCGCTCGACGTTGCTGTTTGTGAACAGCCGCCGCCTCGCGGAACGTCTGACGGGCGCCTTGAACGAACTGGCAGGAGAGCTTCTCGTCGGTTCACATCACGGTTCCATCGCGCGCCAACAGCGCGCGGACATCGAAGAGCAGCTGAAGAGTGGCACGTTGCGCGCCTTGGTCGCCACGTCGTCCCTGGAACTCGGCATCGACATGGGGGCCATCGATCTGGTCGTACAGATTGAGGCACCGCCCACCGTCGCCAGCGGCCTGCAGCGCGTCGGCCGTAGCGGTCACCAGATCGACGCCATCAGCGAAGGAATCATCTTTCCGAAATTTCGTGGAGATCTCGTCGCCTGCGCCGCGGTCGTCAAGGCGATGCACGACGGTGCCGTGGAAGCGACGCGGTATCCGCGCAATCCGCTCGACGTCGTTGCGCAGCAGATCGTGGCGATGACATCGGTCGACGCCTGGGACGTCAATCAGCTCTTGAGGACGCTGCGCTCGGCGGCGCCGTTTGCCGAGCTGGGTCGCTCGGCGTTTGAGGGCGTCCTCGACATGCTCTCGGGCCGCTATCCGTCCGACGAGTTCGCCCAGCTGCGGCCGCGCATCACCTGGGACCGCCTCGAGAACACGGTCGTCGCGCGCCACGGCTCCAAACGTGTCGCGATTGCCAACGGCGGCACCATTCCCGATCGCGGACTCTACGGTGTCTTCCTCGTGGGTACGGGCCCGGGCGCGAGGCGCGTCGGCGAACTCGACGAAGAGATGGTGTTCGAGACACCGCCTGGACAGACGTTTGTGCTCGGCGCCTCGACGTGGCGCGTCGAAGAGATCACGCACGACCGCGTGCTCGTATCGCCGGCACCAGGTGAGCCCGGCAAGATGCCGTTCTGGAAGGGCGATAGCGCGGGACGCCCTCTGGAGCTGGGCCTGGCGATCGGCAATCTGATGCGAGATGTGCATCGCCTCCCCGCACCCGCCGCCATCGACAGGCTGACCCGCGAGCACGACCTCGACGCGATGGCTGCTGAAAACCTGCTGCAGTACCTGCGTGATCAAGCCGCCGCCACCGGAGTGCTGCCCGATGCGGACACGGTGATCATCGAGCGGGTGCGCGACGAGCTGGGCGACTGGCGCATCTGCGTGCTCTCGCCCCGGGGCGGACGCATCCACGCGCCCTGGGCCATGGCCGCGGCGGCGCGCATTCGCGAACGGACCGGCATCGACGTCGAGACACTGTGGGGAGACGATGGGTTCGTGGTGCGGTTCCCTGATGTCGACACGCCGCCTGATCCGCAACTCTTCATCCCGGACCCAGACGAGGTGCAGGCCTTGGTGGTACGACAGCTCGGCGCTACGGCACTCTTTGCCGCGAAGTTCAGAGAGAACGCCGGCCGCTCGCTGCTGCTGCCGAAACGTCGGCCCGGCATGCGTGCTCCACTCTGGCAACAGCGCAAACGGGCCGCGGATCTCCTGGCCGTCGCCTCACGCTACGGCTCATTTCCGGTATTACTCGAAACCTATCGCGAATGCCTGCGCGACTTCTTCGACATGCCGGCCTTGGTCGACACACTCAGCACCATCCGTAGCGGCAAGGTGCGCATCGTCACGGTCGATTCCGAGAGGCCGTCGCCGTTTGCAGCGTCGCTGCTCTTTAGCTACGTGGCCAGTTTTCTCTACGATGGCGATGCACCGCTGGCCGAACGTCGCGCGCAGGCGCTGGCCGTGGACCAGGCGCAACTGCGCGAGCTGCTTGGCGACGCGGAGCTCAGAGCACTGCTCGATCTCGAGGTGATGGAGGCCGTCGAGCAACAACTGCAGCGGCTCGAGCTGACCTATCGCGTCAAGCACGCCGACGCACTGCACGACCTGCTGCTGTCGCTTGGCGACTTGAGCGAACAGGAGATCCGCGCAAGAACCGTGTCGCCCGATGTCGCGGAAACGATTGCGATGCTCGTCTCCACGGGCCGTGTTGCCGCCCTTCGCGTCGGTCGCGAGACGCGATACGTCTCAGTGGAAGACGTGGCGAGGTTTCGCGACGCGCTCGGCTCGTTGCTGCCGCGAGGGATTCCAGACGCGCTGCTGGCGCCGGTGTCCGACCCACTGGGCGATCTGGCGTTGCGCTTCGCGCGCACGCACTGCCCATTCACGGCCGCCACATTTGCCTCGCGCTACGACCTGACGCTACCGGTTGCCGAGGGCGTCCTTGTGCGCCTGGCTCGCGACCAACGACTGCTCGAAGGCGAGTTCCGCCCTGGCGGCACACACCGCGAATGGACGGACGCAAATGTGTTGCGCATGATTCGACGACGCACCTTGGCGAAGCTGCGCCATGAGGTCGAGCCGGTCGATCAGGCGATCCTCAGCCGCTTCAGTACGGTATGGCAAGGCCTGGCGAAACGACGCCAGGGCGCGGATGCCCTGCTCGACGCGATCGAACAGCTGCAGGGGGCGCCATTGCCAGCCTCTCTCCTCGAAACCGAGATCCTTCCTGCCCGGATCGAGCAGTACGACCCGACGGACCTCGACACCCTGATTGCCGCTGGCGAAGTCGTCTGGGCCGGCGTCGAGCCGCTCGGCGAGCGCGACGGGCGTGTGGCCCTGTACCTCACGGACCATCTCGCCCAGTTGATCACGCCTGCGGCAGAACGCGCCACCAGCGCGAATGAGCCCCCGACGCGTGAAGCGGCCATCCTTGCGGCGCTCGGGGAGAAAGGCGCAATGTTCTTCCCGTCTCTCCACGACGCGGCGGGCGGCGGCTATCCAGGCGAGAGCGTGCGCGCACTGTGGAACCTGGTGTGGCAAGGCCTGGTCACCAACGACACACTCCACGCGCTCCGCGCCTTCACGCGCGCGCCGGCGACGACGCGGCGCCGATCACGGCCCGCACCGGGCCCCACGTTCCGTTCGCGGCGTCACGCGCCGCCGACCACCGAAGGGCGATGGTCTCTCGTCAACGTCCCAGCAGTCGCCATCGAGCGAGGCACGGCGGCGAAGACGGCTGCGGCGCTCGCCAAACGGACAACGGCGCGGACGGCCTGGGCGACCGCCCTCACCAGGCAACTGCTGACACGACACGGAGTGCTCACACGCGAAGCTGTGGCCAACGAATCCGTCGCAGGTGGATTCGGCCTGATCTATCCGGTCGTGCAAGCGATGGAGGAAGCCGGGCGCGTCCGCCGCGGCTATTTCGTCTCCGGCCTCGGCGCCACCCAATTCGCGCTGCCAGGCGCGGTCGACCTGCTGCGCTCGCTGCGCGACGCGCCGGAATTGCCGGAGGTCGTCCAGATGGCGGCCACCGATCCAGCCAACCCCTACGGGGCGACCCTCGAGTGGCCCACCGCGACGGGTTCGGCTGGACGCGGGCCAACGCGAACAGTTGGAGCCACCGTGATTCTGGTCGACGGCGCGTTGGCCGGCTATCTCTCGCGCGGCGATCGGCAGCTCACGACGTGGCTGCCCGATGTTGAACCGCAACGACCGCGAGCGACCAGAGCGGTGGCGACCGCACTCGCCGGGCGGGCCCGGCGAGGTGACGACACGCCGCGCGGCATGCTGCTCGAAGACATCGACGGGATGCCCGCCGCCGAGCACCCGCTGGCCCGCGCGCTGGTAGAAACCGGATTCGTGATCGGCGCCATGGGGCTCGCCTTCACACGACGCTGAACTTCACCAGGGCGCGCGGACCACACAAGCCTTAGCCCTGATACGGCTCGTCGGCGCTCCCGCCGTAGATGCCAGGCACCTTGCCGCCCATGGGCCGAAGGTAGGCCGCCAGTTGGCCGCGATGATGCGCTCCGTGCACGGCGCAAAAGACCAGATACTGCGCGTTCGGCAACTTCATGCCATAGAAGTCAACGACTGGAGCCAGGTGCGCGCCATCGAGGGCCAGCACCGCTTCGAGCTTGGCAGGCATGTGCGCCTTGTACCAGCTCGCCAGTTCGGCCACCGTCGTGGCGCCGCTCGGCGTCGGCGCACCAAAGTGCTGGTGGATGACGCTGTCGAGAAACCAGACATCAGTTTCGGCCAGATGGACCGCCAGCTCCCAGGCCGATCGCGACTTCTCTTCCGGTTTCCACAGCTTGTTGACCTCGGGAATGGCTTCAATCACCTTCACCGTGGTCATCCATTCATGCTGCAACTGCTGACCAAGCGCCGCCGCGACCGCCTTCGCTTCTACTGCTGTCATCTGTTCAGCCTCCGATAACGAGTTGACTCACTGCTACGCATGCACTCCTGGCGCCTCGTGTCCAGTGCGCTCCACATATTCTACGTACGAGCCCTGATACAGGTGCGGCTGCGGCTCGACGCCGGTCTCGCCGCCGAGTTCGAGAACGCGATTGCTGAGCCCACGCAGGAACGAGCGATCGTGCGACACGAACAGCATCGTGCCTTCGAAGTCGTGCAACGACTCGAGCAGCATTTCCTTGGTCGCCAGATCGAGATGATTGGTCGGCTCGTCAAGGATCAGGAAGTTCGGCGGATTGAGGAGCATGCGCGCAATCACCAGGCGCGTCTTCTCGCCACCTGACAGCGCGCGAATCTTCTTGTCGGTATCGTCGCCCGAAAATTGAAAGGCACCAGCCAGACTCCGGAGCGCGCCGATCGACTCGTGCGGGAAATCGCTTTGCAGCTGCTCTTCAATGGTGAGATCAGGGCTGAGAAGGTCGAGCGCCTGCTGCGCAAAATAGCCGACCTTCAGACTCGCGCCCAACTTCACCTCGCCATCGTCTGGAGCGACCGCGCCGGCCACCATCTTCAGCAACGTCGACTTGCCGGCGCCATTCTTGCCCATCACGCACCAGCGCTCGCCCCGGCGAATCGTCATATTGATGTGGTCGTGAATGACCCGCTTGCCGTACGACTTGCTGACGTTCTCGAGCGTCACGACGAGATCGCCCGAGCGCGGCGGGACCCGGAAGTCGAACTTCACGATCTTCCGCTTCTTGGGGAGCTCAATCTTCTCAATCTTGTCCAGCGCCTTGACACGGCTCTGCACCTGCGCCGCTTTTGCTGCGTGCGCGGCGAACCGATCGATGAAGCGCTGCTCCTTGGCCAGCATCGCCTGCTGACGCGCATACGCGGCCTCCCGGTTGGTCTCGCGGATGCCGCGCTCACGTTCGTAAAAATCGTAGTTGCCGGAATAGGTCGTGATTTCGCCGCCGTCGATCTCGGCAATCTTGGTGACGATTCGATTCATGAAGTCTCGGTCATGCGACGTCATGAACAGCGCACCCGGCCTGGACTTCAGAAAGGCCTCGAGCCAGATGATCGACTCGATATCCAGATGGTTGGTCGGCTCGTCCATCAGCAGGACTTCGGGTTCGCCGAGCAACACCGTGGCCATCGCCACACGCATCTTCCAGCCACCGGAGAGTGCGCCGACGTCGCCATCAATGCGCTCGTCGTCGAACCCCAGACCATGAAGGATCTCGCGCGTCTTGCTCTCGAGCGCGTAGCCGCCCAGATGGTCGTACTCCTCCTGCACCTCGCCGAAGCGCTCTAGAATCCGGTCCATCTCGTCGGCCTTGTCGGGGTCCGACATCTCATGCTGCAAGTGCTCGAGCTCATGATGGAGGTCGCCAAGTCGGCCGCTGCCGGCGATCGCCTCGTCAAGTACCGAACGCCCCGACATCTCTCCGACGTCCTGTCGGAAGTAGCCAATCGTCATCTTCCGAGGCACAGACACATCACCGTCGTCGGGCTGCTCCTCACCCGTGATCATCCGGAAGAGCGTCGTCTTGCCAGCGCCGTTGGGACCGACGAGTCCAACTTTTTCTCCCGGGTTCAACTGAAAGGAGGCGTCGACGAAGATGACCTGGCGGCCGTACTGCTTGCAAACGTTCGAGAAAGCGATCATTTTTTTGGGGTACTAACTCTATTGTGGCCCAGGTCGAGGCCTCAGACATGGTTGCGCAGGCTCAGCTCGCGCGGGTGGGGCTCGAGGTAGGTCTGGCCGAGCAGGTAGCCGACCTTGTGGATGCGCACGTAGTGACGAATCAGGGTCATGGGCACGATGAGCGGCACGCGGCCAAGCCGATGCTCCTCAATGAGCTCGAGCATCTCGACTCGGGCCTCTGGCTCGAGCGCCGGCGAGAAGTACCCGAACATGTGCTGAAGAACATTGGCGTGCCGCTTCGGCGTCGCCACGTGTGCCAGCGCGCTCATGAAGTCGCGCTCGTACGCACGAGCCACCTCCGTCCGAGTGGCGCGCGTCGCGCTGGCCACCAGCCGGCCGAGCGCCCGATACGCCACCGGCGAATGCGCCATCAGCGTCAGCTTGTGCGCCGTGTGGAAGGTCATCAGGTGGCCGACCGTCCAGTGCGAGTCGAGCAACGTGCGCAAGCGGCGATACGCGAACACGCGCTCCACGAAATTCTCACGCAGGCGCGGATCGAAAAGGCGTCCCTCCTCCTCGATCGGCAAGTTCGGCAGTCGGCGCATGAGCGCATCCGCAAACAGGCCGCGTCCCGCTCTCTCCGGCATGGCATCTGAATAGACCTTGACGCGCTCCATCCCACAACTGGGCGAATCTTTCTTGAGCACGTAGCCGCTCAGACCGGCCGAGGCCAGCGTCTCCACCTTCTTCGCCGAATAGCGGGTCAGGCGCTCGGTCACGTCGCTGCCCGACTTATTGACCATCAGCCGGAGATCAGCGGCCTGGAAGTGCTCGCCGCGCGCTCTCTCGACCGGCGCCTTCAGCATCAGCCGCATCGAGTCACGGGGCGTGCCGAAACCAGCTTCGACCTCTGGACAGACCGGCACCCACTCGACGTGAGCCCCAAATGTCTCTACCAGGAACGGGTCGCGCTTGTGGCCGGCATCGAATCGTACGTGCTCGCCAAGGAGACAGGAGGAGATACCAATCCGCGGGCGGTCTTCGATCACACTCGCCATTCTATCGACGGTCGCTCACAATGGCGCGCATGGCACACGCATCAGGCAACACCGGCCACTGGTTTGAATTGTTTTCCGAACGGGTCACTCGATTGACCGGCAGTACGCCGGCCTTCAGCGCAGCCCTGGGTATCATCATCGTCTGGGGCCTGCTCGGACCCGTGTTTGCCTACTCCGACACGTGGCAACTGGTCATCAATACCGGCACCACGGTCGTGACGTTTCTGATGGTCTTCCTGATCCAGCGCTCGCAAAACAAGGACTCGCTCGCGGTCCACATCAAGCTCAACGAGATCGTGGCGGCGCTCAACGGAGCGAGCAACCGAATGATCGACGTCGAGGCGCTCTCAGAGCAGGAGTTGCGGATTCTGGAGCGCTACTACACGGAACTCGCCGAGCTTGCCCGAAAGGACAGCGACGTGTCGATGTCGCATTCGGTCGAGGAGGCGCGGCGCATCCATAGCGAGAAGAAGGACCAGCGGTAGAATCTCGTCATGGCCGATCAAGCTTCATTCGATGTGACCTCGCCGGTCGATTTCCAGGAAGTGGACAACGCCCTCAACCAAGCGCGCAAAGAAGTCGCGCAGCGCTACGACTTCAAAGGCGCCAAGGCGGATATCATCATCAGCTCGAAAGACAAGACACTGACCCTGGCAGCCGACGACGAATTCAAGATGACCGCCCTGTGGGACATCGTGCAGTCCAAACTCGTCAAGCGCGGCGTGCCGATCAAGAACTTCAAGTTCAGCGACAGCGAATCGGAATCCGCCTCGATGGGCACCGTGAGGCGGGTGATCACCATTCAGGAAGGCATTCCGATCGAAGCCGCAAAGGAAATCGTGAAGTTCCTGAAAGACAAGAAGATCAAGAAGGTGCAGGGGTCGATCCAGGGCGACCAGGTGCGCGTCACCTCCCCGTCACGAGACGATTTGCAGGATGCGATCCGGGCGTTGCGCGAGCACGACTTCGGCGTCGCCCTCAGCTTCGGCAACTATCGATAGCGTGGCCGGCGTGGGGACTATGCCACCTTCCTCGTCAACCGGGGTTGGCGAGTCCGATGCGGGGCAGGCTAGCGCCGCGAGGCGTTGACTTCGGTCGTCACCAGACCGGAGCGGCGCTGCGCGAAATCACGCATCGCGTTCACCCCGCCCTCGAACTCGTCATTCGTGTAGGGCTTCTGCGGATCGTCGAGCGCGGCCTGACGAATCTGGTTGTAGGCCTTCTCCACTTCCAGTTCCATCGCGCCCCGCGCATCGCCAGCGGTCAACTCCGAGGCGGACCGAGCGCATTCGAGCAGCGCATCGAGGAAGGTCGCGTAGAGGGCGTTGTCCGCCAGGACCTTGCTGACCAGCCGATTCTTCTGCGCTTCGCCGACGTCGTTGATGTTGTGGAACACCGACGACTCAGGACCGGCCTTGAAGGCCTCGCTCTTGTCCCAGGCGATAAAGGTGAACAGCGGCTGATTCGTCAGACGATAGAGATAGAAGTTGTTGATGCCGTAGTTGCCCACAAAGCCGTCGTAGTCGCCGATGAATACCTCGACGGCCAGATGGCGCAGGAACTTCTGCAGGTTGAGGTACGGACCCACCGCGGACTGCACGCTGCTGGCCGTCGCATTGTTGACCGCCTGCACCCACTGAACGATGAACTCGCCCTGCGGATCGCTCTCGAGGGTTTCCGGCTTGAACGGGAGCGGCACGTACTGCGCAGGGTCGGTCCCCTTGTCGGTGAAGTACCAGGGCGTACCATCCGCGGGATAGTCGTACTTGTAGAGGTGCCCGGTGTCTTCGCTGAACGTGCGATTCAGGAATGTCTTGTCGATCGATTCCACGATCGTGAAGAGGCCGGCATAGGCGTCGTTCACGTACAGTCGTGTCGCGGCTTCGCGTGGCGCTTCAAGATTCAGACGCCGAAACAGCCACATGCCGAGCCGCTCGTGCAGGTTCGACGGATCCTGCGTGTTGTTGCGCAGCACGAACGACTTCAAGCCGAGGTACTTCTGATCGCTCGTGTAGCGATCGAAGTCGACCCGCAACCCAGGCTTGACGCCGCTGCGGCTGCCAGTGCCGCGTGAACGGATGCCGACATTGCGCAGCACCGGCTGGCCGTCCGCCTTGAAGTCGGTCGGGTAGTAGGTGTTATCGAGGTAGTTGTCCTTCAGCGTCTGCCAGTCCTTGGCGTTCATCGCCAGGTCGATCCGGTGGAGCGTGGTGTCGTCAAAGAAAGAGTCCGAAGACCCACTGGGTGCCGACGGCGCCGGCGTGTTGCCAACACCAAGCAACCGCTGAACCGGCGGCCGGATCGGGCGGTGCTGCGCCGAGACGACTGCACCGAGCGCAATGGCAGCGACGAGAGCGAGCGCAGAAGGAGCCTTCATTGTTTGTTCAGATTGAGTTGACCGGAACTGATGGCCCCGGAACACGAGTTCGAACCCGTGTAGGAGCCTGAAATCGAAGTGGCCGACGCGGTGGCGGTGCCGGTCACGGTCGCGGAACAGGTGCCAAACGTCCCGCCAAAGCCCCCCGCCGGCACCGTGATCGTAAAGGTCACCGTCGTGCCCGACACCGACCCGGACAGCGTGCCCGCACCACTCACCTGGGTCGCGGCGTCCACCATCGTGAGACTGCCAGAGAAGGAGCCGGCGCTTTGCGACACGGCCCAGGTCATCGTGCCCGTGCCCGAGGAATCGGACGCCGAGCCCGACCAGTTGCCGGCAATATTGGATGGGGTCGATGGGGCGGTTGGTGAGGGATCAGCGCTCTTTGAACAGGCGCCAACGGCCATACTTAGGCCCAGAAGGCCGGCAGCGAAGAGGACGCGGGAAGGCCAGCACACACTCTGCAGCATAGGCGTAGTGCCGGATGCTACCACGGCCCGGAGCAGGTCAGAGGCCAGATACTCCCCCGAGGTCCACGGCGGCCTAGTTCACACTGTCGTCCAGCATCCGCGTGGTCACCAGATTATTGCCAATCTGTTTGAACGCCGCCGTCAGGTCGCCCGCCGCGGGCTGGTTGAAGAACTTGCTGTTATCCGACGCTATCTGTTGCATCGTGGAGTAGGGCGTAATGGACGGAGAATCGTTAGAGCAACCCGAGGTCGTCGACGCGCCGTAGGCCACCGAGTACACCCAAGTGCCAGCGGTCGCCGCGGCGTCGGCCGCCGTGATCGCGCTGCGGCACGGATTGGCAGGCGCGCCGCTGTAGGTACCCGCGTCACCGTCACTCAGAAAGATGATGACCCTTTGCACGCCGGTGCGGGCGCCGGCGACCAGCGCAGCTTGTGCCGCGTTGATGGCACCAGCGAAGTAACTGCCTTGCCCGCCAGGGCCTTCAAGACCGTACGTGCCGTTGGCACTGCACCCGTGGCCGTTGCCGTAGTCCACGGCCTTGACGATGTTCGAGGTGCTGCCTTGAAGCGCGCTGTTGAACGATGTCTTGTAGTCGCTCGACAGCGAGACAATCGAGTAGTTGGGCGAGCTGCCATAGGGTGCAATCTCGCTCGAAGCGAGATTCGACGTGCAGTCGAGCTCGTCGCCGATCGGTGTCGTCGACTTCAGCCCAGGAAACACCATGAGGCCCACGCGGTCGATCGGGTTGGCCACGTTGCCGGCGGTCACCGTACCGCAATTCGACATCTCCTGACCGCACGGCCAGAAGGCGTTCAACAGGGTGCGGATCCCTGCCTTCGCGCAATCGAGTCGATCGGGGTTGGTGACGCCGGTGCCAGTGCCGCTGCACGAGTTGCCCATGGAGCCGGTCGTATCGATGACGATGATGACGTCAAGCGGCGGCATGCCGCCGCCCTTCATACCCGAGGTGGCCTTGGTCACCACCGTCATCGTGGAAAAACCCAGGACCTTGGCAAACCACGTGTTCACGACGGCGGTTTGCGTCACCACGATGGTGTTGAGCGGCAGCCCACCAGAGCAATTGGCGCCCGTCATCAGGTTCGCCATGAAGTTCTTGCACACCACGCTGGTGGAAATGGTGACGTTGGGAATGCCGGTGCGAGCATTCAAGTTGCCCGACACCGCGCTGTAGGCCAGCGCCTTGGCTGTCGGATCGCCGCCGGTCACGCCGATGTCCTGCGCGCCGGCCGTGGCCGCCGCGTCAGTGGAGGCTTGCAGGGCGCGTCTGACGCCCATCACGTTGCCAACATCGACCGCAAACCCCACCGCGCCGATGAGCATGACCATCGCCAGCGCCATGACGATGATCGCCTGGCCGCGTTCTTCTGTGTGGAGCTTGCGCACTCTGCTGTTCAACACCGTCATTCAACCCGTACCACAGTTGAGGAAGAGAAGTTGCCGGAGTAGATGTACATCCCGTAGAAGCCAATGCTCCACGGAAACGTCGAGGTCACGGTGGCGGAGGAGCCAGCCGTCATGGTCGTGCCTTGACCGGCACACGTGGGCGAATTCGAGGGGCCGTAGTCCGTGTTATTCACCCTGATCGTAATGTTCAGGCTGCCCGAGGCGAGTCCGACGGCGGCGTTCTTGAGCGCCGTGACAGCCGTGCTGCAGGGATTGGTCGTCGCACGGGTCAGCGCGAGAGTCCGTGCCGCGACACCCACCGATTCCTCGAGCATCACCTTGTTGTGCATCACGACGCTGAACTGCAGCACCGCGAACATCATGATGAAGAGCAGCGGTAACACTGCGGCCATCTCGACCATCGCAGAGCCGTGCTCGGCGGACCACCGCCTCCGGGTATCTCTACACATCTACCCGGTCAATCGACCACGGGCTATCTGGCTTTAGCCGATGATGCGCCCGCCACGCCCCGGCGAGGCCCCGACGCGGATTCGCCCGCCGCGATGCACGGTCATGCACGCTCTCGCCAGCTGCGGGTCTGGGTGAATGAACCCTTGACTACCGCGCGGGCCATCTCCCAGAATGAAAGAGTTCCGTGACGACCTCCTCACACACCTGCTGTCGCTTCTGTTGCGCGTGCGTCGCATGTCGATGCGCGTGTATGCAGCCGACGACTGGCCGGTGAGTGCGATGATCGTTCTTCTCTCGTAGATCTTCCCTTTACTACTCCCAACGCCACGTCGCTCGGCTGACTACGGGCCCGGCCAAAGCCTGGTCCTGCGGTTCCTTCATCCGTTCAGATTTGGATTTCCCGCGCGCGCAGGATCTGCGCCGGCGCGGTGTTGATGAGGCCGGTCCACGTGCGACCGGCTCTCTGGAGTGTGCAGATGTCTCGTGTATTGACGTTCGTGACGGCGCTGGCCGTCGCTCTGTTTCCCGCCTTCGCCGTGGCGCAGGCCCCCTCGACAGTCGCCGGCATCGTGCGTGATTCGCAAGGCGGCGCGGTGCCTGGCGCGTCCGTGAAGGTCGTGAGCGAGGACACGTCGGCCACCACCGACGTCGTCACCGACCAACACGGTGCCTATCGGGTCGCGCCGCTGACCGCTGGCCGATACCGGGTCGAGGCCAGTCTCGACGGCTTCGACACGGCGATTCGCCAGCTCACGCTGGCCGCCGGGCAGGAGGCGACCACTGATCTCACGTTGAGTCCGTCGCGTCTGACCGAATCGGTGGTGGTCACCGCGCGGCGTACGGAGGAGGTCGCCCAGGAGGTGCCGATTCCGGTGTCGGTCATTCGTGGCGACCTGGTGGCCGACGCCGGCGCCTTCAACGTGAACCGCCTGAAGGAAATGCTGCCGACCGTCCAGTTCTATTCCACGAACCCGCGTAATTCGTCGATCAATATTCGTGGCCTCGGCGCACCGTTCGGGTTGACCAACGACGGCATCGAGCCAGGCGTCGGCCTCTACATCGACGGTGTCTTCTTCGCCCGGCCTGCGGCCGCGACGCTCGACTTTCTGGATGTTGAACAGGTGGAAGTGCTCCGCGGACCGCAGGGCACGCTCTTCGGCAAGAACACCACCGCCGGCGCCATCAACGTGACCACCCGAAAGCCCAGCTTCACACCAGGCACCGAAGTCGAGCTCAACTACGGCAACATCGGCTACGTACAGGCCAAAGCGTCAACCACGGGGCCGGTGGCCAAGAATCTCGCCGGGCGGATCTCCTTCTCGGGCACACAGCGTGACGGCGTGCTCCTCAACACCAGGACCGGTGACGACGTGAACGACCTGAACAACCTGGGGTTGCGCGGCCAGCTCCTTTTCGCCCCCTCGGACAAGGTGGCGCTCACTCTGGCGCTGGATCACACCCGGCAGCGAGCGGAAGGCTACACACAGGTGATCGCCGGCGTCGCGCCGACGCTGCGGCCCGCCAACCGCCAGTACGCCGCCATCGCCGCCGACCTTGGCTACACGGCCCCGAGTTTCAACGCGTTCGATCGACTCACCGACGTCGATTCACCCATGCGGTCGTATCAGGATCTGGGGGGCGCCTCGCTGAACGCGGAACTCAAGGTCGGGCCCGGCCGCCTCACGTCCACGACGGCGTGGCGATTCTGGGATTGGAATCCGTCAAACGACCGCGACTTCATTGGCCTGCCGATCACGACGATCTCATCCGGCACGTCGAAGCAATCGCAGTGGACGCAGGAAGTCCGCTACGCGGGCGACCTCACGAAGAAGGCCAACTTCGTGGCCGGCGCGTTCTTTTTCAGTCAGGGCATCGACTCGAACCCAGTGATCGAGCAGGAACAGGGCTCGGCGGCGTATCGATTCCTGCTCGCCCCGAGCGCCAATGCGTCCACCCCCGGACTGCTCGACGGCTACGGATTCAATCAATACCTCGATTACAACAACACCAGCGCCGCCGCCTTCGGCCAGCTCGAATGGTCGGTGACCGATCGTCTGCGCGTACTGCCCGGACTGCGACTCAATCACGACAAGAAGGATGTCGCCTTCGACCAGCAGATCTACGGCGGCCTGCAAACCACGACCGCCGCGCTGGTCGCCCTGCAGCGCTCAGTGCTGGCGCCGCAGTCCTACGCGGCCGATGTGGCCAACACCAACCTGTCCGGGCAAATCAGCGTCGCGTTCAAGGCCGGCAGCAACATCAACACCTACGCGACCTACGCCACCAGCTTCAAGTCGGTCGGCCTGAATCTGAACGGTGTCCCGACTGACGCCCGGGACCAGCCCGTGCTTTCGGCGGCGACCGTCGCACCGGAGGGCGTGCATCACTACGAGGTCGGCATCAAGACCACGCCGTTCCGGAACGTGACCGCAAATGTCACCGCGTTCAACACCGACATCGAGGACTTCCAGGCGCAGGTGGTCAACGCGGGTGTCGGCGTGCTGCGTGGCTATCTGGCCAACGCCGAGCAGGTACGGGTGCGCGGTCTGGAAATCGACACGAGCGTCAGTGTAGGGCGTCACGCCTCGTTCTACGGTGCGGCGGCTCTCACCGACGGCAAGTACGTGTCGTTTAGAGACGCGCCGCCACCGCTTGAAGACACCGGCGGCCCCCAGGTGAAGGACGTGTCTGGCTCGAAGTTGCCAGGCATCTCGGAGGCGGCACTCTCGTTTGGCGGCGAAGCGACGGCCCCAGGCGGGTTCTTCGGCCGCACGGGTCAGTTCTTCGCTGCCTTCGACGCCAGCTATCGCTCGTCGTTCTCCTCAAGCGCCAGCGCCTCACAGTACCTCATCGTCGATGGCTACTCGCTGTTGAACGGGCGGGTCGGATTCAGAGCAAGCAACGGATGGACGCTGTCACTGTGGGCGCGCAATCTGCTCAACAGAGACTATCTGGATCTGCTGTCGGCGGCACCTGGCAACTCCGGCCTTTACGTGGGACAGCCCGGCGATCCGCGCACATTCGGCATCACGCTGAGAGTCAGTCTCAAGAATTGACAAGGACCAGTGCGCGGGGAACGCGACTCGGCGAGTTTCACACTGACGGCATCAGAGTGACGGGATACACTAGCCGGTATCCCTCCCACACCTGACGTCAAGACGCCGCCAGCTGCGGCGACACCGATACCGTTGCCCGCCGGAGCAACGCTGCCGAAGACGCCTGGCGCGCCCGGCAAGCCGTCGGCACGTCCACCGGGTCCGAAACTCTGGGCGCTGCTGCAGCCCTATCGCGGGCTGGTGGCGGCCATCATCTCGTTTACGCTCGTCGGCAACGCGCTCAATTTGCTCGTGCCCAAGATTATGGCGCGGGCGATTGACGCGTTTGCGGGACGGCAGCTGGTGCTCGAGACGCTGATCCTCGAATTCCTGGCGATCAGCATCGGCATCTTCGTGTTCGCCTACCTGCAGAACGTGGCGCAGGTCTTGGCCTCGGAGCGGGTCGCGCGCGACCTGCGCACCACGCTCGTGGCCAAGCTGGCGACGCAGAATCTGGCCTACATCCAGAATGTGACGACGGCCACGCTGCTGACGAACCTGACATCTGATGTCGACAACGTCAAGCTGTTCGTCTCGCAGGCGGTCGGCTCGATCGTGTCGTCGATCTTTCTCATCATCGGCGCCAGCATCTTGTTGCTGACCATCAACTGGAAGCTGGGCCTGGCGGTCCTCGCCGTGCTGCCGGTCATTGGCGTCGCGTTCGCCGTGGTGCTCGGACGGGTGCGCAAGCTGTTCACGCAAGTGCAGCAGGCGGTCGATCGTCTCAACAAGGCCATCAACGAGAGCATCCTCGGCTCGTCTCTGATCCGGCTGCTGAACTCGCAGCACTACGAGTACGAAAAGTTCCTCGCCGCCAACACCCAGGCGCGCGACATCAGCCTCAGCATTCTGAAGCTGTTCGCCAGCCTGATCCCGATCATCGTCTTTTCGACCAACCTGGCAACCCTGATGATTCTGACGATCGGGGGACACTTCGTCATCAACGGCTCGATGAGCATTGGCGATTTCACAGCGTTCAACAGCTACCTCGCCATCCTCATTTTCCCGGTCATCGTCATCGGCTTCATGAGCAACGTGATGGCGCAGGCCGGCGCGTCGTACGCGCGCATTGGCATGGTGCTCGGTGCGCCCGCGCCGGAAGATTCGGGCACGGTGGTGGCGCATCTGCGTGGCGACATCGACCTGAAGAATGTCACGGTGAAGTTCGGCGACAAGGTGGCGCTCAAGGACGTCTCGCTGTCCCTCACGGCCGGCTCGAAGACCGCCGTCATCGGCCCGACGGCCGCCGGCAAGACCCAGCTGCTGTATCTCCTCACCGGGCTCATGGCTCCGACCTCCGGGACCGTCGAGTACGATGGCCGCCACCTCGGCGATTACGACAAGACGTCGCTTCATGAGCAGGTCGGCCTGGTGTTTCAGGACACGACCATGTTCAACCTGACGATCAGGGAGAACATTGGCTTCAGCAAGACGGTCACCAACGAGGCGCTCGAGAAGGCCATCGCGACTGCCGAGTTGACGGACTTCATCGACCAGCTGCCTGATGGGCTCGACACGATCGTGTCCGAGCGCGGCACGACGCTTTCTGGCGGGCAGAAGCAGCGCATCATGCTCGCCCGCGCGCTGGCGCTCAACCCGCGCGTGCTGCTGCTCGACGACTTCACGGCGCGGGTCGACACCAGGACCGAGCGCAAGATTCTGGAGAACGTGCACCGCAACTATCCAGGCCTGACGCTGCTGTCGGTGACGCAGAAGATCGCGCCGGTCGAAGACTACGACCAGATCGTCCTACTGATGGAAGGCGAGGTCCTGGCTGCCGGCACACACCAGCAGCTGCTCGATACGTGTCCCGAGTACGTGCAAATCTATGACTCCCAGCGCAGCACCCGCCACTACGAATCCGTACACGCTCAGTAGCGCGCGCGGCCAGCAGGACGCCGGGATCCTCGAAGCGCTGCAGCGGCTCGCCCCGCTGATGGCCGGCGAGCGCCGGCGCCTCACCATCGCGTTCGTTGCGACGCTGGTCGCGTCGGGGTCTGCGCTGGTGGCGCCGGTCATCATCAGCCGTGCGGTGGACACCTACATCCGCAACCGGGACTTCCCGGGCGTATTGCAGCAGGCTGGCCTGCTGCTCCTGTCGTATCTCGCCGGCCTGGTGGCCACCTACGTGCAGACGCTGCAGATGGGCAAGGTGGGGCGCTACGTGCTCTTCAATCTGCGCAACGCGCTGTTCACCAAACTGCAGCAGCTGCCGGTCGATTTCTTCAATCAGAACAAGGCCGGCGACCTGATCTCCCGCATCAACAACGATACCGATCGGTTGAACCAGTTCTTCTCACAGGCGCTGGTGCAGCTGGCGGGCAACGTGTTCCTGATGGCCGGCGCGGCCATCTTCCTGGTATCGCTACACGTGCGCCTCGGCCTCGCGACACTGGTGCCGGCTCTCGGTGTGCTCCTGCTCACAAAGGCGACCGGCGCATGGGTCAGGCACCGCAATCGCGCCAGTCTCAGGGCGCTTGGCGCCCTCAGCGGCGAGGTGCAGGAAAGCACGAGCAATTTCCGAGTCATCCTCGCCTTCAATCGGGTGGACTATTTCCGCCAGCAATTCGCCACCGTCAATGAGCAGAACTACCACGCTGCGGTGGACGCAGGGCTCGCCACCAACATCTACATCCCCATCTACGGACTGGCATTCAACCTGGCGCAGCTTGCCGTGCTTGCCTACGGCTTTTCACTCATCGCCGCCGGCCAGCTGACCCTGGGACTCCTGATCGGCTATCTCCTCTACGTCAACAATTTCTACATGCCGCTCCGCCAGCTCGCGGCGATCTGGTCATCGCTCCAGCTGGCGCTGGCCAGTATCGATCGCATCTCTGAAGTGTTGTCGCTCGAACCGAACCTGCCGCAGTTGCCTGCGGACAATGCGGCGCGCGAGGCGGGGACGGCCGTGCTCGCCTTTGACCATGTGCGGTTTCACTACCCGGGCGGCATGGAAGTGCTGCGCGACGCGACCTTTACGCTCGATCGCGGCAAAACCTACGCGCTGGTTGGCCCCACCGGCGGCGGCAAGACCACCACGGCCTCGCTCATGGCACGGCTTTACGACCCGACCGGTGGGCGCGTCCTCCTCGATGGACGCGACATCCGCACCTACTCGCCAGCTGATCGCGCCAAGCGCATCGGCTTCATTCTGCAAGAGCCGTTTCTGTTCACGGGCACGCTGCGCGACAACCTCGTGTACGGTAACGACGACCTCCTGACGCTCTCGAACCAACAGCTGGAGGACCGCCTTGCGGCACGACACCTCTCGGCGCTGCTCGCCCGCTTCGAGCAGGGACTCGACACCCAGGTGACCTCAGCGAGCGAAGGTGTCAGCCTCGGCCAGAAGCAGATCGTCGCCTTCATCCGCGCCGTGCTTCGCGATCCGGAGATCCTGGTGCTCGACGAAGCGACGGCCAACATCGACACGGTCACCGAACAGTTGCTCGAACAGATTCTGCGCGAGCTGCCGCCCACCACCACCAAGGTCGTGATCGCGCACCGCCTGAACACCATCGAGAACGCCGACGAGATCTTCTTCATCAACGCTGGCGAGATCACCCGGGCCGGTTCCATGGCCAACGCCCTCGACCTGCTGATGCACGGCAAGCGAGAGAGCTAGGGCGCGAGACGCTCGATCTGCTCGTGCGCATGGTGCAGCCAGTACTTGACGCGCTGCCGCTCGAGCAAGCCGAGTACCGACCCTCCCTCTGATGTTCGTTGGCTCGCCGCCCAGAAGCTGCTGTTCTGCGCGTCAATCTTCTGCATCGTCGCGTCCTGCAAACGGCGCAGCGTCACAACGCTGGCATTCATCGCCTTGGCGTGCTCGAGCGCGCCGGTCGATTCGAGAATGGCGAAGTCGCCGCCCCGCACCTCGTTGAGAACGATGACCAGCGGCAGACGACCGCCCCATTCATGGAGCAGCTTGACGAGGAGCTCCGCTGAATCACGGCCGGCATCCATCACATGCCAGTAGGTCAAGGTCAGCCGCAGGTCACTGTTCGGATCGAGCAGGCCGGATTCCTCGATCCAACGCGTCAGAAACCGATGCGTCTGCGCGGCGAGGTCGACCACAATCCGTCGTTCGGGCTGAGCGATGGCCGCCTCGACGATGCCGTCGAGACCCTCGAATTGATCGATCACGACCGGAGACGCGTAGTCCGCGTAGAAGCGCAGCAGTGAGCCGTGCGACTTGTCGGTATCAAAGCCGAGGAACGGCAGTTGCCGGTCAATGAAGTATTGGCAGAGCAGACGGGCGACGACCGACTTGCCGACACCGCCCTTTTCGCCACCGATGAAATGAATCCGTGTCATGCGGAGACGCTCCCTCTAGAGCAGAGTATCGAGAAAGCTCGAGCCCATGTTCAGACAGTCGAAGGCATGCAGGCCGAAGCTGCTGGCCAGTTCCGCGCAGACCTCGATGCCGCGATGGCTGTTGCCGCGCGGATCAAGGCGCGGCGAATAGGTGGCGATTCCCAGCTGGCGATTGACCACCGCCATGACGCCCCCGCTCACGCCACTCTTGGCCGGCACACCCACGCGATACGCCCACTCACCGGAGTAGTCATACATGCCGCACGTGAACATGATGGCCATCATGCTCTTCACCGTCGCCAACTCGTAGGCTTGGCCGCGCGTCTGCGGATGGCCGCCCATGTTGGCAAGCGTCGCGCCCATCATGGCCAAGTCGCGACACGTCACAAGAATCGAACACTGGCGAAAGTAGACATCCAGGGCCTGTTCCGCCGCCGAGTGCACCATCCCGAAATTGAGCAGCAGGTGCGCGATGGCCCGATTCCGATGGCCAGTCCGATGTTCCGATTCGTAGACCGCACGATCCATCGAGAGTGGACGCCCCGCCGCCGCGCTGAAGCGGTCGAGGATAATCTCAAACGTCTCGTCGCCGTACTTCTCATGCAGCAGCGCCGTGATCGTGATCGCACCCGAGTTAATCATCGGGTTGTGCGGCCGGTTGCTGCCGTTCTGCAGCTCGATCGCGTTGAAGGCATCACCGCTCGGCTCGACGCCCACATGACGCCCAACCTTCGCAGCCCCGTGCACCTCCAGCGCCATCCCATAGGTGAACGGCTTCGAGATCGACTGGATGGTGAATGGGATCTCGCTATCGCCGATCTCGAACAGGCGACCACTGGTCGTCGCCAGCGCGATTCCGAAAGTCTCCGGGTCGGCGGTGCCCAGCTCAGGAATGTAGGTGGCAACCTCGCCCGTCGTCGCCCCCTTCCATCGTCCGTGCAGTTCGTCAATGGCGAGCTGAAGTTCGTGTGTGTCCATGGCCGCGGTAACGCCAGCAACCCACGTGCCGCCGACTCATCAGAGAATCACCGGAATGGCTATGGACCGAGGGACAGCCTTGTATGGAGCTGCTCGATTGGGAACGGAAATGTCTGATTATGACGAACCTTTGATGCCGCCGGAGCAAGACAGGAACTATGCTTGGAAAATGACGGGTTGGACCCACTCCTCCGAGAGGACTCGGTGTCAGGCGACACTGATTCGACGCAAAGTGCCACTGACACGATGAAGGCCTGGGAGATTCTGGGCGAGACATCGACGCTCGACGGACGCACCATGCAGCTGGCCAAGCAGGACACCGAGTACCTGATCTCGGTGGACGGCAAGACGCTGATGTCGAGCCGCATGCACGGCTCAGAAGAGGCGCTCGCCACCGCCGCCTGTCAGCAGCTGCGAGAGGTGGCCGGGGCTCGTGTACTTGTCGGCGGACTGGGGATGGGCTTCACCCTGGCCGCGACGTTGAAGGAGCTCCCCGCCGATGCCACCGTCTCCGTGGCGGAACTGGTGCCGGCGGTGGTCGAGTGGAACCGCGGTCCACTCGGCGCGTGTGCGGGCCATCCGCTCAATGACCGGCGCGTGAAGGTGGTCGTCAACGACGTCGGTTTCGTGCTGCGCGGCAATCGCGACAAGTTCGACGCCATCTTGCTCGACGTGGACAACGGTCCCGACGCGTTTACCACCGACGCCAACCTTGGCCTATACGACAACGCCGGCGTTGAAGCGTGTTACTCGGCGCTCAAGTCAGACGGGGTGCTGGCTGTGTGGTCCGCCTGGGAAGATCGAAAGTTCGAACAACGCCTCCGCTTTCACGGCTTCACCGTGCGGGTCGACCGCGTGCGTGCGCGTTTGAAGAAGGGCGGACCGCGCCATACGATTTTTGTCGGCGTGAAGGGCGCGGGCTAGGGCATGCGCATCAGGCACGTTCGAAGAGCGCAGCACCACCCTGACCACCACCGACGCACATGGTGACAACGCCGTAGCGCGCGTTGGTGCGAATCATCTGGTGCATGAGCGTGCCGACGAGTCGTGAGCCGGTGACACCGAATGGATGACCGATCGAAATCGAACCGCCATTGGGATTGAGCTTCTCCATCGAGATACCCAGATGATCGCGGCAGTACAGCACTTGAGAGGCAAAGGCCTCGTTCAGCTCCCACAGATCGATGTCTTCCACCTTCAGCCCGTGCTTCTTGAGCAGCTTGGGCACGGCGTAGATGGGACCGATGCCCATCTCGTCTGGCTCGCAGCCAGCCACGGCGTAGCCGCGATACACCAGCATCACCTCGATGCCGAGCTGCCGGGCGCGGGTCCCCGACATCACCAACGTCGCCGAGGCACCATCTGACAGCTGTGATGAATTGCCGGCGGTGACACTGCCCTGTCCGCTCGTGGTGTCGAAGACGGGGGGCAACGCTTGCAACCCAGCGAAGGTAGTATCCGGGCGATTACACTCGTCGCGCGAGACCGTGACCTCTTCCTCGCCCAGACGCTCGCCGCTCTTCTTGTCACACAGCGCGCGGGTGACGGTGATGGGCGCGAGTTCGGCATCGAAGAAGCCGACCTGCTGCGCGCGTGCGGTACGTTGCTGACTGATGAGGGAGTACTCATCCTGAGCGTCGCGACTGATCCCGTAGCGCTTGGCCACAACCTCCGCCGTCTCGCCCATCGCCATGTAGATGCCCGGATGGTGCTCCTTCACCCAGGCGTTGGGCGAGTCATCGCGGTTCATCATGGTGATCGATTCGACACCACCGCCAATCGCCGCCTCGACACCTTCGAGCATGACCATGTGCGCCGCTTGCACAATTGACTGCAGGCCTGAGTTACAGAAGCGATTCACCGTGAGCCCGGCCGTGCCAACGGGTAGCCCCGCCCGCAGCGCCGCGACCCTTGCGATGTTGTGACCAGAGGGACCATGCGGCTGCCCGCAGCCGAGAATCACTTCCTCGACCTCCGCAGGAGCGAGCCCTGGCACTTTCGACAGCACGTGGGCGACGGCATGCGCCGCCAGGTCGTCAGGACGCGTGAGGTTGAATGAACCGCGGTGAGCCTTCGCAAGCGGCGTTCTTGAACTGGCGACGACAACGGCTTCTCTCACGGCTATTCCTCTAGAACCTGCATCACGAATGCACAATGCTTCGAAGGTCGTCTTTTTTGTGAGGCCACACGATAGCACTACCCTCCTGAAGAAAACTTCAGACACTCTTCAGACGGGTGGATTCGGCCTGTGGCTAGTCTAGAATCGACGCGGTAACGGGTCTTGGGCGCCGTGTCCGGCCTTCACCGGACGTTGTTGGAGGACAGGATGAAACGCATGCTGCTTCTGGCGTTGGGAATCGCGGGCCTGGCATTGAATGCCACGCCGACCGAAGCCCATCACTCATTCGCCGCCACCTACTTCTATAACAGGATCCAGAAGATCGAGGGCAAGCTCGTTCAGTTCCTCTACCGCAATCCGCATTCGTTCGTGCATGTGGAAGCGCCAGATCAGAAGGGCGTGATGCAGCGCTGGGCGGTGGAGTGGGGAGCGGGCCGGCAACTGACCCAGCAGGGTGTGACACAGGTGACACTGCACACCGGCGACCACGTCATCATCGAAGGCAACCCGGGGCGTGACCCGGATGGCCATCGGATGCGTATGCGCGTCATCACTCGTCCGTCGGATGGCTGGAGTTGGAAGGGCACCTTCCAATAACCGGCCGCCCCTGGTGACCTTCAGGCCTAGAACATGGTGTAGGCCATGCCGCGACCGAGCAGGATCACGCCGACCCACAGTAGCAGTGAGCATGCGCCAGCCAGGCGTCCAGCGGTGGGCGGCGTCCCCGCGTCCCACTGCGCAATCGTCTTTTCCGTGAACTGGTGGTAATAGAGCGCGTTGGCCCCGGCGAGCGTGATGGCCACCAGCTTCGTCCTGAACCATACGTTCGGATACGCGTCGGTGGCGTAGGCGACAAACAGCGTAAGCCCAGTGCCGAACATCAGCGCGAAGCCGGCAAACGCCCATGGCATCAGCCGGCGGAACATCGTGGACACCGGCACACGAGGCAAGACAATGCCGAGCAGACGCAGATCGAACCACGCCAGGACCCCGACCGACAGCACCAGTCCCAGGATGTGACCGCCGGCGACCATCGCGAATCCCCACATCGACTCGCGCACGAAGACGCCGACAGCACTGGCTTCGAGCGATGCAAGAAAGGGCTGCACGGGCTACTCGAGCAGCGTGAACATCGTGCCGAGCACTGCGACCGACATCCAGAGCAGGACCTGCGCCGCGCCAGCCAGACGCGTGGATGAAGGGTCGCGCCTCGAGAGGGGCCGGACGACAACGATATGCAGCGTCACGGCGGCGACCAGCGCTAGCATCTTCAACTGAAAGATGGGGTTCGCCAGGGACGCCGATGCCCGCGGCATCACCATCAGGAGTCCGGACACCAGACTCAGCGACAGGCCGGCGAGGAGCATACGGCTGGCCGGCACGAGGACGGCGGCGTTTGACACGCCGCTGAAGGCCCGCGATATCAACTGCAACGCAATCACGATTGCCGTGCCGACGAGGATCGTCATGCCGACCAAGTGCAGCCCGCTGAGCGCCGCCGACAACACGAGCGAATCGCGCACCGCGGTGGCGACGCGAGCGGCTTCGATGGCGTGCAACACTGGCGGAATTGTACCGGCGCTGCACGCAAAACGCACGAGTTCTTCAGTTGTCCCGCCATCGAATCGGAGGTACTCTCCGCCGTCCGCTGTGATGCCCTGCGTCATTGACCTCGCGCTGCTCGACTGGGATATCACGACATCCTGATGATGCAGTTTCTGACCTGGCTCGAAGAGTGGCCCCTGAGCGTCTGGGTACGCGAGTCCGGCGCGTTGCTGGCCTACCCCACGATCTTGTTCCTCCACACCATCGGCCTTGCCGTCGTCGTTGGTCTAAGCGCGGCGATCTCACTACGCGCGCTGGGCGTGGCGCCTTCCATTCCGTGTGCGCCGCTCCAAGCCTATTTCCGCATCCTCTGGTGGGGCTTCTGGGTGAATGCCGCCGCCGGGGCGCTCCTGCTGGTTGCGGACGCCACGACCACACTCACCAATCCCGTCTTCCACATCAAGATGGTGCTCGTGTTCGCGGCGATGTGCGCCACCATCCGGCTCCGAGGGTCGCTGCGCCGCGCGGCCGCCGCGCCGGATGCCCAGGTGAATATGAGGACATGGGGGTGCCTGTGTCTCCTGCTCTGGGTCGGCGCCGTGACCGCCGGACGCTTGATGGCGTACGTGGGTGTGGTGTCGGGCGCCCCCGGCCTTCGCAACTCGCTGTAGAGCGCGCCATGCCAAGCTTTCTCCACGCGGGTGGCGCCTGGCTCAACGGCACCTGGCTCTCCTGGGCAATGTCAGGCGGTTATCCATTTCTCTGGCCCATGTGCGAAACGCTGCACGTCATCGGCCTCGCGCTGCTCTTCGGCATCGTCGGCCTGCTGGACCTGCGCATGATGGGCGTCGGTAAGGGCATCCCGATGGGCGGGCTGCTGCGGCTGATCCCCTGGGGGATCGCCGGGTTTGCGCTGAGTGCCGTCACCGGGTTTCTGTTCTTCACCGGGGATCCATTCCAGTACCTGAACAACGTCGCCTTCTGGTGGAAGATGGCGTTCATCGGCTTGGCCGGCGTGAACGTGGTGATCTTCTACGGCACCGGATTGGCGCGCCGCGTTGAGGCCATGGGGCCGGACGAAGAGGCGCCCCTTGGCGCCAAGATGATTGGCGCCACTTCGTTGATCCTGTGGGCGGGCGTCATGTATTGGGGCCGCATGATGCCCTTCATCGGCAACGCGTTCTAGGCACCGCTGAGCACGGTAGTGCGTCGGATCCGGCTTTGGGCGGATAATGCACGCGGCCCATGGTCGAGACCGTCACCCCGACGCGCCTAACGCGAGTGCTGGTCGTTGAAGACGACCCCAAGGTTGGCCACGCGCTACGCGAGGGCCTGACCCAGGAAGGCTATGAGGCCTCCCTCGAGACCACCGGCGAGGGCGCGTTCTTCCGTCTTGATGCCGAGACGTTCGATGTGGTCCTGCTCGACCTCACCCTTCCCGGGCGCGACGGGCTGCAGATTCTTTCCAGAATGCGCGACCGTGGCATGAGGACTCCGGTCCTGGTCCTGACGGCACGCGACAGCATCGACGACCGGGTGCGCGGACTCAACGCCGGCGCGGACGACTACCTGGTCAAGCCGTTCGCGTTTGCGGAAATGCTGGCGCGCACGCGCGCGCTCGTGCGCCGCGGCCGCAACAACGACCATCTCAAGCTGACCAGCGGCGACCTCGAAATGGACCTCGCCACACGCCGCGTCGTGCGAGGGGAGCGCGTCATCGACCTCACGCTCACCGAATTCGACCTGCTCGAGCACCTCATGCGACACGAGGGTCAGATCGTCCCGCGCGATTCGCTGGTCCGCGATGTGTGGAAGGAGTCGGCGCGCAGCACGACGCTCGACAACGTGATCGACGTCCACATGGCGCGCCTCCGCCGCAAGCTCGACGGCGACTCGCCGTCGCGGCTCATTCAGACGGTACGCGGCGTGGGCTTCGTGCTGCGGGCCGAGGCAGGCACGTAGTGTCGAGCGTTAGCCGGACGATGATGCCGTGGTGGCAACGCCGCAGCCTCCGACTCCGTCTCTCCGTGCTCCACATGCTCGCGATGCTGGTCGTGCTCGTCGTCTATGCGGGCTGTCTGCTGCTGGTGCTCAACCGCGCCAACTCGCGCGACCTGGACGAGCGTCTTCGCAGCGACTTCCGTTGGGCGACCGAGATGGCCACGCAGGGCCCCGACGGATCCCTCACGTGGTTTGAAACCTCGACCGAAGATGAAGAGCTGCCCTGGTTGCAGGTGTGGACACCCATGGGTGACCTCCTCTTCAAGACCGCGGCGGTCGACCGATTGCCCATTCCGCAGAGTCGCGACCTCGCCGTGCGGGCCGACGACTCCATCGCGGTCGTCCCTCGCGGGGTCCCGGTGCGGGTGTTGAGCGGCGCATCGAGTGTCGCCGGCCGGCCGGTCGTCATCCAGGTGGCTCGGTCTGAAGCGCTGATCCGCCAGAGCCTGAGCGAGATGGCCCTGATCCTGTTGGTCGGTCTGCCCCTGGCGGTGGCCGTGGCCGGTGCCGGCGGCTACTCTCTGGCACGCCGGGCACTGGCGCCGGTTGGCAACCTCGCGGATCGGACGCGGGCGATCACGGCTGAACGGCTTGGCGATCGCCTCACCGCTGACAACGAACACGATGAACTCGGCCGACTCACGGCCGTGATCAATGCCATGCTCGAACGCCTCGAGACGTCGTTTGCGCAGATGCGGCGCTTCACGTCAGATGTCTCGCATCAGGTACGAACGCCGCTGACGGCCATGCGCAGCGAAGCCGAGGTGGCACTGCTGCGCGACCACGACGCCGCAGAATATCGTGGCGTGATTCTGAGCATGCTCGAGGAGGTCGATCGACTAGGCAACCTGGTCGACCAGTTGCTCTCATTGTCGCGCGCAGAGTCAGGACAGGCAGCGCTCTGCCTCGAAGATGTGGACCTGGCGCAGCTGGCTGGGCAGGTGACGAGCCACCTGAGTGTCCTGGCGGAAGAGAAGGGGCAGACCCTCACGGTGCAGCCAGAGGCTGCGCCTCATTGCCAGGGCGACCGGGGTGTGCTGCGTCAGGCGCTCATCAATCTGGTCGACAATGCAATCAAATACACCCCCCACGGCGGCAGCATCACGATGAAGGTGTTTGTCAGCGGCCAGGACGCGGTCATCGACGTGATCGACACAGGCCGCGGCGTGCCCGCCGAAGCCACGGAGCGGGTCTTCGAACGTTTCTACCGGAACGCTGGTGCCAACAACACCCCCGGCGGGCTGGGGCTGGGACTCTCGATCGCGAAATGGGCGGCCGAGGTCAACGGCGGACGGCTGACAGTGCAACGGAATCCTGTATCGGGGAGCACGTTCCGGCTGGCCCTGCCGCGCTCTGTTCCAATCGAGCGCGGTGCCTGATGATCGCCGGATGAGGTGCTGAGCGTGCGGCCATCTTCCCGCCTCGGGGGCCTGTTGGTATCGGTGCTCCTAGCCGTCTACGCGTTCCTGCCAGGAGACGCGTCAGCCGTCGTCTCTGGCTGGCCATGGCGCGACGGCGGCGGAATTGCGCTGACACTCACGCTGGTAGCCGGAGGCCTCTCGTGGATCGCACCGGCTCATCGCCGTTGCCTGGCGATTGCCACGGCGCTCGGATTTGCCGTCCTCATGAGACTGGGCCTGTCGTCCTACTACGTTCCTCATGGCTGGGCCTCGGATATCGTCGTGACTCAGGGCGGCAGCAGCCAACGAGCCCAGCGCATCGGACCGCGGACAACCGACGGCCGGGTGATCGACCAGACGCTGCGCCTCACAGACACGTCCGCGTCGTTGCAGTTTCTCAACGATGGGGGCCACTTCGGCGGGCCACAGGCCAGTCAGCTGACAGCCTTCGATGCGCAGTGGGACGGCGACGTCTTCCTGGAGAAAGAGAGTGTTGTTTCGCTTGAGGTCAGCGGGGCCGGAGATACGCAGACGGATCTCGATCACAAACCGCTGGGACCGGTAGGCGGGACGGCAACGCTCTCTCCTGGCATTCACCATGTCGGCGTCAGGCTTCACAAGCCTGCGGGCCAGCGCACGGCGGTGTCTGTCGAAGTACGAGATTCGGCCGGACCCATTCCGGTGTATGCGCGCCCCCCCGATGGCACGCAGTTGCGTCATGATCGGCGCGCCAGGCAGGCCATCCACATTGTGGATGCCCTCGTCCTCCTCGCCGCCGCACTGTGGGTGCTATCGCTCGCAAGGGCGGTAATTGGCGAGGCCAAGACGCTCACGTGGCGACAGCTGAGCGAGCAGCCCCGGTGGCTAATCGCCATCCCGCTCGTGCTGTTCGGAATTCAGGGACTCATCGTGGCGCACGGTCACGCGGACCTGACCATCTTCACGGTCGGCGATGACATGCGCAGCTACGCATCAACCGGACGCGACATCGCGCTCCACGGCTGGCTGGCCAATCAGGGTAAGCCGCTCTTCCAAGGTGAACCGTTCTACTTCTATCCCCTCTACCCGTACGCCGTGGCGTTGAGCCACCTCCTGTTCGACGAGTCCTTCTACGGGATTGTCCTGCTGCAATTCATTCTCCTCGGCGCCACGTTCGGGACCATCGCCTGTCTCGCGTTGGAGCTGTTGGGTGCTGGCGTGGCATGGGCAACGCTCGTGGTCCTGATGGCGCTTGGGGAAATGGATTTCGTCCGCTACTACACAGCATCGATCTTCACCGACAACCTCTACTACCCTCTCGTCGCAGCGTCGGTATACGCATTGGTCCGCCTCGACCGCCGCCCGTCAACAGCAGTGGCCGTGGCCGCCGGTATCCTGGGCGGCCTCGCCACGATCACCCGACCGTCGATGTTGTTTGTGCTTCCGCTGGTCCTCATTTGGGCGTACTGGCCAACGTCGCCGGCACCCGCCCGAACCAAGTCAGCCATCGTCCGCACCGCGGTGGCCTGGGCCGCTGTCATTGCCACGGTCACCCTTCGCAACTGGATCGTCTCAGGCCGAGTCGTGCTGATCGCCGAGTCCAGCCTGCAGGTGATCATGTTTCTCGCCCCGCCTGGCGTGAACTGGAAGGACTACCTCGTTGTGCGTCGGCCATCGGTGGTGCAGACCATCGCCGGCACGATCCGTCTCTTCCTGGACCACCCGCTTCCGGTCGTCCTGGTCGAAGCGCGCAAGCTCGGGTTCATGCTCGGCTTCACCAATGTCGGGACTGGCTACAGTCTGCATCCTGAATTCGTGGCGCTGACGCTCACGTACTTTGGGTGCTGGATCAGGAAATGGCGCAGCATGCCAGGCGCCCTCGTGCACCTCACGCTGCTCGGCCACGTCATCGCGTTTCTGGTCGCCTCACCCGTCACTTACGGCTACAAGACCATCCTGACGCTCATGATCCTGGCGGCACCCTTCAGCGTCGCCTTCGTGATGGACGGGATGGGTCGTCTGTCAAAACGACTCACCTAATCGCGCTCAGGCGGAATAGAGCAGGCGCAGCATCGAGACGGCCACACGCGCGGCCTTGAGCTTGTTGGCACCGACACCTTTCGAGACCCCCACGCGCTTCTTGAAGAAGACAGGGATTTCGATCACGCTCAGTCCGAGCTTCAGCGTCTCGATCGTCATGTGCGGTGAGAAATGGTTGCCGCGGACAGACAGCTTCGGCGCCACGCGTCGATACGCGTCCGCTCTGATTGCACGATACGTGCATCCGACGTCGGTCAATCGCGTGCCCCAGAAGCGAATCTGAATGAGCTTGGCAACGAGCTGATTCGCCGGGTTGATCAGCCAATCCATCTGAGTCCCGGGCTCCCGCAATTCCTGCGTCGCGCGCGTCCCCAGCACCAGGTCGCAGTTCTCGAGATACGACAACAGCTTCGAGATGTCCCGGCTGCTGAACGTCATATCCCCTTCACACAGCACAATCACATCGGCGCCTGCCGCTGCCTCTGCCAACGCCCTCATGCAGCAGGACCCATAACCCGGTCGGGTCTCGATGACAACGGCATCAGCTCCCGCCCGGGCCGCAACGGTTGACGTCCCATCGCTCGAGTTGTTGTCGACGACGATGACGCGGTGAGCTAGCGAGGTGCGTTTGAAGTCCTCGACCGCAGGCGCTATCGCCTCTTCGTCGTTGTAGGCCGTTAGGCCAACATGCACGCGGGCACCGTCAAGCGGTAGCGTCTTCGCCACTCGGTGCGCTACCAAGAAGCGATGGCATATCGTGACGTTGAAGAAGAACCCAGCCCCGCACAGCACCGTGGCACTCACTAACATCGGATGACACGCGGCAACAACCGACAGATGGGGCGCCACGACGAGGAGAACGGACGACACTGCCGCCGCTCCGAACCACACGAGAAACGCGGTGAACGTATACAGGGAAATTCTGCCGACGATATCCGCGGCCGAGGCGCTGCGCATCAGCGAGTGGACGCGGCCGGCTTCTGCGCGACCACCAGCATCTGCGCCGCCAGGGGCCTGATGGGTGAGGCGAGATACGCACGAATGAAGGCACCGCGAACGGGCAGGCGCGTCGACTTGACCGAGAGCGGCAAGAATCGTCCTTCGACGGCGACCACGGCGAAGCCGCGAGAGGCGAGCAGGTCGGCAAGGCTGACGTGCGTGAAGATCTGCAGGTGCGTGTAGTCGTCGAAGTAGGCCGTGGCGCAGTACTTGAAGTTCGGCTGCACGAGAATCAGCCGCCCTCCCGGCTTCAGAATGCGCCAGATCTCGGACAGACTTGCGTCCAGTTCCTGACGGGTCAGGTGCTCGAAGACGTTGCTCGAGAACGCCACATCGAAGTGCGCGTCCCGAAGCGTCGGCATGCTGACGCAGGAGTGGACGTGAAGGGTGACGTCCGGATTGAAATATTTCGCGAGGTCGCCGGAGATGTCCACCGCGTGGCGCTCGCGCGCCTCCACGTGGTTGATGAACTCGCCGTAACCGGCACCGATATCGACCACCACTCCGCCCGCCGGAACGTAGTCGTGCTGGCGAAGATACCTGCACACTTCCTTCCAGACGATTGCCCGGCGAGGGTCAAAGGGCAAGCGCGTCTGAAAGTACTCGTCAGCGGTAAACGTGGTCATGCAAGTCGTGTCTTCTATACCATATCAACACGCATTCAACGGTTTTCGAGGCAAGGGGTCAACAATGATCAAGGTACTCACAGCGGTGACGTCCGGGGCGATGCTCTTGTCTGTGGCGGTCGCCGGATTCGCACAGCAGGAAGTGCCGGCTGGGAGCGGGTTCTACGGTCTGAAGACGATGACGCTGGCTGGCAAGCCAGCTGACCTCTCGGCCTACCAGGGCACGGTGAGCCTGGTGGTGAACGTCGCCAGCAAGTGTGGGTTCACCCCACAGTATGAAGGCCTGGAGGCCCTGCAGCAGGAAATGGCCGGCAAGCCGTTCAACGTGCTCGGTTTTCCGAGCAACGATTTCGGCGAGCAGGAACCGGGTACCGCGGCCCAAATCCAGACCTTCTGCAAACTGACCTACGGCGTCACCTTTCCGATGTTCGAGAAGGTTGTGACACTGCGTGGCCCAGGCCAGTCGCCCGTCTACACCTTCTTGGGACGATCAGGCCATCTCCCGGCCTGGAACTTCTCCAAGTACGTAATCGACAAACGTGGGCAGGTGGCTGCATTTTTCCGGAGCGAGGTGACGCCGGATTCGCCGGAGCTGCGCGCCGCGATCACAAAAGCGCTCGCAAACTGATTCGCGTCGGGCGACGAGGCGCTCGACCCAGGCCGGACGACACGAGCTGCCCCGTCTCGAACCGACTCGCCACTCGAGACACCGCAGCTACATCTCCACCTGCACGCCAAGTTCCACCACGCGCTCGGGTGGCAAGCGGAAGAATGCCGTGGCCCGCTGGGCGTTACGCGCCATCAGCACGAACAGCTTTTCTCGCCACACCGCCATGCCTTCTCGCGCGGTCACGATGATGGTTTCACGGCCAAGGAAATAGAGGACATCGTGGCCGATGTCGAGTCCCTGTGCACCGAGGGCACCGAGCGCCACCGGCACATCGGGCTCTTCCGTGAAGCCGTAACGAATGGTGACATCGAAGAGCCCATGCCCAATCGGCGAGACAGTCATGCGTTCTTCGTCAGCGACGTGCGGCACGGGCTGCGTCTGCACCACAAGCACGATCACGGTCTCGTGGAGCACCTTGTTATAGCGCAGGTTGTGCGTGAGCGCAGGCGGCGTGCTGTGCGGTTGCGCGGTCATGAACACAGCCGTCCCTGGCACTCGCACCGGCGGCTTCTCGGTAATCCGTTCGATGAACTGCTCGAGTGGCATGGCGCGTGCCGTCAACCGCTCACCCAAAATCTGCCGCCCACGTTTCCACGTCGTCATCAGCGTGAAGATCGCGGCACCAATCACCAGCGGCAGCCAGCCGCCATGCATGATCTTCAGCGCGTTGGCGCCGAAGAACGCGAGGTCGATCGTCAGAAATATCCCGGTCACCGTAAAGGCCAACGGTGCCGGCCAGCGCCAGCGCTGGAGCATCACGACGTGCAGCAAGAGCGCCGTAATCACCATGGTCATGGTCACGGCGATGCCATATGCGGCAGCAAGGGCCGACGATGACCTGAAGCCCAGGACAATGGCGATGGTGGCCGCCATCAGCGCCCAGTTCACTTGCGGCACATAGACCTGCCCCATCTCGTCCGAGGAGGTGTGGGCCACTTCAAGGCGAGGGCAATACCCAAGTTGTACGGCCTGGTGCGTGAGGGAAAAGGCGCCGGAGATCAGCGCCTGTGACGCAATGATCGCCGCAAACGTGGCCAGCACCACCAGCGGCAATTGCATCCACCCTGGTGCGAGCAGAAAGAACGGTTGCTCCACGGCCTGCGGATTGGTGAGCAGCAGCGCGCCCTGCCCGAAGTAGTTGATGACCAGTGCCGGCAGGACAAGCGAGAACCAGGCCAGGCGGATGGGACGTTTCCCGAAGTGTCCCATGTCGGCATAGAGCGCCTCGCCACCAGTGACGACCAGGAACACCGCCCCGAGCACGGCGAAGGCGTGGCCGCCATTCACTCTGAAAAAGGTGACGGCATGCACGGGGCTGAGGGCCCCGAGCACGGACGGCTCTCGCACGATCCATCGGAGGCCCAGAACAGAAATCGTCAAGAACCACAACACCATCACGGGCCCGAACATCCGTCCGACCCGATGGGTGCCGTGCTTCTGAATGGCAAACACGCCAATGAGAATCACGACGGTGACTGGCACGACGTAGGGCTCGAAGAGAGGGGTCACCGTCTTGAGCCCTTCAACGGCTCCGAGAACGGTAATCGCCGGCGTGATCATGCCGTCGCCATAGAGCAGCGCCGCCCCGAAAATACCAAAGAGCAACAGCACCGGCGTCACCGCGCGACTGGCGCTGGTGCCGGGCACCTGGGGCGCCACCTTCTTGGAGGGCAGCAGCGCAGTGAGCGCCAGGATCCCGCCCTCTCCCTGGTTGTCGGCGCGCATCACGAGCGCGATGTACTTGATCGAGATCACCAGAAACAGCGAATAGATAATCAGCGATAGCACGCCCAGCACGTTGTCGTGAGTGGGCGCCATCGAGTGCGCACCAAAGAAGCATTCCCGCAGCGCATACAGCGGGCTGGTGCCGATGTCGCCATACACCACACCGACCGCAGTCAGTGTGAGAGCCATTACCTTCGGAGAGGATCGACGGGCGTGCAACACGAGCTCCCAATCTGCCGGCGGGGTTAGCTGACGGGCTCGAGGTTGGAAATCCTCTACCGGTCCTGCAACCGGATACGCCCCAACAAACCGGGTCCCCCGCGACGCGCGGCGCGCGTCTTAGGCTCGACGACGTCGATAGACGTCAAGTCCTTCAAACGTACAACACAGGTGCCTCGGCGCACCAGACAATTCCCCAGCCTGGCCGTTCCAGACCCGGCGCGGTCCCCTGCCTCATTCTGATTCAGCGCTCTGCCGGGCCGCGCCGATAGATCACGGAATCGCCAAGGCGCACAGCCAGCTGGTAGTGCTTGGCGACAAGGTCGACCAGAAACGGAAACCGCTCGAGCGGGTACGCCGCATCTGGCATGACCTCATAGTCGACAAGGAAGGCCGGCGGGTTCGCCGCAAGATCCGCTCGCAACTTCGACCACTCGTCGGGTCTCACCCGCCCCGAGGTGTCCAGACCCGGCTGATGCACACCGAAGATATAGCCGGTCAGCGGAAAGGTCGCGACGTAGCGGGACGCAGGCGCACGCTCAGCCTCCAGATAGACGGCCGGAGCCTGCCCCCACACAAAGATCCGTTCCTCTGGGCGCGAATGCTCGCGCACGTAGCGGCCCGCCTGGCTTGGTGTCGCCGATCGGGCGAGACCCACCCAATCGATCGCCAGAAACACGGCAACCGTCAATGCAAGCCAGGCGTACGTCACCCGCGGACTGGTCAGCCACAGATGCGGTACCGACGCATCCTCCTTGATTCGCGCGTAAACGGCGCCAGACAGGATCGCCAGCGGCGGAATCAGCTGAATGTAGTAGTGGGGATAGAACCGACCGCCGGCAGAGGTGCCGATGAGCGAGACCCCGGCCCAGAGGAGTATCGCGCGCCCTTCCGCCAGCCGGCCGCTCCACGCCGTCCCCAAGAGCCTCGGCATCATGACCGGCAGCAACAGCGGCAACGTCGCCACGACGAACCCGAGGCTGTGCTCGAAGGCGTGCAGCCAGAGAACGTATTCCACCTGATGATTGGTAATCGTCCAGTAGAGGGCCTCGCCGAGAATGCCCTGCCGCCACACGACCGCCGCGGCGCCGCCGAGCGTGGCGCACATACCGCCGGCCAGCATCAGCACGTGCCTTATGGAATCGGCCCACGTGTATCCCCGGGACGCGCGATACGAGGGCAGCACGACATAGAGCCCAAGCGGCACCACTGCAATTGCCGCAGGCTGCTTCAGCAGCGCGGCGGCCGCAACCAGTACGCCGCTCAGAAAGAGCGCGGGTCGACTCCGCAGCCTGGCCGGACCCAGTGCCAGCACGAACGCCCACACCAGAGGCAGGTTCATCAGCACTTCGCCGTTGAAGGCGAGGTCCTTCCACGTGCCCCACGGCTGATAGATGGAATACAGCACTGCCGCCAGGTATCCGGCCCGTGGGCTGAACAGACGCCGGCCGATGACATACAGGCCCGCCATCGTCAGGAGCACCCAGGCCAGCGCCACGAAATGCAGTGCGGGCCAGTTGAACTTGCCGAAGCACTGAAAGATCGCCTCGTAGACGACAAACAGCAGCGGAGGCTTCCGCTCGATCGCGTTCAGGTAGGGCAGGCCGCCGTCAACCATGACGTTGCCAACCACGGCGTAGATGGCTTCGTCGTCTATGGCCCCCTGGTGCAGCAGAGCGGGCAAGCGCCCGGTCGTGGCCACGACGACGGCCAACAACACCCACCCGAGACGGGCGCGCATGGTCAGTCTTCGAGCCGCGCTTCCCGATCGCGCACGCCCAGCAGGTAGAGGATCCCGTCCAGGCCCAGGGTCGATATCGCCTGCCGCGCGCTCTGACGCACGAGCGGCTTGGCGTGAAAAGCAATGCCGAGGCCGGCGAGCCGCAGCATCGGCAGATCGTTCGCACCATCACCGACCGCGATCACCTGGTCCATCGTCAAGCCCTCGGCCGCGGCGATCTCCGCAAGATAATGCGCCTTGCGCGCACCGTCGACGATCTCGGTGTGTACTTCGCCGGTGACGACGCCGTCGACGATATGCAGTTGGTTGGCGTGGAGATAGTCGATGCCAAGCCGACGCTGCAGTTCGCGGCCAACGAAGGTGAAACCGCCCGAGAGCATGGCCGTCTTGTAGCCAAGCTTTCGGAGCGTGCCGGTCAGCCGTTCCGCACCGTGCATCAGCGGCAACGTGTCGATGACTTGTTGGAGGGCCGACTCAGGGAGCCCCTTGAGCAGCGCCACGCGCTGACGGAAGCTGGACTGAAAATCGAGCTCGCCGCGCATGGCGGATTCGGTGATCGCCGCGACCCGGTCGCCGACTCCTGCCAGACGCGCCAGCTCGTCGATCACTTCGATGCGGATGAGGGTCGAGTCCATATCGAACGCCACCAGCCGGCGGTTCCGGCGAAACACCGTA
This sequence comes from Vicinamibacterales bacterium, assembly GCA_040081555.1. Taxonomy (GTDB): domain Bacteria; phylum Acidobacteriota; class Vicinamibacteria; order Vicinamibacterales; family CAVVIG01; genus CADEEX01. Next base: position 36,568 of record JBEBGG010000020.1, read on the forward strand.
TCGTGCTGGAAGGCGACGTCGATATCGAAGCGATGCGTCAGGGCCATCAAAGACGCGCGCATGTCATCTTCGCTGGCCAGGTCGCCGGACGCCGACAGCTCGATGCACATGCGGCCGTGCGCGTCAGCGCCAAGCGTGGTCCGGCTCGACAGGCGGTCGATGCGATCGATATTCAGCCCCACGCTGGCGATGACGCCGCTCACTTCCGACAGGTGCGCCGCGGAGAGCACCGGACCGAGCACCGTGATCAGGTACCGGCCCTTGCCCTGCGACTTCACCCAGGCGTCGTACTCGTCATTGGAAATCGCGGTGAAGCGAATCTGCACACCCACTTCATGGGCCTTGAGCAGCAGATTGGTCAGGAGCGACGACGACCGCATATCGTCGGTCAGCTCAACCAGCAGCCCGAGCGCCAGCGCGTCGTGAATCACCGCCTGGCCGACGTCCAGAATCCGGGCGTTGGCGGCGGCAAGAATCTCGGTCAGCGAATGGGTGACGCCCGCCTTATCGTGGCCAGTGATGTCGATGCGAAGGACACAGGTCTGAGGAGACTGGAGCATGAACTACCGAGGATAGCACTCGCGCCGGGCATGACGAGAAGCGCGCTACTGTGCGGGGCCGGCGAGCCACGAGACCACAACGGACTTGAATGCTTCCGGGTCGTTGAGGACGCCGGCCAGACGCCATTCGAGCAGGTTGTTGCGCACCCCCACGAGCGTTGGCACGCCGGAGAGCTGCAGCGCCGTCCACGCCTCGCGCCGCGCGTCAGACGCGAACTGCGCGCCCCGCAGGCCGTGATCGGCCGCGACCAAC
>JBEBGG010000119.1:0-10627 GCA_040081555.1 Vicinamibacterales bacterium
CGGCTTCAAGGCCACACTGCCCTTCATGGTGGGCGCGGCGCCGTTCGGCGTCATCTTCGGCGCCGTTGTGGCGATGTCGCGCGCCCAAGTGCGACAGACCGTCCTTCAACATCTCGAATCCAGCCAACGGGTGGTGTCGGACATTCAAGCCCGCGATCGCCGAGGCCTGCGGCTACAGGCCGAAGGAGTTGCCGACAGCCCAACGCTCAAAGCCGCAGTCGACACGTGGGTCGCTGAGCGAAAGACGACGGATCCGTCGGTCCGGCAGCAGCTGCACAACACCATCGCCGGCGAACTCGCGCGCATTGCGGATCGCGTCAACGCGGACGCCATCATCGTGACCGACACCAGCCGGCACACGCTCGCCGCGGCAGGCCGTCTTGGCGCCGAATGGCCCGTCGACGGCGTACTCCCGGCCGTGGCCTCGGATGTGGGCGATGGAGTCATTCGCTCGGACCATGGCCTGTTTCTCACGGTCACCGCACCACTGCTCGTGGCGGACGGCAGCGTGGTCGGCACGCTCTATCTCGCCTCCAGCCTCGACGACGCGTTTGCGGCTCGGCTGACCGCTCTCGCACAAACGCAGACAGCCATCGTGAGTCGAGGCGTGCTGCTGGCCGGCACGCTGCCAGAGGCGAAACGTGCGGCGTTCAACGCAGCGCTTCCAGCCCTGGGGCGCGGCGAGGGGACGGTGTCACTCGACGATGAGACCTACGCCGTCCGCAGGCTGCTGGACTTCGGCGACACAAGCCTGTTTGCGCTTGCCTCCATCGACGAATCTGCCCGTCAAGCGTTGAGCAACATGACGACGACGCTCGCGCTCATCGCCGTTGGAGCACTGGCGCTGGCGCTGCTCGCCAGCATCGGCCTCGCGCACACCCTCAGCCGGCCGATCGGCGTGCTCTCGCAATCAATTCATGACATCGCCGAGTCGCGCGATTTCGAGCACAGAATCACACCGAGCGGATCGAGCCTCGAACTCGACGCGCTGACCAGTACGTTCAACGCTCTGATGGCGTCGGTGATGGCGGCAGAAGCTGAAACGCAGGCCGCGTACACGGCGGCGATCCGCGGCCTGGCCGCCACCCTCGATGCGCGCGATCCCTACACAGCCGGTCATTCCGAACGCGTCAGCGTGCTGTCGGTGGCGATCGGTCGCGAGATGCGACTTCCCGAGGGCGAGCTCGAAGTCCTGCGGCTCGGTGCACTGCTCCACGACATCGGCAAGATCGGCGTGCCGGGCGAGATCCTGCGCAAACCGGCCCCGCTCACGGCCGAGGAGTACGTGATTCTTCAGCAGCACACCGTACTGGGCGCGCGGATTCTTGGCCAGGTGCCGTTCCTCGCGGCGCACGTGCCGATTGTGGAACTGCATCACGAACGACCAGACGGCATGGGCTACCCGCATGGGCTCCGGGGCCACGATATCCCGCTGGCCGCACGCATCGTGCACGTGGCCGATGCCTTTGACGCCATGACCACCGCGCGCGCCTATCGCCTGGAACGGCCCTCGGATGAGGCGGTGCTCGAGCTACGGTCGTGCATCGACACGGAGTTCGACCGCGATGTCGTGCAGGCGCTGGTTGCGGTGCTGTCTGAGCTTCCGGTGTTTGCCACCTCGTCCTTCCCGGAGCGTCTCAGTGCGTAGCACCGGCCTCGCACTGGTGCTGCTTGTCGCGTTGGCCGAACCGTCGGCCGCGCAGTCGGTCGAACGCGTGTCGTTCGATGCGGCGGTCAGTGCGACTCAGGCATTTGGCGGCAGCTCCGGGGACCGCCCGGATCTCATCGTTGATTTCACCGCCACGGCACGCATCGGCAAGGGTTGGGTGGGCTACATCAGGCCGTGGCTTCGGCAGGCCTCCACTGAGCCCTATGCGGTGGCCAGGGAAATCTACCAGGCTGCCGTGCAGCATGAGCGCAGCGGTCGAGTATCGACACGACTCGACGTCGGCTACATCCTGACCCCAATCGGCATCGGCATGATGGATATGCGTCCAGACAGCAACCCCGTCACGATGACCCATCTGAGCTACGTGATTCCGATGCCACCGATCGAGTTTGGCACGCCGTCGGCCTACGCCGTGGCTTCGTCCTACCCCCTCGGAGCGGTGCTCACGGCGTCGACGTTGAAGTGGGACGTGCGCGGCGGCGTGATGGCCTCGCCACCCAACCGCACGTACGTGCTCGGCGCCTCATCCCCGAATCCGAAGGCGCGCCCCTTCGTCGTGGTGGGTGGCGGGGTGACTCCTCGCACCGGCCTGCGCTTCGGCGTCGCCTACGGCCACGGCGAGTACGCGACCGGAACGGAACTCGCCACACCCACCGCAACGGGGCGGGGCCTGCAGATGCTGGCGGTCGAAGGGGAGTTCGCGGTTGGCTACACGAAGATCACCGCGGAGCTGACCCGCAGCACGCTCGACACCCGCGCGAGCACCGTCAAGGCAAGCGAGTGGTTCGTGCAGGGCGTCCACACACTGTCGCCACACTGGTATCTCGGCGCCAGGACTGAGCACGCCTACGCGCCGCCGAGTCCGGTCTTCGGGCCGAGGCCAACGCTGCACGTATCGGAGGCCTCAGTCGGCTACCGCCTCTCGAACGACCTCATCCTGAAGAATGCCGTCGTCAGCAGCAAGACTTACTATTCGGCGGCAGCAGTTACGCAGTACGCTTGCTCAGTGGTCTGGGCGAAGAGATTCCGGTAGGCGCTGGCGCCTAGCGCCCAGTCCGGAGCTCCTGTCCTTGACTCTCCTCTTCTACATCACCGGCCACGGCTTCGGCCACGCCACCCGCACGCTTGCCGTCATTGAAAAGGTCCTGGCGCTGCAGCCGGGCGCGCGGATTGTCATCCGCACCAGCGTGCCCGAGTGGTTTCTAAAACGGTCCGGCCCACCCAGTCTCGAAGTGCAGGTGATGGAGGCGGATACGGGCGTGGTGCAGGTGGACGGTCTCGTCATTGACGAAGCCACGACCGCGACGCGCGCGGCCGCGTTCTACCAGACGTTCGACGCGAGAGTCGCGGAGGAAGCGGCAGTTATTCGCCACGGCGTGGACGTGGTGGTGGGCGATGTACCGCCGCTGGCCTTCCCCGCGGCACACGCCGCGGGCGTGCCGTCTGTGGCGCTTGCCAATTTCACATGGGACTGGATTTACCAGTTCTATCCGGAGTTCGAGGCGATGGCTCCAGGGGTGATCGCGAAGATGACGCGCGCCTACGGCGCCGCGACCCTGGCGCTCCGGATGCCCTTTGCCGGCGGCTTTCAGGCGATGCTGCCCGTCACGCGAGATATCCCACTTGTGGCCAGACACTCGCGCTTCGGTCGCGAACGAGCGCGGCAGATGCTCGGTCTCACGTCCGATCAACCGATCGTGCTGGCGTCGTTTGGCGGACACCGCACCGCAGTGCCGTACGGCGACATCGCACGCCGATGCCGCATCACGTTACTGCTGACTGACTGGGAGGCGCGAGCCGGCGACCGCGATGAAGCCAGCAACCTCCATCGGTATTCGGCCGACGCGCTTGAACGATTGGGTCTGCGCTACGAAGATCTGGTCGCCGCCGCCGACCTCGTCGTCAGCAAGCCCGGGTACGGCATCGTCTCCGAGTGCGTTGCCAACCAGACGGCACTGCTCTATACCTCGCGCGGCGCCTTCGCAGAAAATGACGTCATCGTCCCCGAAATGGCTCGCGTCATTCGTTGCGGGTTCATCCCGCAGGAACAGTTGCGCGCGGGTGACTGGGAGGGATCGATCCGCGCCCTGCTGCGACAGCCACCGCCGGTCGAGTCGAGGGGCGTGGATGGCGCCGAGGTTGCCGCCCAGGCCATCCTGGCCCTGGCCCGTAGCGCCTAGCGCCTCGCGTTATACGCCGACCGGATGCGCAGGAGCTCAAGGGGCACGCCGATCATCTCGCGCAAGCGCAACTTCGAGCCGCCGACTTCCCGCCACCGCAGCAGCGGCACCTCGCACGCGGTGTGCATCGCCTCGACGCCGACGTCATTGCGTAGCCGCGCCAGCATCTCGATGTCGAACAGCCATCGTGTCAGGAACGGCCTCTCGAACAACGTGCGAACAGCATCCCGGCGAAACAGCTTCGCGCCGCACTGTGAATCGTAGACGGGCATGCCGAGGATGCCGGTGGCGCACGCCGCAAAAATGCGCCCGAGGACGTGCCGGGCGACCCGGCGGTCGATGTTCGCACCGAGGCGTTTGACCCGTGACCCCATGGCCAGCCGACACGCCGGGTCGCCTACCAGTACGGCGACGAGCCGGTCCACCTCTGACAGCGGTGTCGACAGGTCCGCATCCCAGAAGCCCAGGATCGACCACGTCTCCTGCTTCGCCGCAAACAGCACACCGGCCCGAACGGCCGCCGCCTTTCCGCCGTTTGGTGAGACCGGCAGCACGACGACCTGCTGCGGCCGCTGCGCCCGCAGCGCCTCTAACGTCTGGAGCGTAGTGTCAGAACTGCCATCGTCCACGAGGCAGAGCGACACCTCGGGATGGCCGTCCAGAAACAGCAGAAAGTCGGCCGTTGGCAGCCGCTTCGCTTCGTTGTAACAGGGAACGATTATGCAGACCGTCTGCATATCGCAAAATTGGACAAGCCGGGCAGGGACAGGCCGAGTCGCCCGAGGGCGAGCCCAAGGCGGCCGTCCCATTCGAGAATGCCGGCCAGCAGCCGGGCCAGGGAATCGCCGCTTCGCCAACCCGAAATTCCTTCGACCGCCTCGCCCCTGGTGCCAATCACCCGTTCTTTCAGGAGCTGCAGCAGGCGCGCAGGAACCAAGGTCAGAAAGAAGTGGCCATCGCGTACGGCCTCGAGCCCCGCCGCACCCAAGACGACCTGCAGGCTGCCAGTGGTGTAGCGGCGGAAGTGCCCCAGGAATCGATCGTGCGCACAGAAGAGCGCCGCGTACGACGGCACCGTGATCAGCAGGCGCGTCGAGTCGCGAAAGAATGAGCGGGAGAGGAGATTGCGCAACAGTCCCCGGTCGTCGTCGACGTGCTCGAGCACGTCCATGAGCAGAATGATCGAGGCCGCCCGGTCAGTCGGCACCACGTCTAGCGAGGCCAACAGTGACAAGTTCGAGACCGTCAACCGTGCCGTGAACGTGGTAATGAGCGCTGGCGTGAAGGCACTGTCGACTGCAAAGAAGTGCGCCGACGGATACTGCTTGGCGAGCGACTCGGCAACGAAGGTGTCACCGCAGCCGACGTCAATCACCGCCGTGCCTGGCGCGATCGGCGCATAACGCGAAATCAGACGCGACACAATCGCCAGACGCGCGCGCTCCCACGGGTGACGCGTGGCTGACTCAAATCCCTGCAGACGGGCTTCGACGAGATCCATACCAGCACTTCAGTCTAGCGGAGGCAGTCCTGCTTCAGGGCTGCAGGCGCGAAAAGGCCCGGGTAAGAGCAGCGCATATTCATAGAGTCCGATCATCGGTGGCGTCTGGCCCTGCCCGAGGAGGGCCCGCTCGGGGCCATTCAGATAGTCGCGATAGCGGAGCTCCTGTACGAGGCTCGGCTTCACTGACGGTCCGCTCAACGTGGCCGCGAGCCCTGGCACCGACGGACGCTCCTGACGCGTCCACGGAGAGATACGTCTGAAATAGAACGTAATCGGATGCCACATAGAGCTATCGGAATCGACAAACAGCCCTAAGGAGGCGCCAGGCGACACCTCGCGTTCGACGCGTGCAATGCAGTCGGTCACGTCGCGCAACGGGTGCTTCTCGAGCGTCAGCTGCCTGAGCGCCGCTTTGTAGGCGTCAACTGGCATCACCCAGGCTACCGCCAGGGCGACGATGAGAACAGCGATGCGGGCGCTGCGCCGGGCGAGCAACGCAACGAGAACGATCATCGCGATTGGACGAACAACGCCGTTGCTCTTGAAGAGCATCGTGTGCCCGATCTGCAGCCGCGCCTGGCCAGCCAACAGTGCCCACGTCGCCAGCGTTGCGGCCGCAATGGTCACCACCAAGGCCCAGCGCTGCACGGAAGGACGAGCGGCCAGGGTGCGCGCACCCGGCCATAAACGAGCGACCTGGTCCTCGACCCCCTCGAGCACACGACGAAGCACGACCGGCGCCAGCATCATGACGAGCGCGGCAAGATACCCGGCGCCGAGCATCAACGGCGGCAGGAACGGATAGGCGTAGTGATAGAGCTTGGATGTGCCAAAGGAGATGGCCACCAACGGGAGCACGGCCCACAGCGATACGACTAGACCTTCGAACCACCATCGCCGTACCGACTGGGCGAGCAGCACGACGAGGCCCGCGGCCACGAGCCACTCCGCGTGGCTCCACGTCAACATCAGCCACATCGTCTCGACGTACCACCAGAAGGGATGCGCGTGCTCGGCGACCAGACCAGGGCCAAAACGCGCCACGACGTGCTCCATCAGCATGATGTGCAGCACTTCGGACCCAAAGACCAACCAGGCGTAGACGAACCACGGGAGGATCAGAGCCAACGCGAGCGCACCGACCCCCAACCACCGCCCACGGTCCGCCCACAGCCGGCGTCTCGTCGCGGGCACCAGCAGCGCGCCCAGCCCGGCCACCACCGGCAGAAAGGCGATCGCCACAAACTTCGTCATGAATCCGAGTACGAAGTACAAGCCGGCCAATATCGCGTGACGCCCGCGCTTGGTCTCTCGCGCACCGCCCCATTCGAGGAAGTGGAACACGCCGCCGCAGTAGGCGAGAAACAGCGCGCCCTCCATGTTATTGGTCCGCAGCCCGTGATCGAAGATCAGCGGCGTGTGCACGAAGAGCAGGAGCACGGCCACGCCGCCGCACACGGGACCGGCCAGGCGAGACCCGATCGCAAACACATAGGCGAAGGCGATGGCGCCCATCACCGCATCCCAGAATCGCAGCCCAAACTCGTCGTTCGGCAGCAGGCCGAGCTTGATCGGCCCGGCCACGATCCAGAACTTCAGCGGTGGTTTTTCGAGGAAGACGGCGGTATCGCTGGGACTGCTCTTGGGCTGCATCCACTGGCCGTCGACCAGGATGCGTTCGACGCCAAAGGAATAAATCGCCTCGTCAGTCTCCAGGTCGAGACTGCGCAGGCCAACAAAGAGCGGAAGGCAGAAGAGGATGAGAACCAGCGCCAGCCCCCGCCGGCTGAGGTTCAGTCCTTGATACAAGTGACGAGCGACCAGATCCGCGGGACGTTGACCTTCTCGATCGACACCGGCTTCAGTTCGGCCTGGGCCAGGAACCCCGGAAGGTCGAGATCGGACTTGAACCCGATGTGGACGGTCAGCGGAGAGATCAGACGTTCGAGCCACGCGCCCACGAGATTCGAACTACGGAAATGATTGAGGACGATCATCCGGCCGCCTGGACGGCAGACGCGACGCATCTCACGCACGACGGCTACCGGATCCGGCACGACGCTGATCAAATAGGGTGCGTAGACGATATCGAAGGAGTTGTCCGGAAATTTCAGGTTGACCGCGTCCATTTCGAGCAAACGGACGTTGGTGAGCCCGCGCTTGCTGACTCGCTCACGCGCCTTCTCGAGCATCGAATCCGACAGATCGATGCCGGTGACGGCGCAATCGGTCGGATAAAGGGTCACGTTGATACCGGTGCCGACGCCGACTTCGAGGACACGGTCGTTCCGCTTGATCCCCATGCGCTTGAGCGCCTGAAGCCGGCCGGCATGAAGGGTAGGACCGAAGGTGTAGTCGTAGGCCCAGGCGATGTTTTCGTAGACTCTCGCGACGAAGTCGGTCTCGACCGCCGTCACAGACAGGGCACGTGTCGCCGCGTCAGAGCCGATGATTTCATCTTGATCCGCCACACGCGGCGATTCGAATAGCGACATCAAGGCCTCAGTTAATGCTCCATTGACTCAAGGGTTTACGGGATTCTTACCCCCTTGGTGCCTGTGCAAGTGAAGCGACTATACCTCTGGATCCTCAGCGAAGTCCATTGAGGACCGCAAGTGCGGCATCGACGTTGCCGGACGGCGTCGAGACCTGCAGCCCCTGTACCAGCGGCCGGAGTTGCAATGCCGTCTCGTGGGCGATGGCAATACCCTCGGCGGCAGCGGTCCCGCGCGCGTCCGCACGTCGCATCCGCTCCATCAACGCCTCGGGCACCTGCACTCCGGGCACCTCGTTGGCCATGAACTCCGCGTTACGCAGACTCTCGAACGGAAAGACACCGGCGATGACCGGGAGTTTCGCGTGAACGATGCGCTTGAGGAATCGCTCAAAACCCTCGACGTCGAAGACCGGTCGCGTCAGCACGAACTCCGCGCCGGCTTCCACCTTGTAGTCAAATCGCCGGACCTCTTCGTCGATGCTCGACGCGCCAGGATTCACGGACACGCCGACGTGGAACCCGGTGGGAACCCCAATGGCCTGACCGCCGATGTCGGCGCCGTGATTGAGGCGCGTCACGACGTTGGTAAGACCAATCGAATCCACGTCGAACACGGCCGTCGCGTCCGGGTAGTCACCGACGCGGCCGGGGTCGCCCGTGATGAGCAGCACGTTGCGAACACCCATCGCGTGCGCGCCGAGCAGATCGGACTGAATGCCCAGCAGATTGCGGTCCCGGCAGGAGTAATGCAGCAGCGATTCGATCCCTGCCTGTTGCTCGATGAGCACGGCAAGCGACAGCGCGCTCAACCGCGCACCGGCACGCTGGCCGTCCGGAATGTTGACAAAGTCGATGCCGTACCGCTTCAGCTCCCGCGCGCGCTGAATCGCCGATTCAGCTTCGAAACCGCGTGGCGGCAGCAGCTCGACTCCCACCACGAACTTGCCGCGCGACAACTCACCCGCGAGTCTGGACTTGCGCTCGCGCGGCACGGGCGGCGCCAGGCTCACTGAGACCCTGGGTTTTGCCTGCCCGACCGCCACAGGCGCAGACGCCGCCTCTGGATGACCGGCCCGTACGGCCTGCTTGATCTGCTTGATGTGCTCAGGCGTCGTGCCGCAGCAGCCGCCCACGACGCGCACGTTGTGCTGGATGAAACGGCGAGCGTAGGACGCCATGTATTCAGGCGAGCACAGGTAGATATTGCGGCCTTCGACGTCGCGCGGCTTGCCGGCGTTGGGCTGCGCGGAGAGCTTCAGGCGCGTGACGGCCTCCATGCGCTCGATCGTTTCGAGCATCGGGCCTGGGCCGACGGCGCAGTTGACGCCAAGGATCGTCGCGCCGCGCCGCTCGAGTTCCGGTGCAAACTGTTCGGGCGATGTGCCGTCCAGTGTGTTGCCGTCTTCCTCGGTCGTCATCTGCGCGATGATCGGCAGGTCGGACACACTCCGCACGGCATCGATCGCCGCGCCGATCTCGTTGAGGTCGCGGAAGGTTTCGAGAATGAAGAGGTCGACCCCGCCCTCGGCGAGCGCCGCCGCCTGCTCGGTGAAGTACTCGCGCGCTTCGTCGACGCCGGTCTTGCCCCACGGTTCGATGCGAATGCCGAGCGGCCCAATCGAGCCGGCCACGTAGGCGCGATTCCCGGCCGCGCGTCTGGCAATCCGCGCACCGGCCACGTTGATCTCCCGAAGCGAACCCGCCAGACCGAACGCGCCGAGTTTGATGCGATTGGCACCAAAGGTGTTGGTCTCGATAATGTCCGCCCCAGCGCGCACGTAGTCCTGATGCACGGCCTCGACCAGATCGGGCTGCGTCAGGTTCATCGCGTCGAAGCTCTTGTTAATGAAGACGCCGCGGGCATAGAGCATCGTCCCCATCGCGCCATCGCACACCAGGACCCGCTCAGCGATGGCTTCCAGGAAATTCATCATGTGATCTATGTGTCCAGCCGTTCGCACTTCAGCGTCTCAGCGTCGATGAGGAGATAAGAGCGGCTCACCAGGTCCAGTCCGACCGATCGGACGCCTTGACGAACCGAGTCAGTGAACTCATGGTGATGCCCGAAGAGGTGCAATCGGGGCTTCATCGTCGTCAGCACTTCGTTGATCACTGCCTTGCCCGTGTCGATGCGCTTCCCCACCGGATAGAACGGCCGCGGCGCTTCGTGCGTCAGGAACACGTCGACGTCTGTCAGTTTCTTGCAGGCAATCACTTCGTCGCGCACGAAGTGGCGACGCTTGTCGTCACGGCTCTTGCCGAGCTTCAACGTGCCATTCGAGACGCGGCGACCGCGCGACGGCGGCAGCATGGCCACCGGCGAGTGATACCAGCTCGGCGCGAAGGTGCCACCCAGCGCGGCCACACGCCACGGACCAACCTGGTAGACGCCGCCGTTTGGCAGGTAGTGAAGCGTCTCGGCCGGCGGTTGGCCCTGCATCGCTTGCGCGATGACATCGAAGTCTTCGTTGTTGCCCTTGATCCAATAGACCGGCCGGCTGGGCGTGAAGTACTCACCGTCGTTGCTGGCGATGTCGCCCACCTGGAGCCAGAGAACGACGTCCGGGTGGCGCGCCAATATGGCCTGCACAGTGTCGAAGTCACCGTGGATGTCGCCAAGCGCCCCGATCTGCATGCTCTGGGAGTGGAGGGTCCTCTGGACGCGCGATGCCCGGGCCCGTTCCCTAACCTAAGCCCGTGAACCCGCAGGCGTGGCTGGCCTGGTGGCCGGCACCAGCAGTTCCGACTTGTCCCACACGAAGTCGTCTTTGCTATAC
>JBEBGG010000120.1:0-10524 GCA_040081555.1 Vicinamibacterales bacterium
GCGCCAGATCCCGCCTGGCCGGTGCGGGTCGGGCGTCGGCCGCTCGTCGATTCGCCAAACCCGGGCTGAACAAAAGGCAGAGCGTTGTATAGTGATACGGTCCAGTCTCTGGACACGCGATCCGCACACGTGCGGGCGCGACGGGAAGGAGTCTCGGATGAGCAGCGGCACAATCAAGCGTATCCAGCGTGACAAAGGGTTTGGCTTCATCAAGGACAGCAGCGGACAGGAATTGTTCTTCCACCGCAGTGCGGTGCAGGGGAGCTTCGATTCTCTGACCGAGGGCCAGCGCGTCAGCTTCGATGAGGAGCAGTCGGCGAAAGGTCCGCGCGCAGGGAACGTCAGACCGGAATAATACAAAGACGCCGAGAGTCGGTAGTCGTTCGGACTTCACGCATCGTCCGACTACCGACTCGGGTTTTACTTTCTCGCCCCTGGCGTCAGCATCGTCTCCCGCCGCTCGCCTCCCCGCGTGTACACGACCTTCGCGGCGACACCGATCTTCAGCACGTCCAGCGCATAGGTGTAGTCGTAGATGTTGGCAATGGTCTGGCCCGCGATCTCGATCACCACATCACCTTTTTGCAGGCCGGCCTCTTCCGCCGGGCCGCCACCGACGACCCCGCTGAGTAGTAGTCCCTTGACCTCGCTGGAATAGTCGGGAATCGTGCCCGTGAAGATGCGGACGCCGGCACGCGTTCCCGTACCGGTCGGCTGTGTCACTCGGGTGAAGGCGGGTGCTTCCGGTGTGCGCATCACGCGTCGTGCGATGTGCGCTGCAAAATCCACGATCCGATCCAGACCCTCATAGTCGATCTTGTCGGCGGTGTCCGACGGCCGGTGGTAATCGGTGTGGGTGCCGGTAAAGAAATTCAGGCACGGCACGCCGATTTGGTTGAAGGAGGCAACGTCGGTCGGCTGATACGGATCCTGCTGCACCGACAGGTCGAAGCCGGCCGTCACGTTGGCCTGTTCGATGATTCGCGCCCACGCCCCGCTGCTGCCGGTGGCCTGCACGGTGAGCTTGTTGTCCTGCATCCGCCCAACCATGTCGAAATTCAGGTACGCGGCGATTTGATCCACTGGCACCGGTGGGCGATTGGCAAATGCCGTCGATCCAATGAGGCCCAATTCTTCGCCAGACCAGAAGTCGAGCAGCACGTGCCGGCTTCGCGGCTCGCGCGACAGCGCCTCTCCCACCGCGAGCACGGCCGCGCTGCCGGATGCATTGTCGTCGGCGCCATGGTGAATCTTGTTCGTCTCGCTCTTGTCGGCGAGCGTGTTGCCGTTCTCGCCCCGACCGAGGTGGTCATAGTGCGCTCCGAGTGCGACCCATGGCTTCGCGCCGGCAATGGCGACGGTCGCCGGTAGGTAGCCGATCACGTTGTGGCCGGTGCGCGTTTCGCGCACGACGTTGGCCTTCAAATCGAACGTCGCGTTGGGCAGGGCGAACCCTGCCGCATGGGGATTGGCGTCGTCCATCGACTTCTGAGCCGCGGCCAACGTTCTCGCAGGATCGCCGAGGGTCGCAAAGAGTGCATCCGCGACCGTGGCACTGATGCTGGCGGCGACGATCCCTGACCCGGCCAGCGCGGTGTCGAACGACATCGGGATGGTCTCCCCCGCGTTCGGTGAATTCGGGCCGGTGACCACGACGATGGCCTTGGCGCCATGTTGGCGCGCCGCCATCGCCTTGTAGCGCAAGTCCGAGTAGCGAGACAGGATGCCCTTGGTCTTGGGATCGGCATCTTCCGGAAAATATCGCAACACGAGGACGACCTTGTCTTTCACGTCGAGCGTCGCGTAGCTGTCGTAGTTGAAATTCTGGGACTCGGGCACCACGATGCCGTAGCCGGCGAAGACCACTGGCAGACCGCTCACTTCGGCGTCGTCAGAAAAGGAGAGCGCCTGGACATCGCGGCGCTGGTCGAACGTGCGCGTGGTGTTGGTCCGTGTGTCCTTGAGGGCCGCCCTCGACCCACCATCCCTCGAGCCGGCCGTGAAGTCGAACGGCATGAGGAAGTCGGTGTGTCCGGGAAGCGGCCGCGCGCCGATACGTCGTAACTGGGCCGCGAGGTAGTCGCTTGCGAGGCGTTCGCCGTTCGAGCCTGTCAAGCGCCCCTCGAAGCGGTCCGACGCCAGGGTTTCGACGTGTGCCCGCGTGGGCGACGCCGGGGCGGTGCCCTGGGCGTGCGCCGGCGGCGGTGAGAGGAGGCTGGAGGCGACGAGCGCGGCGCAGAGGTATCTGTTCATGGCTTCCTTCTCGGCGTCTTGGGGAGGGCATGGCGGATGGCCTCGAGTGCCTTCGCGTGATTCCACTGACCGAGATAGAGCTGGCCCTCGCTGCCGCCGCCGCGGCTGGAGGTCCAGGCCAGTTGCGTGCCGTCTGGCGAAGGTACCGGCAGGCCGTCAAATCCGTTCGAGTAGGTGACGCGCACGGGCTCCTTCTCACCGTGTCTGTCCACCATGAACAGCTCGAAGTTGTCGAAACCGAGCTTGTTGGAAGCAAAGATGATGTACTCGCCGGACGGGTGCTCGTACGGTGCCCAGCTCATCGAGCCGAAGTCCGTGATTTGCGTCTGCTCAGATCCATCGAGCCTCATGGTCCAGACATCAGCGATGAGTCCCATCTCGTCGAATCGGCGCCAGATGATGTGCTGGCCGTCGTGGGTGAAGAACGGCCCGCCGTCGTAGCCCCAGAAGTTGGTCAGTCGCTTCTGGCCCGAGCCGTCTGCCTTCATGATGTAGATCTCAGCAAAGTTGCTCGGATTCTCGGCCAGCGCTTTGGTTTCCTTCGCGTCGAGTGCGTGGTCGTAGCCGGCGCGCATGGAAGAGAAGACGATCCACTGCCCATCGGGTGAATAGGCGGCCTCAGCATCGTAGCCACGTGCGGTGGTGAGGCGCTTCGAAGCGCCGGTCTTCTCGTTATAGGCGAAGATGTCCATCTCGGGGTCGTAGTCCCACGAGTAACGACGCTCCTTGCCGGACGCGCGGAAGGCGAGCTCTTCGTCCTGATACTGCTTCGACTTTGGATCGAGATGCGTCGAGGCGAACTCGATTTCGTCGCCCTTCGGTCGGATGAACGCGCAGGTCGTCTTGCCGATGCCAGGCGAGATCCGTTTGGTCTCGCCGGTCGAGAGGTCGAGTGTGTAGATCTGGTAGAAGGGATTGCCGGGTTCGCGTTCGCTCTGGAAGACGAGGCGCTTGCCGTCGGGAGACCAGTAACCTTCGCCCGACCGACGTCCTTCAACAGTGAGACGGCGAATGCGGCTCAGGAAGTCGCGTTCCGGCGCGGCTGTTGGCGCGGTCTGTCCCGCGGCGATTGACAGCGATGACCACAGAACCAAAGCGGCTATGCCGCCCGCATGCAGCAATCTCATTGTGAACCTCAGGGCGGACGGTCGCGTCCCATCGCTGCGACCCCCATGCTATTCTCGTCGCCTTCAACCCGTAGGATCAAACCATGACCCGACTCGGATCCGCCTTTGCTGGCGCCGCGCTCCTCTTCGGTCTGGGCGTCGCCCCGGCGCTCGCTCAGAACAGCCCGGCCGGCACCTGGGAGGTCGTTGTGGACACGCCCCTTGGCGCGCAACAGATGACGATGACCGTCGCCGTCAACGGTGAGAGGGCCGACGGCACGTTCGGTGGTGCCCTGGGCACGCTGCCCATTGCCGGCACGGCGAAGACCGACTCGATTGAAATGACCGGTGCGCTCGAGATTCAGGGGATGTCGCTCCAGCTGGGCATTTCGGGCAAGGCCGCTGGGGACGCCTTGAGCGGCAGGATCAGGTTGGGAGATTTCGGCGAATTCCCCCTGACGGGTAAGCGCGCCGCCGCAACCGTCGCATCCGCCGTCTCACCCGACGCGACGCCAGCCGTGGCCACCTCCGGCGTCGCCGGCAAGTGGAACGTCTCTGTGGCCATCGCCGGAATGGGCGAGATTCCGATGACGGCGACCCTCTCCCAGGCCGGTGAGATCGTCACGGGCACGGTGGGTGTCCTCGGCGCCGGCGACGTGCCGGTCAAGGGCACCTTCAGCGGCACGTCTTTGGCGATGGAATTCACGGCCGAAACTCCGCAAGGGCCGTTTGTCGTGACGCTGACCGGAGAGCTGAGTGCCACAGGCCTTGCGGGGAAGGCGGACATCGCGGGGCTGGCTGAGGCCGAGTGGAAAGCGGTCCGCGGACAATAGGGTCATGCGTCATCGTGTGATGGCCATTGCGCTGGTCGCGGTTGCCACGGCCGTCGTGCTTCCCGCGCAACAGGCCAGGCCAGGTCTGGGTGCGGCTCAGACCATGCTGAACCGAACGGCCGATGCCATTCTGGGCCTCAAGAGCGCGCGTTTCTCGGTGAAGCGCCTGGGTGCGCCGGCGTTTCTGGACGAGAAGAACGGAGTCACCTTCACCGTGGCGGATTGTGCCTACGCCGCGCCCGACAGAGTGTCCTGCGCCGTCAAGGTGTCGCTCAAGAACGGCACCATCGTTCAGGTGACCCGTGTCTGGGTTCCCGAAGGCACCTTCCAATCGAATCCGCTGACCAGACAGTTCGGACGGCTAACAGCAGGGTCCAATTTCAATGGGGTCTTGTTGTTTACCAGAACGGGTATCCCGGAGGTCCTGAGGATTGCCGTCCAGAAGGCCCAAGTGGTCGGCAAAGAGAAGCTGGAGAACCGTGACGTGTTGCATCTGACCGGGGATGTCAGCGGTGAGAAACTCAATCCCCTCATCGGCGGCACACTCAAGGCCGACCTGCTCCACTCGGTCGATCTCTGGGTCGAGGAAAGAACCGCCCATCCAGTGCAGCTCAGGGTCAACGAACCGGAAGGGAATGCCTGGCTCATCGAGCTCTCGCGCATCGATGAGCCCGTGGATATTCCGACACCACGGCTGTCGCCGCCGGCGGCCAAGCCGTAGGTCTGAATGTCGCGTGCGCAGCAGTACCCACGGCTGATTCTCGCCCTCGTGTGTTTCCCCGTGTTCATCGGGGCGCTCGACCTCACCATCGTCTCGGCCGTGCTCCCCGACGTCATCCGCTCGATGACGATTGAGATTCAGAAGCTCGACGTCGCCGGATGGGTGGTCACCGGCTACTTTGTGTCGTACGCGATCAGCATGACCTTCATGGGGAAGGTGTCGGATCTTGCCGGTCGCCGCTTCGTGTATCTCGCCTGTCTGGCGATCTTCTTCGTGGGCTCGTGGCTGGTTGCCGCGTCGCCGGGTTGGCCTAGCGCCATCGTGTTGAAGATCCTGCCGCTCGTCCAGCACGATCCTCAGACCGGTCTTGCACCGCTCTACGCGCTGATTGCCGGACGCGTCGTTCAAGCGTTTGGTGCTGGGGCGATGGTGCCGGTGAGCATGGCGCTGGTCGCTGATCTGTTTCCACCGGAGAGGCGAGCGCTGCCACTCGGGATTGTCGGAGCGGTCGACACGGCCGGCTGGGTGCTCGGCCACCTCTACGGCGGCATCATGGTGCAGTTCATGAGTTGGCCGTACCTCTTCTGGATTAATCTCCCGATCGTCCTGGTGATCTTCGGCATCACGTGGTGGGGACTGGCCGGCCTACCCCGCGTGGCCGTGAAAGGTGGCATCGACTGGGTCGGCGTCGTCCTGCTCGGTTCGTCGCTGACCCTGCTCAACCTGGGGCTTGGCTCTCCGGAAATCGGCCTCGACCCCTCCGCTGCAGCGGCTCCGCAGAATCGTCTGTACTGGGTGGTCTTGGCGGCCGTCGCCTTTGCGGGCTTCCTCGTCTGGCAGCGCCGCGTCCGCCACCCTATCCTCGATTTGAAGATCTTTTCGAACCGCAATCTGTCTGCCGCCAGCGGCGTCAACCTGCTCGTGGGCTTTTGCATCATGGTGGCGCTGGTCAGTGTCCCGCTCTTCATCAATGTGGCCGGCGGCGCAGACACGATGAAGGCGGCGCTGGTCACGGGGTACTTGTTGTGCGCCTTTACGGTGCCGATGGCCCTGGCTGCCGTCCCCGGGGGCTGGCTGTCGCAACGGCTTGGTTATCGAGCCTCGGTCATCTTCGGCTTGCTCGTGGCTGTCACCGGGTTTGCGCTGATGAGTCTGTGGAGCGTGGATATGGCCGGACAGGCGGTGGCGTTGTTTGACCACCTGCTCCACGGACCCTCGTCGACAGAGGCTCGCGGCACCGGGTTCATGGTGGCGGGGTTGGCACTTGCCGGCATCGGCATCGGATTGACCATCGCGCCGATCGGAACGGCCGTGATCAACGGGGTTCTCGAGGAGGACCGGGGCATGGCATCGTCGCTCGTCATCATCCTCCGCCTGGTCGGCATGAGTGTCAGCATGAGTTCGCTGACAGCGTACGGCCTCCGCCGGACGACGATCCTCAGCCGCGAGATGCTGAGCCCGGAGGACGGTCTGGATCTCGAGAAGACCGCCAGAGTGGCTCTGGAGGCCGTCACCAGGATTACCAGCGAGGTCGCACTCATAGCCGTGGCCCTGACCGTGGCGGCGGTGGCGACGGCCGTGTTTCTTCGACGGGGCGACGCGTAACGGCCTGATCTGGATGTCTCCAGGCGATCGCTTCGAACGAAGGCACGAAAGACACGAAGGGCCCTTTTCAGGAACAATAGGGCTTTCGTGCACGTCGCGTCTTCGTCAAGAAAGAATCTTTAGCTTTGCCACTTGTATCGCTCGACCACCTTCATCTCGCGTTCGGTCACCATCCGCTTCTCGACGATGCCTCACTGCTGATTGATGCGCGCGAGCGCATCGCCATTCTCGGAAGGAACGGCACCGGCAAATCCACACTGCTGCAGATCATCAGCGGCGAGGTCCAGCCCGATGAGGGGCAGGTCTGGCGCCAGCCGGCGCTCAAAGTCGCCCGCCTGGTGCAGGACGTACCCCTGTCGACCGCGCGGTCCGTGTCTGACGTGGTGGCCGACGGACTCGATGATCATTCCGTGCACGACGAGGACTGGAAGCGGGCGCACAAGGTCGATCAGATTCTGTCGAGGCTCGACCTCGACGGCGAGGCGATTGTCGACACGTTGTCTGGCGGGTGGCGTCGCCGTGTGTTGTTGGCCCGGGCCCTGGTCTCGGAGCCGGACGTCCTGCTGCTCGACGAACCGACCAATCATCTCGATATCGACGCGATCAGCTGGCTGGAGAATTTCCTCGCGGATTATCGCGGGTCCGTGGTCTTTGTGACTCACGACCGCGCGTTTCTCCAGCGGCTGGCGACGCGGATTGTTGAACTCGACCGCGGTCAGTTGACGTCCTGGCCTGGCGACTACGCGACGTTTCTCCGTAAGAAGGAAGAGTGGCTGGCGAACGAAGAACTACACCGGGACAAGTTCGACAAGAAGCTGGCAGAAGAAGAAGCCTGGCTCCGCCAGGGCGTCAAGGCGCGCCGGACGCGCGACGAAGGACGCGTCAAGGCGTTGATGGCGATGCGCGACGAGCGCGCCAGCCGTCGTGACGTCATGGGCGAGGTCAACCTGAAGGTGGAGCAAGGCGACAGTTCCGGCAAGATGGTGTTTGAGGCCAAGCACGTGGCCAAGGCCTACGGCGACCGCGTCGTCGTCCGCGACTTCTCGACGCGCATCATCCGCGGCGATCGGATCGGGCTCATCGGGCCCAATGGCGCCGGCAAGACCACACTGCTGCGGATGCTGCTTGGGGAGCTGGCGCCGGACTCGGGTGAGATCCGCACTGGCGCCAACGTGCAAGTGGCCTACTTCGACCAGCAGCGGGAGCAACTCGACCCGGAGCGGACGGTCTTTGACACCATCGGTGAGGGCAACGACATGGTGACGGTGAACGGTCAAGCCAAGCACGTGCACGGCTACCTGAGAGACTTCCTCTTCGGAGCCGAACGGGCGCGGTCGCCAGTGAAGGCCTTGTCTGGCGGCGAGCGCAACCGGCTGCTGCTGGCGCGGCTCTTTACGCGGCCGTCGAACGTGCTGGTGCTCGACGAGCCGACCAACGATCTCGACCTCGAGACGCTCGAACTTCTCGAGGCACAGCTGGTGGAGTGGCCGGGGACGCTGCTGCTGGTCAGCCACGACCGTGTGTTCCTCGATCACGTCGTGACCAGCACCATCGTCTTCGAGGGCGACGGGCGCGCGCACGAGTACGTGGGCGGCTATGCAGACTGGCTGCGTCAGCGACGGCGGCCCGCGGGCGTGACGTCGGGGCCGGCGCCAAAGGGGAGTTCAGGAGCGCCAGCGGCCTCGGCCTCGAAGGGCCCAACGCGGAAGCTGTCGTTCAAGGAGAAGGCTGAGCTCGAAGCGCTCCCGGCGCGGATCGAATCGCTCGAATCAGAAAAATCGAGCCTCGAGGCCACTGTTGGGGCGCCTGACTTCTACAAGGAGCCGGGCGACCAGATTGCGCGCACGCTGGCCCGTGCCACCGAGGTGGAGCAGGAGCTGCTGAAGATCTACGCCCGCTGGGACGAACTCGATTCGCGCAAGTGAAAGGCGACGTGCGCCGGCCTCGACTTGGTGACGACGCGTTCGGCGTTCGACGTCGGGAGAGCGGGGTCAGGCGACGGGGCGTTGGTCGGTCGGCGCTTCAGCCGGCAGCAGCGTCCATCCTTCGGATTCGCGCGCCGTTCGCTTGGCCTGCGCCCAGCCGAGTGCCTCGTGGTCGCTTTCGAACACGCGCGTGAGGACCACCTTGCCGTTTCTGACGATGTCGACTTCGATACCGTAGGGCATCAGTCGGACCAGGCAGGACGCTTCTTCCTCGTCGCGTCTGACTTTCCACAGGGTGGTTGGCGAATCCTGCACGATGTTTGGATTCTAGCGGATTGTCCCATCGAGTGGTCTGACTCTCTGGACAGTGTTCGCAAAATCTCGAGGCGCATGATGTCCTGAAGAGGACCCAGTATGATGGGGCACGGCGAACGTGGCGTTCGCGAATCCTTTGATGTCTCTTCCGCTGCGCGTCGCCTTTCTCGGCTGTGGCTTCATCACGCGGGTCCATAGCCGACACCTCACCGCGCTCCGTGGTGACGTGGTCTGCAGTTACGCCAGCCGTGATCGCACCAAGGCCGCCGCCTGCTCCAAGGCATTTCCGGGCGGCCGCACCTACGGTAGCTACGCGGAGGCGATTGCTGATCCGGCGGTGGACGCCGTGGTGGTGGCCGTCCCCACGGCCTTTCATCTCGAGCTCACGCTCCAGGCGCTGCAGGCCGGCAAGCACGTGCTGGTCGAGAAGCCGGCGTTCCCTCACGTGGCGGGATACGACGCCGCCGTGGCCGCACGTGACAAAGCGGGTGTGACGGTCCTGGTGGGAGAGAATGACCACTACAAGCCGCTGGCTGTGACATTGCGGCGCCTGCTCGCCGACGACGCCATCGGCGAGATGTTGTTTGCGCAGTTCACGACCATCGCCAGGCGCTTCAAGACCGCTGATGACTGGCGCAACGACGAGGCGATGGCCGGTGGCGACGCCTTCTTCGAGGAAGGCATTCACTGGTTGCACCTGGCTGGGAGTCTCGGGCCGAAGATCCGCACCATTCACGGCTACCGCCCGACGCCGTCGCGTCGCGGACCCGATCGTCGTGCCAAGAGCATGATGGTCGCCTTCAACTACGACAACGACGCTGTCGGTGCCATCTTCTATTCGCGCGAGATTCCGTCACTCTTCCGCGGCTTGCGGTTGTCGCAGATTTCCGGGTCCGACGGCATCATTACATTCGAGTCAAACGGCGCCTTCGTGTTGGTGCGAGGCCGGGGGGTGCCGCGTGTCATCGTGCCAGGCCTTCGGGACATTCGAGGTTACAAGGCCATGTATCGCGACTTTGTGGCGTCGATCGCGGCCGGTCGGCAGCCTGAGATGAGCCTCGAGCGCGCCATCGACGATCACCGCCTCATGGATCAGGTGTACGACAGCCTCGGACCATCCAGGCCGTGACAGAGTCGTTCGACGTCGTGATTATCGGCTCGGGTGCGGGCGGCGGCACACTCGCAGAGGCGCTGTCGCATACCTCAGCGCGGATCCTGGTCGTTGAGCGCGGTGACTTCGTCCCACAGGAGCCGGAGAACTGGGACCCTGCCGCCGTGTGGAAGGCGCTGCGGTACCGGGCGAGCGAGACGTGGCTCGACGCGCACAGGCAGTCCTTTCTGCCGTACATCCACTACTACGTCGGCGGCAACACCAAGTTCTGGGGCAGCGTGTTGTTCCGGCTGCGTGCTGAGGACTTTGGCGAACTCACACACATGGACGGTGTCTCGCCGGCGTGGCCGATTAGCTACGACGCGCTGGCGCCCTACTACGAGCGCGCCGAGCGGATGTATCACGTCCATGGCGCGGTCGGAGATGACCCGACCGATCCGCCACGCGGTCCGTATCCCTATGCACCGATTCCGCACTCGGCGGAGATGGGTGCACTGGTCGATCGCTTGCGGAGCTTCGGTCTGCATCCGTCGGCCTTGCCGCTCGGCCTGATTCGTCCAGGCGAGGCCGGTGGCTGCACGTTGTGCAATACCTGCAATTCGTTCCCGTGCCAACTGCGGATGAAGAGCGATGCCGACACCTGTGCGGTGACACC
>JBEBGG010000021.1:0-36985 GCA_040081555.1 Vicinamibacterales bacterium
GGATGGGGCCGGCTGACGCGTCGGCGCTTGGGCATGCTGTATTTTGGCACTTCGAAAGCCCACAGCGCCAACGTCAGAGACGGCCGCCCTTCGGTCACGCCGTTCCAGCCATGCGCCACCGTGGCACTGACCGCCTCGGTGCACGAATCCGCTTCGAGACACAACGGCGTGGGTCACAATGGGTGGGCGTGCCGGAGAAGCGACCGTTGAAAACGCTCGAGCGCGTACTGTCGAAAGCCGGGCTCGGGTCAAGAACTGAAGCGCGTCGATGGATTCACGCAGGACGAGTGCACGTGAATGGACGCGAGGTGCAGAACCCCGATACATGGGTCGACATGGTCCGCGATCGCGTCATCGTCGATGGCCAGCCGCTGCGGGTCCAGCAGCGCCTCTATGTCCTGTTGTACAAGCCGACGGGTTACCTCACCACCTACAAGGATCCCGATGGTCGGCGCACCGTCTACGACCTCACCGCGGATATTTCGACGTTTCTCTCGCCGGTGGGTCGCCTGGACCTTGATACGTCCGGCCTGATCGTCATGACCAACGACACGCAGCTGGCCGAGCGCATCACCAATCCGAACTCGCACGTGCCGAAGACCTACCTGGTGAAGTCGTCAATGGTGCTGACCGAGGCTCAACTTCAGGCGTTACGCGACGGCATCACGCTCGCCGACGGCCCAACGCGTCCGGCCACGGTGACGAGGTTGCGAGACTCGGCGAAGTACACGCACCTGGAGATCACCATCAGCGAAGGACGGAATCGCCAGGTGAGGCGGATGGTGGAAGCGCTTGGCGCGCACGTGCTGAAACTGGTGCGTGTGCAGATCGGCACCATTCGCATCGACACCCTGCCGATTGGAAAATGGCGTCATCTGACGCCGGAGGAAATTGAAAGTCTCCGCGAGTGGACACCCGCCTGAAAGGCGATGTCCCCACGCTTGCGACCGTGAAATCGCTTCGAAATTGTCACCAAGGTCTCACACCCTCTTCCCGGAGATTTGCCCATGAGTCGCACTGCATTGTTGGCCGCCGTCGCGCTAGCGACCGGCTTCACCGTCGCCGCGCTCTCCGCCCAACAGCCGCCTCCGTCGGCTCCCCAGCCCTACTTCGTGGGCAACCGCCTCGGCCTACCCGTCAACCCGGCGTCAAACGGCAGCTTCGAGCCGATGTCGACCAACGTCAAGGTCTACGGGTCGGTCTACTCGGCCGAAAGCTGCTCGTATGACGTCACGCGCAACGTCATCGTGGTACCCAACCGCGGCGTCGGGCAGATCGTCCAGGCCAACAATGCCTGGATCTCATTGCTCAATCACGACGGCTCGGTCCACACCTCACGCTGGGTCGGTGTCCAGACTCCGGTGGAGCGCGCGAGCCTCACTCCGCCCCTCGTATTCAACGAGCCCTCCGGCAGCGACATCAACCTCGGCACCTTCTACGTGTCTGATCGCGACGGCGGCACCACACCGACCGACCAGGTCGTGGCCGTGGTCCGCACGTTCAACATGCAGACGGGGCTCCCCGGCCGCGAGTACCGCGTCCCCCAGTCCACTGGTTTCAACGACATCGAAGTGGCCGACGATGGGACGATCTATGCGACGGTGACGGGGGCCGGTGGCTCTACTGCAGATCCGAATTCGTGGCAGGTCTGGAAGATCACGCGCGACGGTCAGGCGGCGGTCTTCAAACAGGGCGCGCCGCTCCGCCAGCCAAACGGCATCGCCTTCGATGCCGAGGGCAACATCGTCGTCATCATGATCGGCAACAACGAAGTACTGACGTTCTCGCCGGCGGGGCAGCTGTTAAAGACCGAGCACGCGGTGCAGGCTGGGAATGATGGCCTGGTGGTGATGCCCGATGGGACGAAGTATGTGAGCAGCGTACAGAACGGTGGTGTGTCGCGCATCCGTCCGGGTCAGCCGGCCGAACTCATCGCACGCAATATTCCAAGCCCGGCGTCCATGTGTTACGACTCGGGCGCCAACCAATTGGTGATTCCGATGAACGCCAACAACGCGCTGGCGTTCATCCCGTTGAACTGAAGCCGCCTCGCCGCTGACCGACGCTGGCCAGGGCAAGCCTTGAGATTCTTCCGGGCACCTGTCACGGGTTGTCGACGCGCCGCCGTATAGACTTGGTGGAGCTAGAGCCGACAACATGCCCTCATTCTTCGACCGTTCCGCTGTTTCTTCGTCACGCGCGGCCTTCTGTCTGGCCGGTTTGTTCGGATTGCTGCTCTCGTTTGGTTGCGGAAAGCAGGAGTCGTCCCAGGGGCGAGGTCGCGAGCCGGCTCCCAAGGCGGTCACGACCGAGGCCGTGAGGGAGGAAGCGGTCCACCGGACCGTGGAGGTGGTCGGTACGCTTGCCGCCGAAGACGAGGTGACGGTCTCCTCCCAAACGGAAGGCGTCGTCAAGCGCGTGCTTGCCGACCTGGGTGATGCGGTCAGGGCCGACCAGCCCCTGGTCGAGCTCGACCGAGAGAAGTTGCAGTACAGCCTCGATCAGCAGAAAGCGTCACTGACGCGGTCGCTAACCAGGTACGGGGCCTCCGACCTGGGCCAGCTACCTGCGGTCGAGGATACGCCGGATGTCCGCAAGGCAGCGGCCGAGCTCGCCCAGGCGAAGCAAGCCTACGAGCGCGCCGGCGAGCTTCAGAAGCGTCAACTGATTCCGCAGCAGACGCTGGACGATGCCCGCGCGACGCTGCAGTCGAAGCAGGCGTCGTACGACTCGTCGTTGCAAACCGCAAAGAACCTTCGCGCTGATATCGATGTCTCTGACGCGACCCTCAAGCTGGCTGATCGTCAGCTCCGCGACGCCTTCATTCGCGCGCCGTTTAGTGGCAGCGTCCAGAAACGCATGGTGTCTGTCGGCGAGCTGGTGAAGGCCCAGATGCCGGTGATGACGATCGTCCGCGTCGATCCCCTGAAGGTGCTCGCTGAAATTCCTGAACGTATGGCGCCCTGGATCAACGTGGGCCAGCCGGTCGTGCTGCGCGTCGATGCGTATTCGGATCGCACATTCGCCGGGTCGATCTCACGGGTCAGCCCCGGCGTGAACACCGCAACCCGTTCCTTTGCGTTCGAAGCGACCGCGCCGAACCCGGGCGGCGTGCTGAAGCCGGGAACCTTTGCCCGCATCAACCTCGAGACGGCGCTGGTCGAACGCGTGCTGACGATTCCGTATGCGGCGATGCAGTACCGCTACGGCGTCTATCGTGCGTTTGTCCTCACGGGCGATCACCTCACGGTTCGTGAGCTGACAACTGGCGACCGTAGCGGCGACCGGATGGAGATTCTGGAAGGGTTAAAGGTGGGCGATGAGGTCGCGCTCACCGACGTGGACAATCTGGCCGACGGGATGAAGGTGACCGTTGGTGGCGGGCGCGGGAAGACGGAGTAGTCATGTTGTCAGAACTGTGCGTCCGGCGTCCGGTCTTTGCCACGATGCTCGTGATGTCGCTGGTGGTCCTCGGCATCTTCTCGTTCCAGGACCTGGGCGTGGACCTGTTTCCGAAGGCCGATCCGGCTAGTGTCAACGTCTCGCTTCGTCTCCCGGGTGCCTCGCCGGATGAGATGACCACGTCGGTGATCATCCCGATGGAGAACGCGCTCAGCGGCATTGCCGGCATCGATCAGATGTCGTCGGCGATTAGCGCCGGTGGTGTGGCTTCCATCAACATCCGGTTCCTCCTCGAGCAGGATCTGCAGGATGCGGCCAACACGGTGCGCGAAAAAGTCGCCGGCGCGATGAGAAACGTGCCGCCCGAAGTGCTGCCACCGATCGTGCAGAAGCAGGATCCGGACGCCGATCCGATCGTCACACTGATCCTCTCCAGCAAGACCGCGAGCCTGCGGACGCTGACCGAAATCGCCGACAAGCAGATCCGCCGCGCACTGGAGTCGGTTGACGGTGTCGGCGCGGTCAGCATCAGCGGTGACCGCCCACGGGAAATCCACATCGTCGTCGACATCGAGAAGTTGAATGCGCACCGCCTGTCGATCGATCAGGTCCGCGATGCCATTCAGAAGGAGAACGTCGAGGTTCCTGGTGGCACTCTCGAGCAGGGCAAGTGGGAAGTCGGTCTGCGAACACTCGGCCGCATCGATGCGACGGCGCAGTTCAACGACATCATCATCGCGACGGTCGGCGGCACGCCGGTCCGCGTCTCCGATATCGGCCGCGTCGAGGATTCGTTCCTGCGCGCCAGGAGCTCGCTGTTTGCCGGTGACGGCGGTCCGGCGGTTCAGCTCGATGTCAGACGGGCCTCCGGCGAAAACACCATCAAGGTGATCGCCGCCGTCAAACGCAAGCTGACCCCGGTGATGCAGTCGCTGCCCAAGGGCGTGACGCTCACCGTCAATGGCGACGACTCCCGGTTCATCTACGCCTCGATCTCGTCCCTCGAAGAACACCTGTTGTGGGGCAGCCTGCTGGCGTCCCTCGTGGTGCTGCTCTTCATGCGGAATGTGCCGGCGGTCATCATTTCGTCACTGGCCATTCCGGCGTCGATTGTCGCGACGTTCACCTTGATGCGCGCGATGGACTTCACGCTCAACAACATGACGCTGCTGGCGTTGACCCTCGCCGTTGGCATCGTCATCGATGACGCGATCGTGGTGCTGGAGAACATCTTCCGCTACGTCGAGGAGAAGGCGTGCACGCCGTTTGAGGCGGCGATTCGCGGCACACGTGAAGTGGCACTGCCAGTCATGGCCACGACGCTGTCGCTCGTGGTGATCTTCCTGCCGGTGGCCTTCATGACCGGCTATGCCCGCCGATTCATCTATCCCTTCGGCTGGACGATGGCCTTCGCGATCCTGGTGTCGATGCTGATCAGTTTCACGCTGACGCCGATGCTCAGCTCGCGCTTTCTCAAGGTGAGCGACGCGGAGAAGGACCACAAATCAAAGGAGCGTGGCGTGTTTCATGCCGTCGAGCGCTTCTACGGCGCATCGCTCCGATGGAGTCTTGCCCATCCGATGGCCATCATCGGCATTTCCCTGGCGGTGCTGGCGCTGACGATTCCGCTCAATCGGATGGTCGGACGCACCTTTGTTCCCAACGAGGATATGGGCGAGTTCACCGTGCACGTCGACACGCCACAGGGGACGTCGCTCGAAGGCACCACGGAGGTTGCCCAGCAGTACATGAAGGAGATCGGTGAGCAGGAGGGCGTCTCACACGTCGCGTTTCTTGCCGGTGCGGACCGCTACACGCACTTCCACATCTTCTTTTATTTGCTGCCGGTCGACCAGCGCTCGGTGACACAGGACGAGGTCGTCGAGCGGGTTCGAAAGATTCTCTCGACGCATCCTGGCAATAACCCCATCGTCGCACCGAGGAACGCCCTGGGCGGTGGCGGTGCTGGAGGGACAGCCATTCAGGCCAACCTCCTCGGGCCCGATATTGCCATGCTCTACGACTACTCACAAAAGGCATTGGAGCGGGCCAAACAGACCCCGAGTCTGGTGGACGTGAGAGCCGACTACAGTAACGCCAGCCCAGAAGTGCAGGTGGTGGTCGATCGATCGCGTGCCGCTGATCTTGGTGTGCGCATGTCGACGGTCGGTAGTGCCCTGCGCCTGATGGTGTCTGGTGACGACGAGATCACGTCGTACCGAGAGGCCGGCGAGCAGTATCCAGTCAAGATTCGCGTGCTGGAAGATCAGCGTCGCGACATCGACGCGATCGGCAAACTGACGGTATCGTCGACCACGGGGGCTCCGGTGCGGATCGACAATCTCTCCCGGCTCAAGCGCGGGTTTGGGCCCACCCGTATCACGCGCAGCAATCGCCAGTATGCGATCGCCCTCAGCGCGGAGGTGGCTAGTGGTCATGCGCTGGACGAGGCCTCGAGCGACATCCGCAAGATCATTGCGGACCTGAAGATGCCTCCCGGGTACAGCGCCAGACTACTGGGGCAGACCAGCAATCTCGAGGAGACGACGACGAACTTGGTGATGGCGATCGGCCTGGCGAGCATCTTCGTTTACATGGTGCTCGCCGCGCAGTTCGAGAGCTTCATCCAGCCACTGATCATCATGGCGGTGCTGCCACTGTCGGTGCCCTTCGCGCTCTTTACGATCTGGGCGACGGGCCGCACGCTGAACCTGTGGAGCGCGCTCGGCATCCTGCTGCTGTTTGGCATCGTCAAGAAGAATTCGATTCTCCAGGTGGACTACACCAATGTGTTGCGGGCGCAGGGCATGCCGTTGGCGCAGGCGATCGAGGAGGCGTGCCGTACGCGTCTTCGGCCCATTCTGATGACGACGCTCGCGATCATCGCCGGCCTGATCCCCACGGCGCTTGGTCTTGGTATTGGCGGCGCTCAGCGATCGGCCATTGCCATGACGATCATCGGTGGCCAGGGTCTGTGCCTGTTCCTGACACTGCTGCTCGTGCCAGCGGCCTACCTGAAATTTGCGTATCTGGAAGAGGCGGCCTTTAGCCAGAAGTTCAAGGCGCTGCTGGCGTTGCTGCGGCCGTGGTCGCGTCGAGCGGCTCCAGAAGGCCGCGCCTAGCCTGGCCGGCTGTTCCAGGTTCACCTCACGACGTGCGCCATCCGTCGTCAGGCCTGAAACCGCCGCAGCCGAAGCGCATTGCTGATGACTGAGACGGAGCTGAACGTCATGGCGGCGCTGGCGATGATGGGGCTGAGCAGTAGGCCAAAGACGGGATACAACGCGCCGGCGGCGATGGGCACGCCGATGACGTTGTAGACAAACGCGAAGAACAGGTTCTGCCGGATGTTGCTCATCGTGGCGCGGCTGAGCCGACGCGCTCGTACGATGCCGCGCAGGTCGCCCTTCACGAGCGTCACGCCCGCGCTCTCGATCGCGATGTCGGTGCCAGTCCCCATGGCGATGCCGACATCGGCCCTCGCCAGTGCAGGCGCATCGTTGATTCCGTCGCCCGCCATGGCGACGCGGTGACCTTCCGCCTGGAGCCGTGCGACCACAGCCGCCTTCTGCGCCGGCAGTACTTCGGCTTCGACGATGTCGATACCGAGGCCGCGGGCGACGGCCAGGGCGGTGACGCGACTGTCGCCTGTCAGCATCACGATGCGCAGGCCATCGGCGCGTAGCGCCCGGATGGCGTCGGCAGTGGTGGCTTTGATCTCGTCGGCCACCGCCACGATTCCCGCCGCCCTGCCGTCGATGGCGGCGAACATGGCTGTCTCCCCTCGCTCGCGGAGCACCTCGGCGTCCGCGGTGAGCGCTTCTGTGGCGATTCCCAGGTCTGAGAGATGGGGCGCAGTGCCGACGATGACGCGTCGGCCGAGCACCGTTCCCTGAACGCCCTTGCCGACGACCGCCAGAAACTCGGTGACCGTCGCCGTGTCGATGCCGCGTGCCTTCGCGCCGGCGACAATGGCGGCGGCCAAGGGGTGTTCGCTCACGCCTTCGACGCTGGCCACAAGGCGGAGTAGATCGCGCTCGTCCACTCCGGGGCGCGCGATCACCGTAGTTAGTTCCGGTTGCCCCTTTGTGAGTGTCCCCGTCTTGTCGACCACCAGTGTATCGACGCGCTCGAGCAGTTCCAGGGCTTCCGCGTTGCGCAGCAGGACGCCCACTTCAGCGCCTCGTCCGGTGCCGACCATGATCGACATGGGGGTCGCCAGGCCGAGGGCGCAAGGGCAGGCGATGATGAGGACGGCGACGGCGTTGACCAGCGCGTGGGCGAGCCGCGGTTCAGGACCGACGGTTGCCCAGACCCCGAAGGTGACAATGGCGACGGCAATCACCGCCGGCACGAACCAGCCGGCCACGGTGTCCGCCAGGCGTTGAATCGGGGCGCGCGAACGCTGCGCTTCGCTGACGAGACGCACGATGCGCGCGAGCAGCGTGTCGCTGCCGATGCGCTCGGCTTGCATCACGAACGTGCCCGTCCTGTTCATCGTGCCCCCGGTGACCGCGCTCATGGCCGTCTTCTCCGAGGGGATGGATTCACCCGTGACCATCGATTCGTCGACCGTGGAGTGCCCGTCCATGACGCGGCCATCCACCGGGACGCGCTCGCCGGGACGCACCCGCAGCCGGTCGCCTACATGTACGTGGCTGAGCGGGATGTCTTGCTCGACGCCGTTTGACGCGACGCGTCGGGCCGTTTCCGGCGCCAGCGACATCAACTGCCGAATGGCCGAGCTCGTTTGGCTGCGTGCCCGCAGCTCGAGCACCTGGCCGAGGAGCACCAGCGTGACGATGACCGCCGCGGGTTCGTAATAGAGCCCCACCGCACCACCATGGGTCTGGAACGACGCAGGAAAGAGTCCGGGCGCGACCGTCGCGACCACGCTGAAGCCAAACGCCGCTCCAACGCCGAGTGCGATGAGCGTGAACATGTTGAGGTGACGGCTGATGAGCGACGCCCAGCCTCGTTCAAAGAATGGCCATCCCGCCCAGAGCACGACCGGCGTGGCGAGCGCGAATTGCGACCACGCCATCAGCGCCGGCGACACGAGATGTTCGACGCGCGCCTTGGCCACCAGCTCCGCGGCCATGAAGAGCAGCATCGGCGTTGTGAGCAGCAGTGCGCCCTTGAAGCGGCGCACCATGTCGTCCAGTTCGGGGTTGCGATCGTCGAGCGACACCGCGACCGGTTCGAGCGCCATGCCGCATTTCGGACACGGCCCCGGGCCGCGTTGTCGGACCTCAGGGTCCATGGGGCACGTGTACTCGCGAGTGTCGGGTGCCGCGGTGTCCGTGGCGCCGCCGGGCATCCCCAGGCTTCCGCTGGCGAGAGCGGACGATGCTTGAGGAATTGGCCCGGTTCCGCCGCGCTTGATCAATAGCAGCGGCGCGGCCGCAGGTGCTGGTGACACCGCTGGCCGGGACAGGTAGCGCTCGGGTTCGGCCTGGAATCGGTCGCGGCAGCGAAGGTTGCAGAAGTAGTAGGTCTGGCCGGCGTAGGCGTGGGTGCCTGCTGCTGTCTCTGGGCGGATGCGCATGCCGCACACCGGGTCGAGGACGAGGTCCGTATCAGCGGCGGGCATCGATGCTCCTGACTGGCTGTTGAGGCTCTCGGGTGGGCGCCATGGCACCGGCGCGCGGACCAAGATGGGCAGTGCCACCAGTATAGACACCCGAGGCGGCGCATGTCGGGGCCGTCGCGATTCTTCCGTGCGTGGTGGCTACCACGCTGGCGACCTATCGCTGACAGACAGGACAGAAGAACGTCGATCGTCC
This sequence comes from Vicinamibacterales bacterium, assembly GCA_040081555.1. GTDB lineage: Bacteria > Acidobacteriota > Vicinamibacteria > Vicinamibacterales > CAVVIG01 > CADEEX01. The sequence goes on from JBEBGG010000021.1 coordinate 9,189, forward strand.
GGCCTGCGTCAACCGCGCGACGGTCCCGTGGCATCCGGCCCTCGGGCACGGCTCGCCCTCCCGCTCGTAGACCCGGACCCTCGACGCGCGGTAGGCCCGCGCGTGGCGGGCGATGGCCGTACGCAGGACGTTCTGGATGGCCGCGGCGAGCAGATGCGCGTCGGCTCGTGGCGCGCCGCCTGGTGTGGCAAGAGAGCCGGCCCGCCGCCGGGGCGAGATGCCGGCCAGATGCAGGGCGTCACTCGCGTAGATGTTGCCGATGCCCGCGACGACCCGCTGGTCGAGCAGCGCCACCTTGATCATCACCTTCCGACCGACGCAGGCTCGCGCGAGTGCCGTGCCGTCAAAATCCGCACTGAGCGGCTCGGGCCCCATTCGGGCGAGCGGCGCGTAGCCCGGCAGGCCACCGGCGCGGACCAAGTCCATCGCGCCGAAGCGGCGTGGGTCGTTGTAGGTGATGCGGTACCGCGACGACATCGTGAAGACGACGTGGTCGTGAGGCGCCGGTTCGGTCGCGGGCCCACTGGTGGTGGCGTCCACGCGGAAGGCCCCTGACATGCCCAGGTGCATCACCAGCGTGTCGCCGGTCGAAAGTGCCGCCAGCATGAACTTGCCGCGACGGGCCACGTTCTCTACGGTGGCGCCTTTCAGACGCGCCGCGAAGCCCCGGGCAAACGGCCGCCTCAAGTTGCGCCGCCGCAGCTCGACGTCGAGAAAGCGAGCGCCAACCATCGCCGGGGCGAGCTCAAGACGAACTGTTTCGACTTCGGGCAACTCCGGCACGCCTCATCATCTCACTGCAAGAAGTACCGCCCTTGGCTTTGGAACGTGAGCGCACCATACCCGATGCATTGCGACACATTCGTCGGCTATCCTTGGTCGATAGACAAAACTGTCCGTCCATCTGCTACGCTTCTCCTTCAATCCTGGCCCAAACACGTCCGGCGCGAGAGGGGCGGTCCGGCCTGGCTCTTGCTGGAAAGCTGGAGTGCCTCACGCTCAACTCCCACGATGGTTGACCCCATGATCGTCGACTCGACTGGTCCTGATCGCCCGTTTGTGCTCGATCACGCGGCCTCGCCGCTGTGGCTGATCACGCGTGAGCCGGCGCTCAATCGCCTCGTCGTCTACCTCGACGACATGCGTCGTCGCATCGGTGACGCGCCGGAGGCGGTGCACACCCTGGAATTCAGCCGTAGCGAACTCGACGAGATCCGCCGCGCCTTTGCGCGCATGATTCGTCTCGGTGAAGAGAAGCTCCATCGCGTATGCGAGTTGCTATGCGGCACCTTCTTCGAGTCCCAGTACACGCTGCAGAGTGTGGTCATTGGCGACGTGGACTCGACCCACGAGCGTTTCACCATGTCGCAATCCCTGGCTCCCGCGGACCTCTATTCACAGACCGACCTTGATCTGGGCAATCGCCAGCTCCAGCGTCTGCGCTACCACGACGGCACCTCCTGGAGTCGCGCCAGTCTCGTGGCCAACTTCGTCGAGTACCAGCCTGCGGTGACGACCGTGTGGGGTATCCACAAGTGCATCAGCCGTATCAAGGCGGAAGAGCAGATCTGGAACAAAGTGGTTGATGCGATTTTTGACTTTGATCGACTCGTACAGCTGGACAAACAGCTGCGCCATCTCAGTCACTTTGTCAAAGATGTCTTCGGCGTGAAGATCGTCGTCGGAGATGCGGATGACGCGCGTCGCTTTCACGATGCGTTGCTGAAGGTGGAATGGCCGGCCGCCGTGCTGGAGCACCACCGCGTCCCGGTGGGGCCCTCAACCACCCGGCTCGAGCTTGTCGAGGAAAAAGACTACATGGCGCGTGACGGCCGTAAGGCCACCGGGTGGGAAGCGATCAAGAGCGTATTCCGGTGGTGGGACACGATGATCGAAGTGCAGGTGCAGCCGCTGTCGAACTATCACCAGGAACGCGAGTTCCTGACGCGCGAGAGTCACGCCGGCTTCAAGGCGCACCGCGAATCGCTGCGCAATCAGATCGCCGATACGGTGCCGCTGTTTGCGTTCTATCGCAATCTGCTGCGCTGGCTATTTCTGTCACCCGATGAACCAGCACCGGCGTTCAGCTCAGTGTCCATCGTCGTGAAGGACTGAGACTCCGTGATGCGTGTGTCTGCGGTTACTCGCCGCGGCGAATTTCGACGGACTCGACGACGACCGGTGTGAGGGGGCGGTCGCCTGGCTTGCTCGTCTTCACGGCGCCGATCTTCTCGACGACGTCCATGCCTTCGGTGACCTCTCCGAAGATGCTGTGTTTGTTATCGAGCCAGGGTGTCGGCACCAGGGTGATGAAGAATTGGCTGCCGTTGGTGCCCGGGCCAGCATTCGCCATCGAGAGGATGCCAGGCTTCGAGTGCTTCAGGGTCGGGTGGAACTCGTCGCCGAACTTGAAGCCGGGACCGCCCGTGCCGGTGCCAAGCGGGTCGCCGCCCTGAATCATGAAATCCGCAATGATGCGGTGGAAGATGAGGCCGTTGTAGAACGGCTTCCGCTGCTTCTGCCCGGTCTTGGGGTCCGACCATTCCTTCGTGCCCTCAGCGAGGCCGACGAAATTTGCCACGGTATTGGGCGCCTTGTCGTCAAATAGCCTGATGGTGAACGATCCCTCGCTGGTCGTGAAATGCGCATGCAACATTGATAAGCTCTCCAGAATGTGTCGGGACGATCATACCGGACGTCGTCGGTAGTTGTCCCGGCTTCCGCCGGGCCGAGCAGTGTCCGGCCGGACTACAATGAGGCGCTTTCGCAACCAAGCTTTGGAGGAATCGATGAGACGGCACGTGCTCATGTACGGAATCGGGGCGTTCCTGCTCGCTTCGGCGAGCCTGTCTGCAGGCCAGTCGGCGCTCGCCACGGCGACCAAGCTGCGTAACCCCGCAGCGTTGACGGATCAGGCGCCAGCCACCTTCAAGGCGGAGTTCGACACCAGCAAGGGCAAGTTCACGATCGCCGTGACACGTGCCTGGGCGCCAAATGGCGCCGACCGCTTCTACAACCTGGTGAAGAACGGCTTCTATAACGACGTGCGGTTCTTCCGCGTCATTCCGGACTTCATGGCGCAATTCGGTATTCACGGCACGCCGGCGATCCAGAAGGCGTGGCGCGTGGCGCAGCTCAAGGACGACCCTGTGAAGCAGAGCAATCGTCGCGGTTACGTGACATTTGCGATGGCCGGACCGAACACGCGCACGACGCAACTGTTCGTGAATTTTCGCGACAACAGCAATCTTGACGCAATGGGATTTGCGCCCTTTGGCGAGGTCAGCGTCGGCATGGATGTCGTGGACCAGATCTACAACGGCTACGGTGAAGGCGCGCCGCGCGGCAAGGGGCCAGACCAGGGCCGTCTCCAGGCCGAGGGCAACGTCTACCTGAACAAGGACTTCCCGAAGCTCGACTTCATCAAGACCGCGACGATCGGGAAGTAGCTACGCCTACAGCCGCTACCATTCAACGCGACCCGTTCGCCGTTCTTGGGCCTCATCGGCTCAGCGGCGGACGGGGCGTGGTCGTGCGCGCCCTCCATCCGGCCGCCCTCTCAATCTCGCTGCGCCTGCTCCCGAGTGGCGTCGTGCTGCCGATGTCGCCTGCTGCTGTCGATGGCCTTTTCGAGGTCGCCATCGATGCCCGGGATATTCCCGACTATCGCCTGCAGCTGACGTTTCGAGACGGCCATCAGCTCGAGATTGACGATCCCTATCGATACGGCCGTGTACTCACGGAGTTCGACGTGCATCTCTTTGGCGAGGGCACGCACCTCCGCATGTTCGAGAAACTGGGAGCGCATCGCATCCGTGTGGGTGCGGCGACAGGCGTGCACTTTGCGGTATGGGCACCCAATGCCGACCGCGTCAGCGTGGTCGGAGACTTCAATACGTGGGACGGACGGGTGCATCCCATGCGACTGCTCGCCCCTGCCGGCATCTGGGAGTTGTTCATTCCAGACGTGCCAGATGGCGAGAAATATAAGTTCGAGATTCAGACCCGCCGCGGCGATTGCCTGCTGAAGACCGACCCGTTCGGTGTCGCTTTCGAGTCGCCACCGCAGACAGCCTCTGTGGTGCGCGATATCAGCGGCTACCAGTGGCGCGATCGAGACTGGATGGAGAAGCGCGCCTCGTACGGCGGCTGGCTTCGGCAGCCGATGGCGATCTACGAGGTGCATCTCGGCTCGTGGGCCCGCGTACCGGAAGAGGGCAACCGTTTTCTTCTGTACCCCGAGCTGGCCCAGCGGCTCGTGGCCTATGTGAAGGAGATGGGCTTCACGCATATCGAACTGCTGCCGGTGATGGAGCATCCCTTTTCGGGGTCATGGGGCTATCAAGTGCTGGGCTTCTTCGCCCCGACCAGCCGTTTCGGATCTCCCGAAGAGTTCAAGGCGCTGGTGGATGCGTGTCATCAGGCTGGCATTGGCGTCATCCTCGACTGGGTGCCGGGGCACTTTCCGAAGGACGCCCACGGGCTGGCCCAGTTTGATGGCACGGCACTTTTCGAACACGCCGATCCGAGACAGGGCGAGCATCAAGACTGGGGCACGCTCATCTTCAACTACGGCCGAAACGAGGTGCGGAACTTCCTGCTGTCGAACGCGCTGTTCTGGCTGGAGGAGTACCACATCGATGGTCTGCGCGTCGATGCGGTGGCGTCGATGCTGTATCTGGACTACTCGCGCAAGGACGGCGAGTGGGTGCCCAATCGGTTTGGTGGTCGCGAGAACCTCGAGGCGATCGAGTTCCTGCAGCGGCTGAACACGCTCACGCACGGCGAGCATCCCGGCACCGTGACTGCGGCCGAAGAGTCGACGTCATTTCCTGGCGTCAGCCGTCCGGTCGATCTCGGCGGCCTGGGTTTCACCTACAAGTGGAACATGGGCTGGATGCACGACATGCTCGAGTACGTCAAGCAGGACCCGGTCCACCGGCGATGGGCGCACCCGCTCATCACGTTCTCCATGTTGTATGCGCACTCGGAAAACTTCATCCTGCCCTTCTCGCATGATGAAGTCGTCCACGGCAAGCGTGCGCTGCTTGACAAGATGCCCGGCGACACGTGGCAGAAGTACGCCACGCTGCGCGCGCTGATCGGCTACATGTATGGCCATCCCGGGAAGAAGCTGCTCTTCATGGGTATAGAGTTCGGGCAGTGGCGCGAGTGGAACCACGATCGCAGCCTTGACTGGCACCTGCTGGAGGATCCCGCGCATCGCGGACTCACGCGCTTCGTGCAGGCGATGAACGAGCACTATCGCCACCTGCCGGCGCTCTACGAGCGCGACGTCGATCACGACGGCTTCCGCTGGATCGACGCCGACGATCGCGACCACAGCGTCATCTCGTTCATGCGCTCGCCACACCAGTACGCCGCGTCGGTGCTGATGGTCGTCAACTTTACGCCCGTGCCGCGCCAGGGCTACCGCCTTGGCGTGCCCGAGCCCGGCTACTACGCCGAGCTCATCAACAGCGACAGCGCGCTCTTCGGTGGCAGCAATCTCGGTAACGGCGGCGGCGTGCACAGCGAGCCGATCGGGGCGCACGGCTTCCACCATTCGATTCGCCTGCTTGTGCCACCGCTGGCCTGTCTGCTCCTGAAGCGGCAGTAGCCTCGCTGCCGTGTCGCTCCGCAGTTCACGCCCCGTCGCGGTTGCGCTTGTCACCTTCGCGACCTTCACAGACATCCTCGCCTACGCGATCGCCGTGCCGGTGCTCCCCGACATCAGCAAGCGGTTTGGCGCATCGCCCACAGTCATCGGATTGCTGTTTGCGTCATTCGGCCTGACGGTGTTGCTGACGTCGATTCCGATGGGGACGCTGTCTGACCGGACTGGGCGTCGTCTGCCCCTTGTTGGCGGCATGATGGCGCTGGCCGCTTCGTCGGTGCTGTTCGCGTTTGCTCCGGCGATGTCGTGGCTCTTTGCTGCCAGGCTCATGCTCGGCGCAGCAGATGCCACCACCTGGGTGGTTGGCTTTTCGGTGGTCGCAGACTTGTATCCGGCTGAGCGCCGCGGTCGCGTCCTCGGCTTCGTGATGTCTGGGTCGACGGTGGCGTTTCTCATCGGCCCGGCGATCGGCGGGTGGTTGTACGACGCTGGCGGTCCGCGGTTGCCGTACCTCGTGGTCGCGCTCTGCGCGCTGGTGTCTGCGGTGGCGTTTGCGGCGATCGTCCTGCCGGTGGCGGTGGAGAAGCACCAACCCGTTCCCCTCCGGACAATTGTTGCGTCACCGGCCGTGACGGTGTGCACGCTGGCAGTAGGCGTCGGCGGGGGCACGATCGCCATGCTGGAGCCGGTACTGGCGTTGCACTTGTCGAGAGCGATCGGGTTGGAGCCGGCGCGCATCGGTATGGTGTTTGGTGCGGGCGCACTGGTTGCGGCCTTCATGCATCCGCTGTTTGGCAGACTGGCCGATCGCCTGGGTGGCCGGAGACTGACGTTGGCGGGCGTCGCCGCGATCGGGCTCATGCTGCCGGCTCTGACACTCATCTCGAGCTTCCCGTCGGCGATCGTCATCTACGCGACCGGCGTGGTCGCCGTTTCGATGATGGTCGCGCCGTCGCTTGCGTACATGGCGGAGGCGGTGTCGACCCGTGGTCCGGAGTCTTTCGGTGTCGCGTACGGTCTGTACAACTTCGCGTGGGCGCTCGGAATTATCGTCGGGCCAGCGGTCGGTGCAGCGCTCTACGAACGTATCGGTTTTGCTCCGCTCATGTGGAGATGGGCCCCCGTCGTGGTCGTCGCCTCGATTGTGCTCGCGCGCGTCTCGAGGCCATCGACCACGCACATCGCCTGAGGTCACCGTGCGTCTGGCCGACCGCATCGAGCCCGCCTTCGTCGCGTTGGGCGCCTTTGCCACGCACTGTTGGCGGGATTTCGAGAACGCGGTGATGCAGGCTATCGTGGACGAGTGAGTGTGTGGCGCGGGATTGGTTCCCTTGCGACGGCCATCGCTGTCGTCGCGCACGGTTCGGTCGTGCAGACGCAGCAGGCCCCGCGTGAGTCGGCCGGCGTCGCCTACCTGGCGGTCGACCTCAGTCGCGGCGCGACGCTGGCGTCTGAACGCGCCGATCGACTCGACATTCCCGCCCTGCCCGGCTCACTGATCAAAATCGCCACACTGGCCGCCGCCCTCGAATCTGGCGCAGTCGGTCCACGAAGCGGAATCCTCTGCGCTAGGCGGACGATGGTGGCTGGCCACACGTTGGTGTGCACGCATCCGGAGCTGCAGCGTGCGCTGCAGCCGGCCGAGGCGCTCGCTCACTCCTGCAACACGTTCTTCACGACGGTGGGCGGAAGAACCCCGCGGTCTGCAATCGATCGCGCCTTGGTGGATCTGGGCCTGCCGCCGACCGATCCTGCTGTGCCCATCGCCGGCGCCGCTGTGGGTCTGGAAGGCATGCGTGTGGCGCCGAGGCGGTTCATTGCGGCCATCGCCAGGATCGCCGAGGAGCCCTCGAAGCTGCCGTGGAAGCCAGAGACACTCGCGACGGTGCGTGAAGGCCTGCGCGGCGCTGCGGCCTATGGCACCGCCCGGGCGCTGGGCGACCGCGGCATCACATCAATGGCGAAGACGGGCACCGTGATCAACAACGGCATCGCCCAGGGCCTGGTGGTGGGCGTGACGAGGTCGTCGCCATCCATCGGCTTTGTGCTGATGGTCTCCGGTGGCGCCGGCCTGGACGCAGCCGCCCTTGCTGCCAACCGGCTGGCCGTCGGCGCCGCTGCACGCGGTCGAGTTCGCCTCGGCCTGACCCGGCCCGATGGCACCTACGAGGTGCGTGTCGTGTCCATGGACGACTACGTGGCGAACGTCGTGGCCGGAGAAGCGGCGGTGGGCAGCAGCGCCGCTGCGCTCGAGGCGCTGGCGATTACGGTGCGCACGTATACCGAAGCCAATCGGGGGCGTCACGCCGCCGACGGCTTCGACTTGTGCGACCTGACGCATTGTCAGGTGCCACGCCGGGCTACACCGGCGACGACTCGCGCGGCCAAGGCCACCACCGATCGAGTCTTGCTCGATCACGGCGCGGTCGCCCACGTGTTCTACACCGCGTCGTGCGGTGGCCACGCCGAGCGGCCGTCACGCGTCTGGCGCGGTGCGCCGGATCCCGCCTTTCTGCAGTCTCGTCCCGACTCGGAATGTGCAGGGCAGCCGGTGTGGACGTCCGATGTGAATGTTCGCGATCTGCAACGCGCGCTCGCCGTTGGGCACTTCGAGGGCGAGACGCTTCGCAATATCTCCGTGATGGCGCGGACGCCGTCCGGTCGTGCCGAATGGCTGCGTCTCGATGGACTTGTGCCCGATCAGATCTCCGGTGAGGATCTGCGGACGCTGGTGGGGCGCACCCTTGGCTGGCAGTATCTCAAGAGCACGCTCTTTGATGTCCGCCGCACGAGCACAGGATTTCGTTTCAACGGTCACGGCGCCGGCCACGGCGTTGGCCTGTGCGTGATCGGTTCGGCCGCGCTGGCGTCGTCTGGCGGCTCCACGCCAGAGATTCTGTCTCGCTACTTTCCAGGGTTGACGCTCGGGGCCCCGGCATCGGCCGTGTCGAGGGGTGCGGCGCTCCGAGCGCCGTCCACTTCGATTCAGATCGTCCTCGGGCCGTCGAACCAACCCGAAGCCGCAGTCGTCAGGGACTTGGCGTCGCGACGGCTGGTATCGCTCTCCACGGAACTCGCGGTTGCGTTGCCAGAGCGGGTCGTGCTCCGATTCCATCCCACCGTTGAGAGCTACCAGCGTGAGACCAGGCAGCGCTGGTTCACGGCGGCGTCGACCCATGGAACGACCGTCGACCTCTTGCCGCTCTCGACGCTGAAACGACGTGGCATCCTGGAAAGCACGCTTGCGCACGAACTCGTCCACGTGTTGACGGCCGCCACGCTTGTCGGTCGGCCACTCTGGGTGGCCGAGGGTGTGGCGTCGTACTTCGCGGGCGAACACAGTGACGCGCCGCTTGCGGCCTGTCCCGCTGATGCGCAGCTGCAAACGCCCTCGTCGCCAGACGTGTTGCGGCGCGCGCTTGAAGATGCGACCGCGTGTGTGGCGGCGCAGCTTCGTACGGGGAAGAGTTGGAGAATGGTGAGATGAGGTGTTATGTGCGACGGGCGGCCGAGCGCTGATAGACCGTGACCATGGCCGTGGCGATGAGCAGCGCCAGCACAGCGAGAGTGCCGAGTTTAGCGGCGGAGAAATAGATTTCACCTTGGGTGGGGGCCAGGCCGTGTGGCCGCCACTGTGTCAGGCGCCACAGCCCACGCGTGACGAGCAGCACGCCGGTCGTGGCCGCGATCAACGGCCACAGGCGGACGGCCTCTCGGAGCCCTGCTCGCAGCGGGCTCGCGCGTCGAGCGACAGTTGAGGCCACGAGTCCGAGCACAGCCGACAGGCTCAGGACCCAGCGTAGCCACCATGAGATCCACGAGACAGTGGTATGCGCGGGCTCGGTTCGCGTGATGCCGAGATGACGGATCGCCAACGCGTCGGCTTCACCGCGATGCACGACCCACCACGAATCGAACGACGTGGTCACAAACCAGAGCGCGGCGAATACCCCGACACCGAGGATGAAGAGCGGCAGCGCGGCAAGTGCGCGGCCGGCGGCCTGACGCGCAGGCAGCCCCTCTGACGCGGCCATGGCCAGTGCGAGTGTTGTGCCCATCACGAGGGCCAGCGTCAACGCGAGCAGTGCCGAGAGCAGCAGCGCCGTGACGCTGGACTCTGGCACGTTCAGCAACGTCCAGTAGAGACCCACCAGTACGCCAGACCCAAGGAACAACACGACCGCAGTTCGCACGAAGCGCCACGCCGTCATCGGAACCCCTCGGCAGTGACGGTGACCGTGGCCACATCACTCGATGCCGAGACACTGGGGACATACATGGGCGAGAGTCGGGCGGGCATCGCACTGAAGACACCTGGTGTCGTCACCTTCAGCAGGTAGCTGAACTCGTAGCGTCCGGCGCTGAAGTCACTCAGGAAGTACACCGTGCGATCATCGCGCAACTCTCGCTGGCTTCCGTAGAACCAGTCCGTCGTCAGTCGCTCGATCTCGTAGCCTGATTCCTTTTCGATCTGCTCGGTCCCTGCGGGAATCGGATCCTCGAGCATCAGGTACTTCCAGTCCTTGGAGCCGGCGGCGGTGAGTCGTACCAGGATCACATCGCCAGCGCGCGCCGTTCCCTTGAACGGTGCCTCTCGATAGACAATGCGGCCGTTTCGGGAGACCGGAGTGAGCGTGAAGTAGCGGCGGGTCAACGCCAGGCGCCTTGTGCCTGTGCGCTCGGCGGCGGCAGGCTTGTCGTAATAGCGCACAGCTGCGTCAAAGTAGATCGTCCCGTCGCCCTGCTTGGTGATGCGGATGTTGTTGACGCCTTCGCGCGCGGGCGCTTCTATCAGCACGGGATTGGGCGACGTGAGTGCGCGCGCATCGAACGACTGCGTCTTGATCTTGACGTCGTTCACGAAGATGTCCGCCGTGACGGGGGACGGGCGTTCGCCGCGAGCCTTCATGTACGCGAGCAGGCCTTGCAGGGCAATAGCGGTCTGCTTGGTGCTGACCCAGTATCCCGATGTGCGCGAGAGCACCAGCCAGCGCGCCACGCGCTCGAGTGTCGGGTTGTGGGGCTCTCGTGTTGAGAGCGCTCTCAATGCCAGCGCAGAGGCTTCGACGCTGGTGTCGCCGAAGTCGTCGAGCAACGGGTCGCTGTCGGCCGGCCATGAGCTCACCTCACCTTCGGTGTGAGCGCTGGCGAGGAGCTCGCGAGCCAGCGTGTCTCCTCTGGCATCCTTGCGCCGGTCGAGTGTCATCAACAGATACGACTGACCGGATGCGGTCATCCGGCTGCGCGCTTGCCAGAGGTCGTCAATCGCCGCCGCAAACGTGAACGTGTCGGTCTCTTCAGACTCGGCCCGCAGCAGTGCGTAGACCACGTAGGCCTTGAGATCGGGAATGGCGCGCGGATACTGGCCGTACATCGCGCGGAGCGCATTGCTGGCGGTGATGATGCGGTAGCCCTCGATCGTGACGCCGTTCTCCTTGGCCTGGAGCAGTCCTTCGATGGCGTAGGCCGTCATGAACGGATGGTTGGCGTCGGTCTTCCACCAGCCCCACCCGCCATCGTCATGCTGGAAGCCGTAGAGCCGCTTCAGTCCGTCGCCAACCTGACGGTCGATCGACTGCAGGCGCTCTGTCGGTGCGATCTTCAAGTCCACCATGGCGCGCAGGACGACCAGATTCGGAATGAAGCTCGAGAGTGTTTGCTCGGTGCAGCCCCATGGGAACGATGTCAGGTAGTCGAGCGCGCCGAGCATGGTGCCGGCCAGCGATGGCGCCAGCGAGATGCGGACAGACCGACCGTTGGCATTGGCAGTGGGTGGCACCGTGAGATCGACCGACCGCGGCGTTGCGTCGACTATCGATCCTGATGCTCCGGAATTACGCTGCAGACCGGCGGGCAGCACCGGGAGGGACATGGCCATGGCGTCGCTTGCGGCGTCGCTCGTCACCTTGCCAGTGACGCTCACTGTGCGCACGTCGTTTGCCCTGAACGTCCAGTCCGCTCTCTGTTGCCCGTTCGGTGCGACCTGCATCGAGCGCGCGGCCGGTGCGCCGGCGGTCGCGGTGGAGGTGAGTCCATCTGCCGCTAGGGCGACGTTGACCGTCTTGGCTGTCGGGAGGTAGTTGTGAACGATCGCTGGCAGCGTCACCTGGTCGCCTTCGGTCAGAAAGCGCGGAGTGACGACGCGAAGAATCATGTCTTTTGTCGTCGTCGTGTTGGCGGTGGTCGTGCCGACGTGCGTGGTCGAGGTGACGCCACGCACGGTGAGGCGCCATGTTGTGAGCGAGTCCGGGTAGTCGACCGTCACCTGCGCGTTGCCCTCAGTGTTGGTCGTGACCTCAGCCTGCCAGAACACCGTGTCCGGAAAGTCTTTGCGGACGCGTGGGCGATCTGGCCGATCGGCCTTGAAATCGGCGAGCGTCATCGGGCGGTGCCGGCGTGCTAGCAGCAACTGCTCGGTGCCCGAGTAGCCGACAAACGGATAGTCACGCGAGAACGACGTGCTGACCATGTTGTATTCGCGGCGATAGAAGAAGCGCAGCGGGTCCGGCGTGGAGTCAGGCCGGACTCCATAGAGCGCTTCGTCGACAAGGCCGACGCTCAACTGCGCGCGCACCGGCGCGCCAGACGCGTCTGCGACGTGCAGCGTGAACACTCCAGGTTCGCCAGGCCGGACAACTGGTCGATCGGCCGTTGCCGTGATGGCCAACTGTCGCGTCACGGCGGGTACAGAGAGTCGGCGTTCGGCCCGGTACAGCCGGTCGTCTTTGAGAAACGCAATGCTCACGTAGCTGTCGCCAACGTCATCGTCGGTGATCGGCACGGTGATGGCTTCGTTGCCTTTCGCGTGCACAACCTGGTGAAAGGAGACGTGCTGACTTTCCTTGGTGACGAGCACCGAGGTGTCGAACTCTGCGCCCTGAATCACAAGGCTGGCCGTGTCGCCAGGCTGATAGGTCCTGCGATCGGCCACCAACTCGAGAAACTGATCGACCTCGTTCTCCTCGGCCTCTCGACGGCCGGGCACCCAAATGTAGGTGGTGTCGGACACCTGCCGGCCTTCAGACGGGGCAATGATGCGGACACGATAGCTACCAGGCTGCTGCGGGGCGGTGGGCGTCCACCTGGCGCGGCCGTCAGCGTCGGTCGTTACCTCGCCTTGCGCCATCGTTGTGAGGCGCGGCGAATCGCCACTGCCGCGGTAGTCCACGCGCTCGACGACGCCGCGCACGCGAAGGTTGGGCTGTGGCGTTCCGTCATGACTCACCGCGCGGATGTTGATGCCGGCAAGATCGCCAGGGGCGAGCACGTAGCGTTCGGTGCGGGCGATGAGCATGAACCGGCCGAAGGTGGCCGTCAGTGAGGCCGCCCCTGACACCTCGCGGCCGCTCGCATCGATCACACGCGCCTCGATGCGTGCCGTGAAGTCCCGCCCCTCCCCGTCGACTTCAAGGGGCACGGAGACGTCTACCGTTCCCTGGTCGTTCAGCGTCGCTTCGCCCTGAAACGCCTCGGCGCCTCCGCCGTAGTCACCGCCGTAGCCGGCGTCCTCGTCACCGACATCACTTCGCAGCGGCGAATAGTACGGTTGTTTGTGCAGGACGTAGGTCACATGTCCCCCCGCCACTGGCTGGCCGAAGTAGTAGCGCGCGGCAATGGTCGCCGTGGCGTTGCCGCCTTGCAGGACGAATCGCGCACCTGGCCGAACCGCGACGTCGAACTCTGGCTTGCGGTACTCCTGCACTTCGAATGAGCCGGACGCCGTAGCATCGCCGCTGGCGATGCGGACCGAGTAGTAGCCGAGGGAGGCCGTCACCGGAATGGTGAACGAGCCATGCAGCGATCCGAAGGTGTCGACACTCTTCCGCTCGCGTGTCAGCACCTTGCCGCCGTCGTCGAGGATGGAGACCTCCACGGCATTCACGCCGAAGGGGAGCAGCGCCCCGCGTTCGCGCCAACGGAGCACGCTCTTGTAGTGGACGACGTGTCCAGGGCGATAGACCGGACGATCCGTGTAGGTGTAGCCCACCAGGCTGCGCGCCGTCTCATGCACCGTGTAGGCGCCGGGGTCGGTGGCCGCTGTTTGACCTGCACAGTCAGCCACCGTGATCAGGTTGTCAGGCTCGGTGACCGCGACCGACGACTCAAACGTGCCGTCCGCTGCGGTGCCTCCATTGGCGACAATCTGCTGATTGGAGATGACCCTGACTCGGCAACCGGCCATCGGATCGCCCGTGAAGCGGTTGGCGGCGTACACCAGCAGACGTCCAGGCGCGGTCTTTGTGACGAGACCGACGTCAGACACCACCACGACGGTGTAGGCGCGCAGCGGCGCGCTCACCGCTTCGACGACATAGATGCCAGGCGCAGACACATCGAGTGGAATATGCCGGTATTCCGGGTCCTTCAAGGGCGGCAGGAGCTCGCGCCATGAGGTGACGAGTTGCGACGCGTTCAGCAGCGGCACCTGAGCGAAGCTGTTGACGTTCAGCGTCTGCCTCATCACCACTTCCTGCGTATCGCGCTGACTATTTCGCGCGCGGCGGTACTCGGGGCTGAGCTGGCCTCGGAAGAAGCGCCGCACGTCGCTGCGTCGGTCAGACTTCCACGTGGCAATGCGCTCGAGCCAGGTGCGCTCCTGCGGCACCACCGGCTCTTCGCTCCCGAGCTGATGCGGGTCGCGGAGCCTCTCGAAAAACGCGAACGCGTCGCTGACTTTGTAGACTCGAAAGTCCAGATGGTCCACTCGCTGGTAGACGAGCGAGATCGACGGTCGCTCATGCGTGTTGTAGACGTGGCTGGTCGAGACGCTGAATGAGGGTGTCGCCGGTCGATCCTGCGCCAACGCCGCACCTGACATCATCAACAGCGCTGCCGTCAGTGGCAGGAGCCGGCGGGCAGAACGTGTGCGCATCAATGTTCCCTGTCCAGAATGGCGAGTCGGAAGACACCGATGAACGCGGGGTTGGTCATCACCGGGCGCCAGCGAGGCGATGGATGCTGCGCGAGGTCGGCGAGGGCAACCTTTCGCACTTCGCCGGGGTTTCGGCCATCTGGACCCGTGTGGTACACGAGCCAGTCGTGCCGTGATCGGTCGTAGCGGGACTTGCCAACGACCACCATCACGTGCGCCGGGCTGGCGGCGTTGTCTTGACGGAAGTAGAGCAGGTCGCCGGGTTGTGCAGCCTCGGCATCGCGTGTGATCAGCCGGGCGTTGTCGCGAATCAAGGTTGTGGCGTCGGCAAACTCGGCGTAGCGATCGGGGTTCCGACCGACGCGGAACAGCAGCCATGCACCATCGCGGATCGGCGGCGGCCTTCGCACATCTGGAATCGACACGACGATGGGCAGGGCGCTGCTGCGAAACCAGGCCGGGGTGTGCGCCCGCAGCGCTTCTCGATAGGCGTGGCGCACCAGCGACCCGCAATCGACGACATCGTTAGTCTGTCGCTCGAACTGCGTGTCGGCGAGAAAGGTGAACCAGGCGCGGAAGGCGGACCGGTCCGTGTCGTCGGAGAGCGGCGTCGCTGCGTGAACGAGCAGTCCAGCGCCACAGGCCACGGCCATCAGGGCGACGATGAGAGGACGCAGGACGGTCACGGCGGAGAAGTGGATGCCGCGATTATTCCACACCTGGTCGTCGTCCCGGTTGCGTGAGGTCGTGCGTGCAGAGGACACTGAACCGGCTATTCGACTATCGGCCAATCCTCCGAAGACTAGGAGTCACGTGCGCAGGCTTGTCGTGGGTTGTGGGTATCTCGGTCGGCGAGTCGCGCGGCTCTGGCGTCGTGCGGGAGACCACGTGTACGCGACGACGCGAGGGGACCGGGCCGACGCGCTGTCCCGGGCGGGGCTGTGGCCGCTGATCGTGGATGTGACCCAGGGAGCGGCGTTGGCAGGCGCCCTGCCGGCGGTGGATACCGTCGTGTTCGCGGTGGGGCGGGCGGCCGGGTCGACGATGTTCGACATTCACAGGGCGGGGCTGCACGCGGTGTTGGATGCGCTGCCGGAGTCAACCGGCCGAGTGATCTACGTGAGTTCGACTGGGGTGTATGCGCAGGATGCGGGCGAGTGGGTGGATGAGGAGTCAGAGTGCGAGCCCACGCGTGAAGGGGGACAGGCGTGCCTGTCCGGGGAGCAGCTTCTGTTTGCGCACGCGCGCGGCCGCGATGGGCTCGTCCTTCGGTTGGCCGGACTCTACGGAGCGGGACGGGTACCCCTCTCGGCGGAGGTGGCCGAGGGACGGTCGATTACCGGTTCACGTGATGCGTACCTGAATCTGATCCACGTGGAAGACGCTGCCGACGCTGTGGTGGCTGCTGCGGCTTCGCGACCCGCCATCAGTCGCATGTACTGCGTGTCAGATGGCAATCCCACGACGCGCGGGGAGTACGTGGGTCTGCTGGCAACGCGGCTGGGAGTGGCCCCGCCGTCGTTTGGGGGCGGAACTGGTGTCGGCAAGCGCGTGCGAAACGCGCGGGCCGTCCACGAACTGGGTCTGCGGCTCACCTATCCGTCGTATCGCGAAGGGCTTACCGCGTCGTCGGAGTAAGGCCGGCGTGCGTCTGGTCTTCGCTGCGGCCGCGCGTCTCGACTCCTATCGGGGAAGAGCGGCCTTGGGGTTCTTGTCCCAGCGGATCAGCTTCAATACGGCCATGTCGCGACCAAGCTCCTTCGATCCGGCGGGAAACCCGTTCGCGCTGAGCAGGAAGGCGACGAGGTCGGTGTACTCCTGCAGCCCGAGCCGGCCGGGGCTGTCCTGCGGCATTGTCGTCTTGACCCGGTCGAACAGGTCGCCCACGGTCTGGCCATCCCACGCTGAACTGAAGCCCTCACCGACAAGCGCCGGAGACTCGTTGCCGCTCAGATCTTGCGCGTGGCAGAACGCGCATTCGCCCACGTATACAGACTGCCCACGCTTGGCCTGCTCCTCGGTGTAGACGCCGCTGAACGTAGATCGCGACGCCGGCGTCTGCGCCACAGCCACGACCGTCGCGAACATCGCCACCATCGCCGCCGTGGCGCCACGCGCCGCGGCAAAGGGGCGACCACCTTGTCGGCACACTGCCATCACCTGTTTCCTCCTCATGAGTCTACGGAAGCGTGAGGGCGATGAGTTCGGCAGGGTAGTTCCTGGCCCCGACCGCAACCACGATGTACTGCTTGTTGTTCACCATGTAGGTCATCGGCAAGCCGCTCTGGTTGGCCGGCAGCTTGAACTCGGAGACAATCGCTCCGGTCCGCTTGTCGTGGGCGCGAAACATGGGGCCGCCGCCGCCGAGTGCGCTCGCCGAGCCGAAGAGCGACGCGCCCTCGCCGGCAAACAGCAGCGTCTTGGTCACCATCAGCCCGGCGTGTTCGGGTTGCCCCGTCCTCGGCAGCGCCACACCCTTCAGCGCCGGATGGTTCTTGATGGATTCCGGCGTATCGCCGTTGGCGACCATCCAGACGTGGTCGCCCGTGTTCATGTCGATGGCCGTGATGCGGCCGTAGGGCGGCTTCACCAGCGGCAGTTCCTGGGGACCCAGCTTGTCGCCGACGATTCCCGAGGTGCTGCGTCCGCTGCGGCCCCCGCCCTCGCCGCCACCGGTCACCCACGCGACTGTCGACTTCGGGTCGTGGTGAAGCGCAACGACCGCCGGCACGCTCATCGACGATACATAGAGCATGCCCGTCTCCGGATCGACGGCCGCTCCCTGCCAATTCGCGCCGCCGCTGGTGCTCGGCATCTGCAGCGTGCCCTTGGTGCCGTTCGGGGTCGCGATGGAAGGCGGCGTGAAGAGCGGACCGGTCCGGTACTGCTTAAGGATCTTGATCGCTTCTGCCTTCAGCTCCGGCGTGAAGTCGATGACGTCGTCTTCCTGGATGCCCTGCCGATCGAACGGCGCCGGCCTCGTCGGAAACGGCTGTGTCGGGGATGTTCGCTCCCCGGGCACGTCGGTCTGAGGAACCGGACGCTCCTCGACCGGCCAGATGGGCTCACCGGTCACCCGGTCGAAAACGTAGGTGAAGGCCTGCTTCGTCACCTGGGCGACGGCCTTGACCTGGCGGCCGTCCACCGTGAGGTCCAGCAGATTGGGTGCGGTCATCGTGTCGTAGTCCCAGATGCCGTGGTGAACCAGCTGGTAATGCCAGACGCGCTTGCCCGTCTTCGCGTCGAGGCACACCAGGCTTTCGGCGAAGAGGTTGTTGCCCAGCCGGTCGCCGCCGAAGTAGTCGCCGGTTGGCGTCTCGACCGGAATGTAGACGTACCCGAGCGCCAGGTCGGCGGAGAGTGGGCCCCACGCGCCGGTATTGCCCGAGTAGGCCCAGGAATCCTTCTCCCAGGTCTCGTTGCCAAACTCGCCAGGCGTGGGGATGGTGTGGAAGATCCAGACGCGCTTCCCCGTGCGGATGTCGTAGCCGCGAATGTGGCCGGCGATGTTTTGGGGCGACTTGGGGGCGCCGCCGCCCTGCAGCGCCGCGCCCACGACGACGACGTCGCCCACGACAAGGGGCGGCGAACTCGCGCCAATCAGCCCCTCGTTGGGGCGCGGGCGATCGAGCCCCTCGAAGAGATCCACGACGCCCTGCTGGCCGAAGCCCTGAAGCGGCCGTCCGGTCTTCGCGTCGAGCGCAATCAACTGGTAGCCGGGTGTGATGTACACGAGGCGCTCTTCGCGGCCATCGGTCCAGTAGGCGAGGCCTCGATTCACCTGTCGAGGTGCCACACGCCCGCGAGTGCCTTCGTCGTACCGCCATAGCCACAAGGTTTCGCCCGTGGCCGCGTCAATCGCCACGACATCGCGACGCGATCCTGCCGTGGCATAGAGCACACCGCCGATCATCAGGGGCGTGACCTCCCAGTTGAATTCGGGCCTCGGGCCGAGGTTGTCCGACTTCCACCGCCAGGCGATCTTGAGGTCCTTGACGTTGTCCTTGTTGATCTGGTCGAGGGGAGAGTATTTCGTGCTGGCCGCGTCGCTCGCATAGTAGCGCCACTCGCCCAGCCTGGGGGCGTTCTGGCCGGCCAGCGTGACGACCCAGGCCGCGAGGGCGAGGATCGCCACTCCTCCGACACTCAGTGCTCGTTGCGAACTTTTGTTCCTCACCGGCACCTCCACAGCCCTCGATGGCCGACGGGGATTGTAGTCCACAGTCCTGAGCCGTCCGTGCTCGCCGTCTTAGAAGGGAACACGGATGGATTGAGAAGCCGGCGCCGGCCCTCGTTCCACGGTATTCTCAAGAGATGCGCGAAGCGCGATGGCTGGTGGCGGCGGTGCTGGTCGGTGCCCTTGGGCGGCAGATGACCGGCGCCGAGAAGCCCTCTGATGAGTACGTCTCGGCCATGCGAGATCTTGATGCCATCAAGCAGGCACTCACCGAGCCTAGCGCGCCGGCCGAGTTCGCTGCCGTGCAGAAGCTCGCCGCTCGCGCGGAGGCGTCGTTCAAGGTGGCTGTCCTTTATTGGGAGGCCAGGGAAGTGGACGACGCCCTCAGGCTCGCCGCCCTCGGATTCAAGATAGCCCAGGACACGGGCATTGCGGCCGAATACGGTTCGGCGGAGGGGGTTGCTGTGGGTGTCGAAGAGATGCTCGCCACGTGCGACGCCTGCCACAAGGCGCATCGGGAGCAGATGCCGGACGGGACCTTCCTGATCAAGTAGCCGGCCTGGGGGACGAGCCACCGTGGCCCTCGGGGCCCGTGGCAGGGAGGAGCTGGAGGCGCGGAGGCATGTTATCCTGCGCATCTTCTGTATCGTCGGCCGTCCCGGCATGCTGACACAGGCGAGCCGTCCGGTTGGCGCCTCAGGCTGGAGGTCTTCATGTTTCAGATTCGCAGGGTTGTTTTGCTGGCCGTCGCCTGCGTCTTGGTTGCCCTCGGGGAGAGGGGAGCCGCCGCCCAGACGCCTGCCCCACCTGCGCCGACGCCCGGTCCTTCAATGGCCGACGCGCTGAAAGCCCTTGAGGCCGCGCGTGCCGCCGCCGTCAAGATCAAGGTGAATCTCAGCTGCGCCGTCGTCGACTCGCGAGGCGATCTGATCGCGCTGGCGCGCATGGACGGCGCGCGGTTCTTCACGACCGATGTGGCCCGCGGAAAGGCGCAGGTGTCGGCGATCTTCGGGCAGCCCAGCGGCAACATGGCGCAGTTGGGCCAGTCGCCCGTGTTCCCGAACTTCAACACAGCCGCGCAGGGTCGGCTCTATCCCATCCAAGGTGCGCTTCCCATCACGAAGAACGGCCAGGTACTAGGCGCCATTGGCTGCAGCGGCGCCTCGTCGCAGCAGGACGAGGACGCCGCGAAGGCCGGTCTCGCGCTGTTCTGAGAAAGGCACGCATGTCTCACGTGTGGTCTCGCTCATGGTTCCGTCTCGGCGCCGCATCTCTACTCGTCGGCGCTTTGTTCCTGACCGTACCCGCGCGGGCGCAGGACGGTCCGCGCATCACGCTCGACGTGGCGTGGCGGCTGATCGATGCCGCGCAGAAGGAAGCCGCCTCGAAAGATCTCCGTCTCAGCTTTGCGGTGGTGGATGCGCGGGGCGATCTCGTGGCCCTCGCACGCATGCCGGGCGCCGGGGCCGGCACGCCCGATACGGCGATCGGCAAGGCGATGCTCTCGGCTATGCACGGTGCGCCAAGCGCGGCACTCGTGCAGCGGTCGACATCCCCCGTCACGCAGTCCATCAACGAGGCGTCGGGCGGACGACTCCGCTTTTTTCAAGGCGCGCTGCCCATCGTGAAGGACGGCTTCCAGATCGGATCGATTGCGGCCAGCGGCGCCACCTCGCAGCAGGACGAGGACGCCGTTCGTGTGGCGCTCGCGTTGCTCGCCCCGTAGCCGGAGTAGGTGGGGTTACCGCACCGTGCTGGCGACTATCTCCATCCACGAATCTGCCTAGGAGTAAGGCTGGCCGGGTCGTGAGCGCGGGGTCGCCGACGTCGCCGTACCGCTCGGAGGGAACGTCCACCCTCTAAACATGTAGTTGGCGGAGAGAGAGGGATTCGAACCCTCGGTAGGGTTTCCCCTACACACGCTTTCCAAGCGTGCTCCTTCAACCACTCGGACATCTCTCCGTCTTTAGAATCAACGACTTGGGAGCGGCAGGCGAATGATTATCGCACACGCCTCCGTCGTTCGCGCAGGAAACCCTGATTCCTCGTAATTCAGCGACCTCCAACAACCCCGAATGCGCACGCCCTACGCGCATTGTGGAAGGCCTCTCAATGGGGGGCGACATTCGCCAGCCGGCGGCCGACGACCACCCGTCTACGCGAAATACTCGCTCTTCGCGTTCCCGCAAATGGCGACCGCTCCCGGGTGCCGCAACCGCTGCTCGACGGAAATCGCGTAGAAGCGATTCTTCAGCGAAGGTATCGTGCCGACAGTGCGCAATCCGTAGCGTCGGCGCGCGTCGTCTTCCATCACGCTCGGGCAGGCGTACACGCCATACTCGCCAGCGGCGAGCACCTTGGCTAGGCTGCCGTCATCGATCTCCGCGACGACCCGCGGGCGGATGCCCTGTGCAACAAACCAACGCGCAAGCTCGCGCCTGAGGGCCGCGTTCACGCTTGGCATTAGAAAGGGTGCTCCGTCGAGGGACTGCGGGAAGCGCTTGCGCAGCGACGCCGCCGCGCTGGCCGAGCCAAGGATGGTCGTTCCACACTCGCCCAGCAGGTGGTTGAAGAGCTTCACTGGAGCACCGGTGCCCGCTGGCTCGTCCGACAGCACGAGATCCAGCGCATGAGCAGACAACTCCTTCAGGAACTCCTGCAGCGATCGGTCCTCCCGACAGATGAGGTAGGGCGGTGGGGTCAGGTGCAACGCTGGTTCGAGCAGCCGCTGCACGATGGACTTCGGAAGGCAGTTCGAGACACCGATGGCCAGATGCATGGACTGCGGCGTCGCCCCACGCTTCACGACGGCCATGAACTCGCGACCGAGACCGAAAATCTCGGTCGCATACCGAAACGCTGTCTGTCCGACGTCGGTCAGCGCGAGTCCTCGGCCCGCCCGCTTGAACATCTTTTCACCGATGATGCCTTCGAGTTGATGAATCTGCGCGCTGACCGTCGGGTGTGTCAGGCGGAGCTCGCGACTCGCCGCAGCCACACTGCCAGTTCGCGCAACTACCCAGAAGTAGTACAGGTGGTGATAGTTCAGCCACTCCATGCATAAGTACTATACGGGGTTGCCTGGACAGTAAGCAGCCGATTGTTGGCCGACCCCGCGAGTCGCGCATCTGACCGACGCACTGGCGCCACTGATGCGCGGATTCTTGACGAGCATGGCATCGACAATCGTGCGCGCCCCGACATCGAGCCTCAGGCATCCACATACATCCCGCTAGACCGGCACAGTCTCGTACGGCGACTGCCCCTTCTCGCAAATGGCCTTCAACGTGCCGACCATCGCGTTTCTGAGCTTCCCGTCCTTCGGCTTCTCCGTGACGCGCAGGACGACGTCGTCAAGCGACAAGATGCCACATAGCTTCCCCCCGGCGTCGACCACGGGGACCCGTCTCACCCTTCCACTGTGCATGGTCGCGAGTGCCGCCTCGAGGTCAGCGTCGACCGAACTGGTGATCACGTTCGTCGACATGACGTCGCTCGCCCTGACCTCTGCGGCAGGGAGGTTGCGGGTGCCAAGCGCGATGCACACGTCGCGATCGGTCAGCACGCCGCCGACACGACTGTCCGAGTCCACCACCGGGACGATTCCACAGTCTCTCTCCCACATGACCTGCGCCACTTCCGCGAGATTGGCCTCTGGCGGGCAGCTGTGCATGTCGACGGTCATCACATCTCGAACCTTCATGTGTTTCCTCCTCTGTAAAAGTGCCGGGCGAACGGTCGCCAGACCCATCATTCGCCCGAGACGAAGAGAGGTCTAGTCGGAAAGGTGACCAGATTGCGTAGAGAGAACCGACAGGACAGCCACAGCGCCTGTGCAGCTGCGCGAGGGCAGTCGTGACACGCACGACGAACGGACGCTCGCGCCCGGTTCGACTGGAGCAACGCTGTTCGTGAAGTGCTGTGTCGGAAATACCGCCTGATCGCGCTGACACAACCGACGTGCGACAGGGCGATTCGATCGATCTGCACGAGCCTCGATGATTTGCGTGTGGGTCATGCAGCGCGGCGGACAATCGTCGAGCCGCTCTACGGATCGTGGCGAGATTATCGGCTGGCCGACGTGATCGGCCTGGGCAACGATGGATTGTCAGGTCACCGTGGCCGGCTGGCACCGACGCACCCGCGCAGTGTCACAGCCACTCCGCAGTGGACAGGAGATTCGTATGTCCGTGGCACCAATGTCACTCGTCGGCATCGATGAGTCGCCATCATCGACGCCGTCTGAGGATGGCGATCGGCAGCTGATACGGCGTGTGCAGGCCGAATACCGCGAGATGCCGGGACTATGCCTCACGCTCGATCAGGCCTGCCGGCTGTGGGCACTCGATCGGGACACCTGTAGCCGAGTCTTGGAGGCACTCGTGGCTGAGGAGTTCGTCGCCGTCGCAGAGCGGGGCATCTATGTGAGGCGGACGACTGCGTGAGGAGCCATACGGATGTAACAGACCACGACCGTCGCCCGGCGCCAGATGCCGCCCATGGGGTGCGGCATCCACTCATGGGTCAAATCGGACCGGTCATTGGAGACCGGCGGACGGCGTGCTCACTTTTGACTACGCTCAGAGCATGCACAAGTCGACGTTTGCCTCCCTGTTTCTGCTGTTGTCGCTCGTCCTGCTACCCGTCGTACCGGCGCTGGCGCAGTCCGGCGTGACCGTCAGCGGTACGCTGACCAACAGCCTGACGTCCGACCCTGTGGGCGACGCCACGGTCACCATCGAAGAACTCGCGCGGTCGGTCCGCAGTACAGCGGCCGGCCAGTTTTCCTTCGACCGCGTGCCGGCCGGTGCGTACCACCTGCTGGTCCGGGCCGACAAGTTCATGCCACACCGATCCGAGATCACGGTCGGCATCGCAGCCTTGACCCAGCCGGTGGCGATCGATCCAGAGGTCCATTTCAGCGACGTCATGTCGGTCAGTCCGACCGGCCGCAACCAGTTCGACTCGTACCAACCGACGACGGTGCTGGCTGGACAGGATCTCGAGAAAGAGCGTCAGGCGTCGATTGGCGAGACGCTGCAATATGAGCCGGGCCTGGCCGTCCGCAGCCTTGGCCCCGGCCCGGCGCGGCCGGTCATCCGCGGGCTCGACGGCGACCGCGTCCTCATCCTGCAGGACGGGCAGCGCATGGGCGATATCTCGAGCCAGTCTGGCGATCACGGTGTGAACGCCAACCCGGCGGCGGCGAGCCGCATCGAAGTGGTCCGCGGTCCGGCAACGCTGCTCTACGGAGCCAACGCCATTGGCGGTCTCGTGAACGTCATTACCGAGGACATTCCGACCACGCCGGTCACCGGCACGCACGGATCGTTTTCGACCGACGTCGGTTCGGCAGCCGCGGAAGCGGGTGGAGCCGGTGAAATTACCGTTGGCAACGGGCAGCTGGCGCTGACCGTGAACGGCAGCGGCCGGCGGGCCGGCCAGTACTCGACACCCGACGGCGACATTCCCAATTCGTACAGTCGTGGCGGCTTCGTCGGCGCCGGTCTTTCGTGGACGGGCGACAACGGCTACTTCGGCGGCAGCTTCAGCTACGACAAGACGCACTACGGCATCCCGTTCCTCGAAGATGGTGTCACCAACCTCGATCCACGGCGCCGCAACCTCACGCTGCGCGGCGAGCGTCGCAACCTGAAGGGGCTCTTCGACAGCGTGCGCGGATCGTTTGGCGTCCGCCGCTACAACCACGATGAACTCGACGGCGAGGAGATCGCGACCTCGTTCACCAACAACACCCTCGAGTTCGACCTGCTGGCGCACCAGCGGCGGGTGGGCCGCCTGAGCGGGTCGGTGGGGGCATGGGTGTTCGGCCGCAACTTCTCGACTGAGGGCGAAGAGGTGCTCTCACCAGAGGTCGATCAGCGGTCGGTCGCCGGTTTCCTCTACGAGGAACTAACCGTCAACCCGCATGTGTCGGTACAGTTCGGCGGCCGGCTGGAACACGCGGCGTTCACCCCGAAGTCCGATCTGCCGGCGCGCGACTTCACGAATGTGTCGGGATCGGTCGGTCTGTTGACGCACCCCACCGAAGGCACGACCATCGCGCTCAACCTGGCGCGGGCCGTGCGCAATCCGGCGCTCGAGGAGCTGTATTTCGAGGGACCGCACGCCGGCACGTTCGCCTTCGAGATTGGCGACCCGTCGCTCGGTTCGGAAAAGGCGCTCGGCTTCGACCTCTCGGCCCGGTGGCGCGGCCGTCGGACGTCGGGTGAGATCACCTACTTCCTGAACAACATCACGAGCTTCATCTACCGTGAGTTCACGGGCGGTGTCTCGGAAGACCTGCCCGAGACATTCTTCACGGCCGGCGATGCGCGGCTGCAGGGCATCGAGTCCCATGTCGACGTGGCACTGACCAGCCTGCTCTCAGCCGAAGCCGGCGTCGACTACGTCCGCGGCGAATTGACGGAATTCGGCAAGCCGCTGCCGCGGATGCCACCGCTGCGCGGCCGTCTGGGCCTGAAGGTACAGAAAAACGCATTCCAGGCCGGATTCGATGCGGTGTTCACGGCGAAGCAGGAACGCATCTTCAACGTCGACGGGCCCGATGGTCCGCTCGGCGACACGGTGACCGACGGCTACCGTCTGGGCAAGCTGTTCATGGCCTACTCGTTCATGAACGGCCCCTCGGTGAGCACCCTGACCCTGCGCGTCGACAATGTCGGCAACACGCTGTACCGCAACCACCTGAACTATCTGAAGGATTTCGCTCCGGAAGTCGGTCGCAATATCAAACTGCTCTACAGCGTCAAGTTCTGAAGGACTTGGGTAGTGTCTCAGCTTCAAATCCGGGCCGCCAGTTCAACAATCTCTTCGATTGACCGGACGTGAGCAGCAACGCCAGCCGCCATTGCCGGAGTGACGCGTAGCGTCTTGTGGATGCGGGAGGAGTTGTCGTGCATAAAGTGCGGCGCCACTGCGCGTCCGGCATCGCGGTTTAGGCCCCGATACCGGTTCTGACTCGCGCAACCGCAAATCGCGTGAACTCCTCAACGTCGGCCGGGGTCCGCAGCAGTCCGTCGATTGCGAGCATCGAGACGCCATGGACAACGGCCCAGGCGTAGCGGGCAAGCTGGAGGGAGTCGCCCCCCTGCAGGACGCCGGTACGTTGCAGCGTGTCGATCGCGACGACCAGTGTGCCGAAGGCGTCGCCGCTGGCGCTCGGGTCCGGGGAAGCGGCCTCGCCCGCCTCCCCGAGCGCGCGGCCGAACATCACCCGATAGTGCGACGAATGTTGGACCGCAAACCGAATGTACGCGGCACCCATGGCGTCGAGCCCGAGGGCGCCGCCGCCCTTCTGTTCCCAGGCGCCCTGGAGATCGACCCGCAGCAAGCGAAAGCCCTCGGCGGCTACCGCCAGCAGAAGTGCGTCCTTGTTCGCGAAGTGCCGGTACAGCGCATTACGCGAGACGCCGAGCTTCGCGCCCACGCCGCGCAACGTCAGTGCCGCGATGCCCTGCCGGTCAATCGTGCGCACCGCTTCGGCCAGCATGGTCCGGGGCAGGTCCCCGTGGTGGTAGGCCCGCCGCGCGCCGGCCGGTCCTTTGGTCGTGTCCTTTCGTGGCATTGGCATGAGCATACAGAAACATGTTGACATCGACCACATAGGACCTGCGCTTACCGACGACTCGACGCCGGGCGCCGCCTTCAGGCCCGCCCTCTAGCGGTCGGTCGTCGGCGCGGGCGCTGGTGCGCTGCCCGTGGCGGGATTGAAGCGCGGATGTGCGGAATCGGTCGGGAGCACGATCCCCGTGCGTGGTGCCGCTGGCTGGGCGCTCGCCACCCACGCCGTGTAAATCAGATCGCGAAGCAGGGTCGCCGCCTCGGTTGTGCACGTGGACACCAGAGCCCTCGCCTCGGCATGCCCCTTGTCGATGAACGCGTGCTGTTGCTCCAGCTGGTACACCTGCTCGACGCGCGTGTGTGCGCGATTGAGATGCTCGAGAATCGCCGTGAATGGATCGCGGATGGCTCGCACGGCGGCCACGCGCGGCCGAATATCTTCGTCCTCGAGCGCCATGAGATTCACGAAGTCGTTCTCGAAGCCCCAGTGGAGGTCTCCGGCGCGCGTGTAGTTCCTGGGGTTGGCGCCGATCCAGCCGTCGTGGTGAATGCTGGTGTGTAACGGCATTGCTGCGTCTGCCACGTAGTGGCTGAGCCACCCGGCATAGAACGCTGCGTCGAGTTCGGTGAAGCGCGTGTCTTCCCGGGCGTTCTGCTGATCGCGCCAGGTCCTGAACGTCACCTTCAGTCGCTCGTAGATCTCGATAGTGGTGTACGGCAGGAGACCAGTGCCGGTGACGTTGGTGGTGCGCGCCTTGTCGGGATCCGTCGCGTTGACGCGACGATACTCGTCATACAACGCCTGGATGAATTCGACGCGCGATCGCGGCACGGCCTTCAAGAACGCCACGGCTTCGAGATGCCACTCATGGCTCGGGTCTTCGGCCATCTTGATGAACGGTTCGCTGGCGGCGCGGTACTGGTCTGGTGTGATGGAACGGACGCCAATCCAGTCGATCTGTCGCATCAGAAACGGCGGCACGTCTGGCGGCAGTGTCTCGATTGCGACGCGCGCGATCACACGGTGGCCCGCGACGCCCCAGCCGGCGGCCATCGGCTGCCACAGCAGCGCCCCAGCAACAACACAGGCGGCGATTCTTCGCATGCCCGATTGTGCCACCACATCTGCGCGTCATCGTCGTCGAGACACACTGGTCGCATCTATACTTCGTGCGATGCGCGTGTGGTGCGGTTCGGTCGTCGCGGCTGCCTTGCTAACGCTTGGCTTCGCCGTGCCGCTTGCTCAACAGGTCTACCGCCCAGCCGAGGACTGGGCCACGTTGCCCGACGGCATGACGTGGGCCGAGGTGTCCGGCGTCGCGGTCGATTCTGGTGAGCGGATGTTCGCGTTGCAGCGCAACGACCCGCCCATGCTCGAGTTCGATCCATCCGGCCGGATGGTCAGGACGTGGGGGAGCGGCCAGCTTGTCTGGCCCCACGGCCTGCGGGTGGACCGCTACGGTTTCCTCTGGATTACCGATGGCCGCGGCCGGAACGGTCAGGGCCACCAGGTCTTCAAGTACACGCGCGACGGTCAACGCGTGATG
>JBEBGG010000121.1:0-10402 GCA_040081555.1 Vicinamibacterales bacterium
CGTCACCCGCCTCCGCTTCGCAGGAGGTGGTGTCTGCTGCCTGTCCTTGAGACGTGAACTCAAATCCATCCAGGCGCTGGCAGCCGGCGCGGGTCGTGGTTCTCCTGCCACGATCCCGGTCGCGACCACCAACGCGAAGCGACGCACTACTGTGGAGCAGCACGATCGCGACGCCGATGACCAATGGCGCGGTGAACCGGGACAACGATACACGCATGGGTTGGGGATGCCCACGAAACCACACCGGCCGGGGCACGAGAGATGATACGACACCATCGCCCCTCGCTCAAAGCCGGCCTCCGCCTGCGCGGGGCGGTCCATAATGGCCTGGACGCAGAGCTGGGCCAGAATCGGCCGAACCCGCCATCGAGTATCACGACATCTGCCGGCGCACGCATGTAGGGGATAATCACCAGCCCATGAAGATGCCCGTGAGTACCCACAAGCGCAGCGCCGCGCTGGGCGGTCCTGCGTCGACGATCGAGACGGCCTGCCCGCTCGACTGCCCCGATGCGTGCAGCATGTCGGCCACCGTGCAACACGGCAAGCTCGTGAGCCTCGACGGATCGGCGCGAAACCCCGTCACCAACGGTTTCATCTGCGCCAAGGTCCGGAAGTTCGGCGAACGCGTGTACGGCGCCGACCGTTTGCAGTACCCGGCTATCCGCACGGGCAAGAAAGGCGAGGCCAAGTTCGAGCGCATTTCGTGGGACGACGCGATGACACTGATGGTCGAGAAGTTCGAGCACGCGGTCGCCACGCACGGCGGCGAATCCATCCTGCCCTACTCGTATGGCGGGTCGAACGGCCTGATGACGCAGGACAATCTCGACGCCACACTCTGGCGTCGGCTGGGGACGTCGCGTCTGGCCCGAACGCTGTGCGCGGCCGCTACGGGGGCGGCCAACGCGGCGTTGTACGGCAAGATGCCGTCTGTCAGCTATCAGGATTATCCGGAGGCGGCGCTGATCATCCTGTGGGGCGTCAATCCGAACGCCTCTGGTATTCACCTCATCCCGTACGTGCGCGACGCACAGAAACGCGGCGCCAAGGTGGTTGTCATCGATCCGCGCTCGACTGGAATGGCGCGCGCGGCGGATGTCCACTTGGCGGTAAGACCGGGCACCGACGTCGTCGTCGCCCTGGCCATCCACCGCTTTCTATTTGCCGACGGTCACGCGGACACCGCGTTCCTGTCGACGCACACCATCAACGCCGACCGCCTGCGTGAGCGCGCCGAGCCGTGGACATTCGAAAAGGCGGCCGAAGTCGCCGGCGTCGACGCGAACGTGCTTCAGCGCGTCGCCGAACTGTATGCGGCGTCGGCTCCGGCGTTGATCCGATGCGGATGGGGTCTCGAGCGAAACCGCAACGGCGGCAATGCAGCGATGGCCGTCTTGGCCCTGCCGGCCGTGGGCGGCAAGTTCGGGGTCCGCGGTGGCGGCTATTCGATGAGCAACTCGGCCTCGTGGAACATCACACGCCCCTGGATCGGCGCGCCAGAGACAGACGCGCGCATCATCAACATGAACCAGTTGGGTCGCACTCTGACCGAACCGATCGATCCGCCGGTGAACGTGCTGTTTGTCTACAACTGCAACCCGGCAGCCACCGTTCCGGACCAGCATTCCGTCATTCGCGGGCTGGAGCGCGAAGACCTCTTCACCGTGGTCTTCGAACAAGTGATGACCGACACGGCGCGCTACGCGGACCTCATCCTCCCGAACACGACGTTTGTCGAGGGCTATGACTTTGCGAAAGCGTACGGCCCGATCAGTATGGAACTGGCGCGACCGGTGATCGATGCTGTTGGCGAATCCCGTTCGAACGCCGACGTATTCGGCGAGCTGTGCCGGCGCCTTGGTCTCCTGCAACCTGGCCAGCCTTCTGACGAACTCGAGTTGCTCGTGACGGTGCTCGACAATCTTCCCGGCACCATGGGCACGGACCTGCGCGCGGACCGCTCGCCGCTCCCTCCGTTTGGCGCGACGCCGATTCAGTTCCTGGACGTGTTTCCAAACACAGTGGACCGCAAGATCAATCTCTTCCCAGACGCGCTTGAATCCGCAGCACCGGAAGGGTTGTATCGCTACCAGGCCGACCCGGCGACAGCCCGCTATCCGCTGGCGCTGATCTCGCCAGCGAGCGAATGGACCATCAGTTCGACGTTGGCCGAGTTGCCGCGTACCGACATCAAGCTGACGATGCATGAAGACGATGCCTCAGCTCGCGGGCTCCATGACGGCGACATTGTGCGTGTGTTCAACGAACTCGGGGAAGTGCACTGCCCGTTGCAGGTACTGTCCAGCATTCGCCAAGGCACCGTGAGTCTGCCGAAGGGGCTGTGGCGACGCAGCACGAGGAATGGCATGACCGGCACAGCGCTTGTGCCGGATACGCTGACCGACCTCGGGGGCGGGGCCTGCTTCAATGACGCGCGTGTTCAGGTCGGGTCGCTGGCAAACGCGTAGGTCGCTCGACCAGAATCGTGGCGTCGGCGCTAGAACGCTTGACCGATGCTGAAGTGCAGCCGCCAGCGCCGCGCCTGCGGTCTGCCGTTGACCAGCAAGCCGTCGATCGGATTGAGCTGATGGCCCACGTCGAATCTGAGTGGCCCCACGGGCGTGCCGTAGCGAATGCCGGCGCCAACGGACGTTCGCAGCGCCCAGAGGTCGGCATCGCGGAGATCGGGCCACAC
Source organism: Vicinamibacterales bacterium (assembly GCA_040081555.1). Lineage (GTDB taxonomy): Bacteria > Acidobacteriota > Vicinamibacteria > Vicinamibacterales > CAVVIG01 > CADEEX01. The sequence goes on from JBEBGG010000121.1 coordinate 2,699, forward strand.
GTTGCCCGCATCAATGAAGAAGACCCCACCGAGCCGGCCCGTCAGTCTCGCGCGCAACTCTGAGCTGAGCGCAAACACACTATTGCCGCCGATCGGCAGGCCCGTCGAGCTGAGCGGGCTGATCTCATATCGCCCCCAGCCCCGCAGGCTGGTCGCGCCGCCGAGAAAGAACTTCTTCGCAAACGGCACTTGCTTTGGGTCATGGCCGGCCGCACGGATGGTGCCAAACTGCAGCCGATTCGCAACCACCAGATTGCGGCCCAGTGGGAAGAAGGCGCGCCCGTCAGCGGACACCGAATAGAAGCTGTAGGTGCCAGGCAAGAGTCGCCCGGCCTCCTCGAGATGACCGTCCAGTTGGTAGCCACGGCGAGCATCGAGCACTGTGTCCGTCGTTGACTTCTGGAAGTCGAAACCCACTGAACCCAGCGTACCCTCCTGCTTGAGGGTCGTGGGATCGAGACCGAGCGCGATCAGGTCATTGCGGAGTCCTGGGTCGTCCAAGACTGCCGGGGCGATGGCGCTGACGTTCCGCTCGCTGGAAACGAACATCGTCCACGACGTGCGGGTACTGCTCCGCCGTGTTAGAGACAGCCTGCCGCCGGTCACCACCGATTGGTACGCCGGTGTGTACGTGTACCACCGCTGCCCTTCGGCCCCGAGCGCCTGCTTGGCTGAAAAGAGGTAGGGCTGGGTGAGGTCGAGTCGCACTCCGCGATCTCGAGACGACCACCGGGCGTGTGCCCCGAGAGCGCGGCCGCCTCCAAGGAAATTCACATGGCGGTATTCCCCGTTCACACGACCCTTTTCTTCCGTGCCATAACCCACGCCGCCGTTGACCCGCTGATGCCGCCCCTCGGCGACTGTGACCCGCATCGGCACGTCGGCCCTCTGCTCGGCCGCGGTGGTCGACTCAACGTTCACGAACTGAAACAGCTCCATGGAGTACAGCCGTCGCTGTGTGTCCTGCACCAGGCTTCGCCGATAGGTCTCGCCGCTCTTCATCGTCAACTGACGCCGAATGACGTCGTCGCTCACACTACGGTTTCCGGCGATCGTGATGGGACCGAACTTGGCCAGGACTCCCGGCTCGGCGGTGAAGGTGACGGTGGCCTCCTTGCCGCCGGGGCCATCGTCTTGGGTCGTGCTGACGCGCGCGTACGGATATCCGTGATCACGCAGTAGGTTCACGGCGGCCTCGTGCGCAAGGAGAACGGCCTGCCGATCGCGCGGCCTGCCAAGCGGCAGCGGAACGCTTCTCCGCAGTGTGTCCAGGTGCTCGGCGAGCAGTGCATCGAAGCCGACAAAGTGAACCGCAACGACGCGCACCGGCGCGCCCTCGTCAATCGTCAGCGAAACATCAACCGCGTCCTGCGCCTTGTTAAAGGCCACGTCGAAACTGGCCACGCGCGCGTCAGGGAAGCCGCGATCGGCGTAGAACGCCTTGATACGTTGAAGGTCTGAATTGAAACGAGATCGGTCAAAGTGGTTTCGGCGCTTGGACCATGGCAGTCTGGCGCCAACGATCGGAATCGTGGTGTCCCGCTTGGTCGACAACACGCTCTGCAGCAGACTCACGTCGACGGAGTTCACTCCGTTGAACGTCAGGGAGTGCACGAGGACGGTGCCGTCCTCGCGGCACGCTGTCGAAAGGGCAGCGAGGCTGATGGAGAGCAGAATGAGCCGGAGACGGTGCATGCCCGTTGGCATTGAACCACACCCCAGCTCCCGTACCCCCCACCGCCGATGCTCGACGAGGGCCAGCGGCCGAATCAGAGTGAGCTGTTCTCGACCAGGGACGATTCTTCCGGCGCCGACGGAAGGCGTCCGCGGCCACCGCGGCTGACTTGACCGCCCTTCCGGCCGGCGGAGCGTGCTTCGTCGGCCGTCCACTCGTGCGCCGTGCCCTTTTCATGGGCCGCCCGACCGCCTTTGCTGGCGATCTCACGCTGCTTCTCTGGTGACATTGACGCGAATCCGCGTCGTTCCTTACGAGTGCTGTTTTCCACGGCTCTACCCCCAAACTTAGGGAGGACCCCGTTGTCCCACCACTGGCTTATCAAGACTGGTGCCACGCCGTTTTTGGCGGGTCGGCCGTAAACAGTGGAAGGAAGGAACTTGCCAGAACGTCAGTGAAACGGGTGAAGACGAGATTGCAGCGGATCGCTACAGTGGAGCTGCCGGCGGCGTAGCAATTACCTGATCGGCTACCTCCTATCCGCCAGGCCGATATTGAGTATCCACCGTCCGGCGGACGCGAAAATAGTCGCAGTCTTCACAATTCCGTATATCGAACTGATGGCCCACGATCGGAAACAGCATCGGGTGGGCGCAGTACAGAAGCTGACCGTCCTCGATGGTGTGAATCCCCAGATTCGAAGGGAAATCAGGTGTCCGACGGCCATACCAGCAGGCGCGATGCCGGACTTCGGGCTCTGACATGCCGCCGGCGGCTAGTGGGAATGCGGCGTGGGCACAAAGTCCGGCGGTAGCGCAGACGCGTCGCCGAAAAAGAACTCTTCCATGTGCTTGGCCACCAGTTCCTGCGCTTCCTTCTGCCAGGGCATCAAGCGGTACTCGTTGAGGATCATCTTCATCCGTTCCTCCCACTGGCGCCAGGCTTCGGCAGACACGTTGTCGTAGATCCGTTGGCCAAGTTCACCAGGCCAGGTCGGCGCATCGAGTCCCGGCAGATCTTTCTGAAGTTTCGCGCAGAACACTGTGCGTCCGGTCATGCTGCGATTGTAGCACCCGGCTCTGCTAGAGTGAGCCCACTGGAACGCGTCTTTCCTTGGCGAACAGCTCACGGTGCCACTTAGCTTGTTGACGCCTCAAATCAATCGCACGATCAGCAGCGCAGAACCCTAAAGGCCGCTTGAGCGATGGCCCTAGACGAGTACAAGAAGAAGCGCGACTTCACAAAGTCTCCAGAGCCAAAGGGCGACATCGCCGTGCGCGATGGTCGTGAGCGGTACTTCTGCGTCCAGAAGCACCTCGCCTCTCATCTGCACTACGACCTCCGCCTCGAACACAACGGCGTCCTGCTCTCGTGGGCGGTGCCGAAGGGCCCCTCACTCGATCCACACACCAAGCGCCTCGCCGTGCAAACCGAAGACCATCCGGTGGCGTACGGTGACTTCGAGGGAGTGATTCCTGAAGGCTACGGGGCCGGCATCGTCATGCTGTGGGACAAGGGCACGTGGACACCGGAGCAAGACGATGTGGCGAGTGCGCTCAAGAAGGGCGATCTCAAGTTCACTCTGAACGGGTACAAGCTCAAGGGCTCGTGGGTGCTGGTGCGAACCAGTGGACGCTTCGCGGGGGCGCGTGCCGATTCCGGCGCACGCTCGTGGTTGCTCATCAAGCACCGCGACGACTGGTCCGGCGAGCTCGATATCGCGGCGTTCGCGCCCCTTAGCGTGAAAAGTGAAGGCGACTTCGAAGATATCCTCGCCGAAGACGACCCGGCGATCTGGCACACCAACCGCCCGGCCGACGCCGGGAATACCGGCGCAATGTTCACGGCGATTATCGAGAAAGCGGCCCAGTTGAAGGCCGCGCGGCTGACGCCTTCTACCGATCGCCCAACAGCCGGCGCGAAAGCACGCTCCACACCGCGTAAGCGAGCCGCCGCCGGTGATGCCGTGCGATCTCGCCCTTCCAGAACTCGCCAGCGATAAGCTCGCAGTGCGCCGGCAGTTCGCCCGGCGCGAGCGGCTCCTTATGCTCCACCGCGTACTTCGCAAGCACCTCCGCATTCGGCGCCTTCAGATTCGTGATGACGACATCGACCTTGCGCTGCATGGCCTGCTCGAGGCGCATCACCGCGTCGGCGGCGGTGAACCCGGCCATGCCGCGGCCTTCAGTGAGGAGATTGGCGACAAGGATGACCGGGCCCTGCATCTTGCCGAGCGCTTCGGCCACGCCGCGCACAAGGAAAATCGGCATCAGGCTCGTGTAGAAGCTGCCCGGACCAATGATCACCGCGTCAAACGTCGCGATCGCCTCACTGACAGAAGGGTGGATGGCCGGCGCCGGCTCGAGCCAGATGCGACGCACGAACTGTCCGGACAACTGCCCTGCGTCCACTTCCACTTCCCCGCGAGTCGCCGAGCCGTCGCTGTACTCGGCGCAGACCGAGGCTTTGTCGGTAGACACCGGCCAGACGCGGCCTCGGCATCCGAGTAGCGCGCGCAGTCCATCGATGGCATCAAGGAAGTTTCCGCTGTAACTCTCCATCATCGACAGCAGCAAATTGCCCCCCGTGTGTCCGCCGAGGCGCTGGTGCTCCAGGGTCGGCAGGCGCGCGAGCAAGACGCGGCGTGCTTCGCGCTCGTTGCGCGCAAGGGCAAGTGCGCACTTCAGAACGTCACCGGGCGGCAGCACGCCCAGCTGATCCCGCAGCATGCCTGAACTGCCGCCGCTGTCGAACACCGTCACGACCGCGTCCGCCTGAATCCAGGGATTGGTCTTCAAGCCGCCCAACAGGCTGGGGAGCCCCGTGCCGCCGCCGAAGCAGCCGACTTTCAACTCACGCAAACGCATGCGTGACATTCTACAATTGGCGGATGGCTGATCCCGTCGCAGTCTCGGCGCTGGTTCGCGACCTGGTCAGCATCTTCGCCGATCGGCTTCGTGCACTGGTCACCCACGGCGACACCGCGCGAACCGCCGGCGCCCCGATCGCGTCCTTAGCTATCGTGGACCAACTGACCACCGCCGACCTTCACGCCTGCGCCGCGCGCGTGGGCAGTTGGCACAAGAGTGGCGTGGCCACGCCGCTCCTGATGGGCGGGCGCGAGTTCGAACAGTCGCTCGACGCGTTTCCGCTTGAGTTTGGCGCCATCCTGTCTGACTACACCGTCGTCTTTGGCCCGGACCCGTTGCAGGGACTAGCCATCGATCCCGCCGATCTGCGGAGGGCCTGCGAGGTGCAGGCGAGGAGTCACCTCCTGCATCTGCGCGAAGCGTTCATCGAAACCCAGGGGCGCCCGCGTGAGGTCGCAGCACTGGTGCAGCGTTCGGCAGCGCCGCTGTCGGCGCTCCTCAGGCACATCGCACGCCAGAGCGGTGCCACGCCGGTGGACGCCGTCCTGGCACGGGTGGCGCAGCTCAGCCCCGATACGGCGGTGCCGACCAGTACCGCCCTATCACTCTTCGCCGAATATGTCGCCGCGCTCGAACATCTCACGAGCCTGATCGACCGATGGGACAGCGCGTAGGGCCAGTGGCCGTCCGCCTGTTTCTCGCCGTCCTCCTGCTCACGCTGGCACCGTCCCTGGTGCGAGCGCAGGCGGCCGCCCAACTTCCGACGCTCGCCCAGCCAGTCAACGATTTCGCTCACGTGATCGACGCCGCCAGCGCCGACCAACTCGATCGGATGATCCGCGAGCTGAGACAGGTGACGGGCGACGCGGTGGTGGTCGCCACGGTGCCGTCGATTGAGCCGTATGCCGACATTCGCGACTACGCGGTCAAGCTGTTTGAAAACGGCGGCCAAGGCGTCGGTGATCGTGGCAAGGACAACGGCCTGCTGATTCTGCTTGCACCGAACGTGCGGCGCGTATGGGTCGAAGTCGGCTATGGCCTGGAGGAGTGGATCACCGACGGCTACGCCGGGCAGGTCAGTCGGGACGACATGACACCCGAGTTCCGCAAGGGCAACTTCGGAACCGGGCTGGTCGCGGGCACGTCCCGCATCATTGGGCGCATCGCGCAAGGGCGCGGGGTGCAACTCACGGGCGTCCGCGTGCCACAGGCAACACGCCCCCTGGGCACCGGCATCTCACTACGCACGATCGTCTTGGCCATGATCGTCATCTGGGTGCTGAGCCGGATGGGTGGTGGCCGGGGCGGTAGCAACCTTACAATTCACAATGTGGAACCTCGGCACCCTTGAACGTGGAACCTCAACAATCTGGAAATCAACCATGAATATCACTCGCAGATCGGCTGTTCGTTTGGTCGCGCTCGTGTTGCTCGCGGCACCGCTCACAGGCTGCTCGTACAACACGTTCGTCAGTCAGGAAGAAGGCGTGAAGGCGCAGTGGGCGCAGGTCCAGAACCAGCTACAGCGACGCAACGACCTGATTCCGAACCTCGTCGAAACCGTGAAGGGCTACGCCGCCCACGAAGAGGGCGTGTTCAAGGAGATCGCCGACGCGCGATCAAAGCTTCTCAACGCGAAGTCGCCCGAAGAGACGATCCAGGCGGCAAACCAGCAGACCTCAGCGCTTGGACGACTGCTCGCGGTCGTCGAGAACTATCCCAACTTGAAGGCGAACGAACAGTTCAATCGGTTGACCGACGAACTCGCGGGCACCGAGAATCGCATCGCTGTGGAGCGCATGCGCTACAACGAGAAGGTGCAAGCGTACAACACCTCAAGGCGTCAGTTCCCGGGCAACCTCACGGCGAAGATGTTTACCTTCAAGGACTATCCGTTGTTCGAAGCCGCACCTGAGGCGAAGGACGTACCGAAGGTGAACTTCTCACGTTAGCGTCACCTCAACTGGGCGGTGACCGCGTCGCCTATCGCGGCTGCAGTGTCAGCGTCGCCTTCGCGGCGCGCTGCACCGCGGCCGCGCTAAACGGCAGCGGAATCATCCTGCCAGCCGCCCAAAGCGCAGCCATGTCCCTGTAGTGCGCACTGTCAGGCCAACCAGACTGCCCCGGCGCGCTCACCACCTGCGCTCGGTCCCAATCCCCCGCATCGAAGACGGCTCGGAAGCCGGCGCCGGTTCGGCCGCGGTCCGCCAGAGCCTGCACGGTGTGCTCAGCCCCATCCGCCGGGAACGGACCGACGTTGAAGCGACGCTTCGCTTCATCCGAAAGTGCCAGCGGGTGCTCGAACGACACGCGATGCTCGACCGACCATCGAGCATTCGCATCCGAACCTTGCACCACGTCAAGCGCCGTCGTCAGCGATTGCGCGAGCGCCTGCGGCACATTCGTCGGAACGATTGCCGCAGTCAGTCCGCCGTCTTGGGACATCAACACGCGGACGTAGTCCACGCGCGCTGCGAGTTCATCCGCCAGGGCCGGCGACCCAGTCGCGCCCGCCATCCGCCTCTGGAACTGGCGCCGCCACTCATCAAACAGCTGCGCGTCCTGTGAGTCGGCGCGCATATTTCTGTCCCAGGCGATCAACCGACGCCTGGCTTCGCTGAGCCCTGGCGCTAGATCCACGATGCGCTCGATCCCGGCAATCATCACGTCGGCATCATCGGCGTGGACGTCGCGCTGCAGCTCGGCCAGGGTGTCGACGGCAAAGACCTTCGCACTCCGTTGGTGCCCGGGCCAGAGCAAGCTCGAGATCCTCGACGTTCGGAACGGATCGTCATTGGACACAGCGGCCGCATCCCAACCCGAGCCCTCACTAGGATGTGACACCCACCCGCGCCACTCGTTGGCGGCCCCTCGTCCATCGACGGGATACCGGCCATCGAACCCGCGTCGCCGAGGTTGAAGAGCCGCGCGCTGCTGACGTATGTCGTTATCCCGGTTGGTCGCAATCACGTCCACCGCGGGCATCCGCCACGACGACAGCGCCTGGCTGAATTCCGTCAATGTCGTCGCCTGATTGAGCCGTAGGGCGGAAAGCTCGGCGGCCCCACCAGGCTCACTGCCGCTCCAGCGCAGCGCATAGGCCAGGTTTCGTTGACGATCGAGGCCAATGACCACGCCGTGTCCCGTGTACTGCCGTTC
>JBEBGG010000122.1:0-10384 GCA_040081555.1 Vicinamibacterales bacterium
ATCCCCAGCCGCCCCCCGCGCGCCGACTTGTCACCAAGGCCCGCCAGCAGGAATTACACGAAGAGCACGCAGTGACTGCGCCCATCAACACGTCGCCCGTCAAGGCTGCCAGGGCGTCAGGCGCGCCACCCGCGGCCGCGCCCACGGTGAAGAGCCCAAGCGAGAGGGCGTCACAGGCCGACTCTCCAGACCTGCTGGCGCTGCTGACGGGCCGGAAGAAGCCTGCCCCGCCGACCTCCGAGCGCTGACACGCATCGCTCGAGGACCCGGGGTTACCATTGAGGGATGTCCATCCCGATCCCCTCGTCCATCGTGGCACTCGATCAGATTCTGCCGCAGGAGCCGCTGCTGATGATGGGCGCCGGACCGGTGCCGCTGCCGCACCGCGTGTCGCACGCCAACTCGATTGTCATCAACCATCTCGGCGACGTGATGAATCGAGTCATCGGCCAGGTGAAGCAGATGGCCGCCTACGTGTTCCAGACCCAGTCCACACACGTGCTGGGCGTCGCCGGCCCCGGCTCCGCCGCGATGGAGATGGCAATCTGCAATCTGGTCACACCAGGCAGCCACGTGCTCTCGGTCTGCAACGGCTACTTCAGTCGACGGATGGCGGAGATGGCGACTCGCGTCGGCGGCCACGTCACCACAGTGGAGGTGCCGGACAACCAGGCTGCGGACCCGGCAGTCATCGAAGCGCTCCTGACGCGCGGGCGCTTCGAGACGCTGACGATCGTCCAGGGCGAGACTTCCAACACGGTCCACAACCGCGACCTCGAGACCATTGCGAGGCTCGCGCACGCGCGCGGCTGTGCGGTGATTGTCGACGCGGTCTGCACGCTGAGCACGATGCCCTGCGACATGGACCAGTGGAACATCGATGCGGTGATCACCGGCGGACAGAAGGGACTGTCCTCAATTCCTGGCGTCTCCCTGCTGGCGTTCTCGGATGATGCGTGGACGCGCATCGAGGCACGCACCAAGCCGATCGCGCACTGGTGCCTAGACGCGCTGCTTGCCGACAAGTTCTGGAACCATCGTGCCTATCACTACACGGCACCAGTGTCGGGCATCCTGGCGCTTCACGAAGCGCTGCACCTGGTGTGCGATGAAACCCTGGCTCGCCGCTTCCGTCGTCACGAACTCTGCTCGAAGGCGCTGCAGCATGGCATCGAAGCCATGGGACTCGATCTGATGGTGCCGGAAGCCATCCGGTTGAATTCGGTGATTGGCGTCACCGTGCCCAGTCACGTCTCGGCAGACGAAGTCAGACGTCACATGTCAGCCGTCCACCGCGTCGAAATCTCGGGCTCGTTCGGCCTGCCAATTGTCCGTATCGGTCAAATGGGTGAACAGAGCCGCGCGCACAACTTGTTCCGTGTACTGCACGCGCTCGGGTCGAGCATGCAGCACGCGGGAGCGCAGCTGGACTTGCCGGCGGGACTCGCGGCGCTTGGGCGCGATCTTTCAACAGACGCCTCGGAAGCCGTCGTCAACTAGCCGCTGCGACACACGCCGGATCCAGATCGCCGGTGCGCCCTTCGGCGCATCAACGTCACTCTGTCTGGATCCCGGAGAGTGGCAGTTCGATCTCCAGCCACTCCCCGACGGGGTCGGCGGCCGCATAAGACGCTGGGCAGAGCGCGAGCTGGCCAGGCGCGAGTTGCTCGCCGGCCCAACTCGTCTGCGCGATCGGCATGATCAGGCGGAAGCCTCCGTCAATCGGGGCGCGGTGACCGGTGCGCACGCGGCTCACGCGGAAGAACGACGAAGCCGCCAGGACGCCCTCGCCACTGGCTAGCCTCGGCTCCACGTCGTCGAAATCAATCGAGGCGAGCGATTGCGCCACGTGCAAGTCGCGCGGACGGCCATCGAGCCCGAGACGATTCCAATCAAACACACGATAGGTCGTGTCGCTGCTCTGTTGAATCTCATAAATCAACAACCCGGCACCCAGCGCATGCAGTCGGCCACTCGGCACAAAGAGGCTGTCGCCCTCTTGAGCCTCGAGGCGATGCACGACGGACGCGACAGAGCCGTCGGCGAGCGCGCGTTCGAACGCGTCTCGTGTCACACCCGCACGAAGCCCGGCATAGATGTGCGAACCCGGATTCGCATTCGCGACGTACCACATCTCGGTCTTCGGTTCACCGCCGAGCGTTGGCGCAACCGTCGCGGGCGGATGGACTTGGATCGACAGATCGTCGGCGCAGTCGAGAATCTTGATGAGCAGCGGAAAGCGCGGCGCGGTCGAAGTCGCAGCCTGGGCACCAAAGACGTCCCGGCGATGCCGCGTCCACAACTCGTGCAGCGTGGTACCCGCATGGGGCCCTGATGCCACGACGCTCTGCTGCTCCGCGCGGTCGACCAGTTCCCACGACTCGCCAATCGGTCCCAGGTCTGAGAGATGTCGACCGAGCACCGTGTGGAGGCGCCGCCCACCCCAGACCCTGGGCTGGTAGAGCGGTGCAAACTGCAGGAGGCCGTCGAAGGATTTCATGATTCGCTCTACAGAATGCGTCGGCAACGCGGTCGGCACAGACACGGGATCCCCGCCGCGCCTTCCGTGTTGTAGTCGTAGGTCAGTTCCTCGCCCTCACGGATCCGCCGCGCGGCAATGATCCAGATGTGGCGGCCGACGATGTCGGTGTAGCAGTTTGGCGCACAGGCGTGATTGACGTAGCGCGCGATGTTGCCGCCGCGCCCGGCATCGCGCACCCATCGGTCGTTGATATTGAAGATCCAGATCCGCTGCCGCGGTAGATACCGTGTCTCCCGGCGGGCCCCCTCCGCCTGCGACACCAGCTCGCCCTTGTATTCGACGATGCGGGTGTCCTCGTCGATGGGCTGAGCGGCATACACGCCCCAGCCGGCAATGGCTGATTGGCGACGGGCGATTCTCGGGAGGTCAGTCACGACCCTGATTGTCCACCATGAAACGCGCGCGTGGACAGTGGTGCTACTTCAACCGGATATGGAGGCCGCCGGTAAAGACCGCGGCCTGGAATCCTGTGCCGCCAGGTAGCGCTCGTATTGGAGAGTAAGGCCGGTGCCGGGAGGTGCGGCGACGCCGTCGTCCGAATGAGGCACACTGGCAGCACGGATGACTCGACCAACAGAAGCCGGCGGCCTCCTGACCAGGGAGGTCGTCATCGCCGGGGTGACGCTGCTGGCGCTCACCCTTCACCTGGTGCTGAGATTCGGCCTCCGGACGACCGGTGGCGTGTCGGGCATCCCATGGCAGACGGTGCCGCTCCTGATGGCGCTGGCGGCGGGCATCCCACTCGTGGCCGGACTAATCACACACGTCGTGCGGCTCGAATTCAGCGCGGATCTCCTCGCCGGCATTTCGATCGTCACGGCCGTGCTGCTCGGTGAATATCTGGCCGGTGCACTGGTGGTGCTGATGTTGTCCGGGGGGCAGGCACTCGAAGCGCTGGCCGTGCGCCGGGCGTCATTCGCCCTCGAGGCCCTGGCGCGACGGCTCCCGGCCGTCGCACACCGCAAGAAGAACGATCAGATCGAGGACGTCTCGCTGGCCGCTGTCACCGTGGGCGATGTCCTGGTCGTCTATCCACACGAGACCTGTCCGGTCGATGGTGTCGTGCTCGAAGGCCGCAGCTCGATGAACGAGGCCTATCTGACGGGCGAGCCTTTCCTGCTCGCCAAGGTGCCCGGAGCCGCGGCGCTGTCGGGGGCCATCAACGGCGACGGCGCGTTGACGATTCGCGCGGACAAGACCGCCGTCGATTCGCGCTACGCCAAGATCATGCAGGTGATGCGCGAGTCGGAGCAGCGGCGGCCGCAGCTGCGTCGGCTCGGCGATCAGATCGGTGCGGTGTACACGCCTGTGGCCGTGGGGATTGCGCTGGTCGCTTGGGCGATGAGCGGCGACGCGCTGAGATTTCTCGCCGTGCTGGTCGTCGCCACGCCCTGCCCACTGCTGATTGCGATTCCTGTGGCGATCATCGGCTCGGTGTCGCTCGCGGCACGCCGAGGCATCGTCATCAGGGATCCGGCCGTGCTCGAACGGATCGACACCTGCCGCACCGCGATTTTCGACAAGACCGGCACCCTCACCTACGGCCAGCCACAGCTCACCGACGTGATTCCGGCCTCCGGTGTCACGGCCGACGATGCGCTGGCCGCTGTGGCCAGTCTCGAACGCTACTCGCGCCACCCCCTCGCCTCGGCCATCATCCGCGCGGCAGCTGACGCTCACCTGACGGTGGTGGACGCGACGGAAGTTGGCGAACATCCCGGTGAAGGACTACACGGCGTGGTCGGAGGACACACCGTCCTGGTCACGAGTCGATCGCTATTCTCCAGGCGGTCTCCAGGGGCGGCCGCGCTCCCACCACCCGCCGGCGGACTGGAGTGCATCGTCGCCATCGACGGTCGCTATGCGGCTACGTTCCGGTTTCGCGACGAGCCGAGGGCTGACGGCCGCTCGTTTGTTCGGCATCTGAAGCCGGTGCATGGTTTCGAGCGAGTGTTGCTGGTGTCTGGTGACCGCGACAGCGAGGTGCGTTATCTGGCCGACAAGGTCGGCATCACGGAGGTCTACGCCAGCCAGAGCCCGGAGGCGAAGTTGGCGCTGGTGCGAGCAGAGACAGCACGTGCCAATACCGTGTTCATGGGCGACGGCATCAACGATGCCCCGGCGCTCACCGCCGCGACCGTCGGCATCGCGTTCGGACAAGGCAGTGAAGTCACCACCGAAGCCGCAGGTGTGGTCATTCTTGACAGTTCGCTCGAGCGGGTGGACGAACTGCTGCATATCGGCCGGCGGATGCGGCAGATCGCGCTGCAGAGCGCGGTCGGCGGTATGGGACTGAGCGTGCTCGCGATGTGTGTCGCTGCGGCGGGCCACCTGTCACCCGTGGCCGGCGCGGTCACCCAAGAGGTGATCGATGTGGTGGCGGTTCTGAACGCGCTGCGCGCGTCCATCGCACCACGCAACCTGTCAGACGGCGGAGCGCCCCCTGCTGCTGCGCTCGCCGCGGCGACGCCTGCGGCCAGCCCTTAAGCACGTCAACACGCCAGTGCTCCGAGGCGCATGAGGGCTATCATAGCCAGGGGGGCTGTTGATCCCCCTTTGCGGCACGAACTCAGATATTCGGGCACGCCCATCAGGCCAGAGAGACAATCACGCATACTGACGCTGTGTCTTCGATGCGGCAAGGAGCGGTGATGCGACGTGTGGAGTGGCTGTTTGTCGTCAGCGTGGCGCTGTTTGTCAGCGGCATCGCGTTCATCATTGCCTCGGGGACATCGCGGGCGCGGGCGACGGCGGCTCCGCCGGCCAGCGCTCCCACGGTGACGCCGGTGGCCAGCATCAGGCAGGTGATGAGCGGCATCGTCATGCCCAACGCGACGGTGGTCTGGGATGCGGTCGGCACCACACTCACCGCCGGCGTCGTGAAAGAAGCAGCGCCGAAAAACGAGATGGAGTGGAGCGCTGTGGCCAGCAGCGCGGCGGCACTCGTTGAAGCCGGCAACCTGATGCTGCTTGGCAACCGTGTCGTGGACCACGGCGACTGGGTCGCCATGACACGCGACTACATCAACGAGGCGACCAGCATTCTGAAAGCGGCCGAAGGGAAGAATGCCGACGGCGTCTTCCTGGCCGGCGGTGCACTGAACACAACATGTGATGCCTGCCATGACAAATACCAGCGGCGCTAATCGAGTGATCGCAGCCGCCTGCGCCGCCCTGGTCGTGGGCCTCTGCTCCGTGGGACTCGACGCGCACGGCGTCTCGGGCAAGGACGCCGTCTTTCTCGAGGGCCTGCAAGGGAGAGCGATCGGACCGTTGCTGTATCTCGGCGCCAAACACATGGTCACCGGCTACGACCATCTGCTCTTCCTGGGCGGGGTGGTCTTCTTCCTCTACAAGTTGAAGGACGTGCTGTTGTACGTCAGCCTGTTCACGCTCGGACATAGCCTCACGCTTCTGGGGGGCGTGCTCGGCGGCGTCCGAGCCAATCCGTACCTGATTGATGCCGTCATCGGATTCTCGGTGGTCTACAAGGCATTTGAGAACATGGACGGCTTCCGTGCGTTTTTTGGATTTCAACCCAACACCAAAGTGGCCGTGCTCGCCTTCGGCCTGTTCCACGGTTTTGGTCTGGCCACGAAGCTCCAGGACTTCACGCTCGCGCCGGACGGACTCGTGGCCAACATTCTGAGCTTCAACCTGGGGGTCGAGATCGGGCAGGGCATGGCGCTGACGGCGGTGCTGATTGGCCTGACGTTCTGGCGCACACAGAGAGGCTTTCTCCGTCACGCCTTCGCCTGCAACGGCCTCCTGATGTCGTGCGGCCTACTCCTGGTCGGCTATCAGTTGTCCGGCTACTTCCTTTCGCCACGGTGACGCCATGACCACACCATCACCGGACGAATCAGTCATTGAACTTCGACGGCGCCTGGCGGTCGTCGCGGGCGTCGCGTTACTGGCAGCTGGCCTAGTACTGGTCCTGTTGGTCCTTCCGGCGGAATACGCTCTGGACCCATTCGGAACGGGCAAGAGGCTCGGACTCCTGCCGCTCGGGGTCACAGGCCAGCAGGTGGAGGCACTGAACGCCGCCGGAGCGGCCTCGGGCACGGCAAATCAGAGTGCGATCATCGTGCCGCAGGAGCGGCCGTTCCATCAGGAGACGGCCCGCTTCACACTCGCGCCTGGCGAGTTCGTGGAGTACAAATACCGCCTCGATAAGAACGCGGTCCTCCTGTATTCGTGGGTGTCAACGGCCGTTGTCGACTACGAACTACATGCGGAACCCGATGGCGCGCCGCGCGGGTACGCACAGACCTACGAGAAGAAGCCCGACACCAGCCAGGCCTCGGGAACACTCACCGCTCCCTTTCCCGGCATTCACGGTTGGTACTGGGAGAATCGCGGGGCCCAGACCGTGACCGTCACTCTGACAAGTGCGGGGTTCTACTCGATGTCGCACGAGTTCAGAAAAGACGCCCCCGTCAGCAACAAGGTGTTCTAAGCGACGCCGGCCGCAGCCTGAACCTAGTTCCCAGGCGCGGTACGAGCCACTGCGCACGTCGCACAGGTCCATTCGGCGGAACCGACGTCCAGTATCATGGCGCTGATGCCGAAGCGACCCCAGGAGCTCTGGCGCCTCGTCGCTGGCCTTGGCACCATCGCCGGCGTGACCCTCCTCTACGTCCGCGGGCTTCACGTTCACAACACGGCGACGGTGTCGACCACCTTTCTGTTGGTCGTGCTGGTCATGGCGGCAACCTCGCGCCTCTGGATCGCGATCGCCGTGTCGATCGTTGCGATGCTGTCCTTCAATTTCTTCTTCCTTCCGCCTGTCGGCACCTTCTCCATCGTCGATCCACAGAACTGGGTGGCGCTCTTTGCGTTCCTCGTGGTCAGCCTCATTGCCAGCCGCCTCTCTGCCGGAGTCCGGGCCCGGACCGACGAGGCTGTCGCCAGACGCGACGAACTGGCCCGGCTCTTCGACCTCAGTCGCGACGTGCTGATGATGACCGACAGCCAGGACGCGATGTCGCGACTCGCTCGAGCGATTGCCCTCCGGTTCGATCTGTCGTTTGTTGCAGTGGCGTTGCCGCGCACGACGGACTGGGAACTGTTCACAGCCGGCAGGGACGCGATCGACCTCAGTCGACAGGAGTTGTCGAACGCCTTCGCCTCGGCGCAGACCACCCTCGAGTATGACGCCCATGCCCGAACGTACTCCGGGCACCGGACCATGATGAGCGACAACCGGTTGATTCATCTGGTGCCGCTGCGGGCGGCCACGAAGGCAATCGGCATGCTCGGTGCCTCGGGACGGTCGATTGAGGCGGGTACGCTCGACGCGCTGGCGGGCATTGCAGCCATCGCCATCGAACGCGCCCAGTTCCTCGAGGACCGCAAGCAAGCCGAACTGACCCGTCAAAGCGAGCAATTGAAAGCGGCCTTGCTGGCGTCGTTGGGACACGATCTCCGCACCCCGCTCACGACGATCCGAGTGGCCGCCAGCAACGTCAAGAGCTCCTCGCTCACGGCCGGGCAGCGAGACGAACAGAGCGACCTCATTTTGTCTGAAGCCGAGAGGCTGGCGCGGCTGTTCGAGAACATCCTCGAGATGGCGCGCATCGACGCCGGTGCAGTCGCCAGTGAGGCACGGTGGACGCACCCTTCAGAAATTCTCGAGGGCGCCCGTGATCAGGTCGGCGCCACGATTCGCGATCGCCGAGTCATCGTGCACATCGGCTCAGACGTGCCGGTGCTCATCGATCCGCGTCTCACCGCCAACGCCGTCGCGCACGTGCTCGAGAACGCCGCACAGTACGCGCCAACGGACTCGAACATCGACATCGCCGTTGACGTCACGCCCGAAGGACTGACCTTCGACATCCGCGACCGCGGCCCTGGGATTGCCGCCGCCGACCTACCGCACCTCTTCGAGCGCTTCTATCGCGGAGATGCCGCCGGCGGTCGAACCTCCGGCACGGGCATGGGCCTCTGGATCGCTCGCCGTCTGCTCGCGGTCCAGCACGGACGCATCTGGGCCGAGAACGCCGCAGGTGGCGGCGCTCGGTTTAGTATCGTCATTCCTGTGCCCGCCAAGACTGACCAGATCATCGACAACGCAGACACGGTGTGAGTCCAATGCCGCGCATCTTGCTCGTGGACGACGAGGTCGCGATTCAACGCGCGGTGGGGCCCATGCTGCGCGCGCGCGGCTACGAGGTGGAGACGACGGGCAAGGGTGCCGAGGCCCTTCGCATCGTTGCTGATCGTGTGCCGGATCTGATCGTGCTCGACCTCGGATTGCCGGACCTCGAGGGCACGGAAGTCTGCCGGAGGATTCGCACGACGTCGAAGGTGCCCATCATCGTCTTGTCGGCACGCAGCAGTGAGGCCGACAAGGTCCATGCGCTCGATCTCGGCGCCGACGACTACGTCACCAAGCCCTTCGGTCCAGAGGAGCTGCTGGCGCGGATCCGCGTGTCCCTGCGCCGCGTCAGCAATGAGGACGACGAACCGGGCGGGGTATTTCGCGCCGGCGACCTGAC
Organism: Vicinamibacterales bacterium; assembly: GCA_040081555.1. GTDB lineage: Bacteria > Acidobacteriota > Vicinamibacteria > Vicinamibacterales > CAVVIG01 > CADEEX01. Next base: position 9,046 of record JBEBGG010000122.1, read on the forward strand.
CATTGATTACGATCGCCGTCTCGTTCTCAGGAACGGCGTCGAAATCCGTCTCACGCCGAAGGAGTTCGACCTGCTCTCACTGCTGGCGCAGAATCACGACCGCGTGCTCACGCACCGGGCCATTCTGAAAGCCATCTGGGGGCCAAATGCGGTGGAACAGACCGAGCACCTGTGGTCTCTGGTGGCCCTGCTCCGCAAGAAGATTGAGCCCGATCCCTCACGCCCTCGCTATCTCCTCAGCGCACCCTGGGTCGGTTACCGCTTTGCCGTCGAACCGACCGAGTCGGAGACCAGCCCTCGCTAACGCGTCGCCGTGAACGCGTGTGTGGCGAGCGCTTCCTCGAGGGCATGGAGCTGGTCCTCCGCCGCCGCCACCACTACCCTCTTCCGCCCAAGCGTCAACGCCAACGACCGCACGTTGCTGTTCCGACGGGACAGCTCGACAATCTGTCGATTGATGTCGATGAACTGATCGAGAGCCGTCGTGACTGCGGCCCATGCTGGAGCCGCCCCCGGCAGACGCGATCTCAGGCGCGTGACGGCGTCGTGCGCAGCCGCGTTGGACGCTGCCATCTTCGCCTCAATACGGGTCATCGCGGCGTCATCCGCTTCAGCGATATGGCGTGCCTGGGACACCTGAATCTCCAGGATCGCCACCTTGGCGACCCACGCGAGCTGAGCGCGGTCGGCTGCCCCCTGAACGCCAGTGGTCGCTCTGGCAAGGGCCGCGACGAATGAGTCGGCGGCCTCCTGCCCCGCATTGAAGGACAGACGCTGCGCCTTCAGATTGGTGCTCTCAACCGCAAGCGGAAGGATCTCGGCATCGAGCGTCCGGTATTCGGCGAATCGGCCCTTAAACCCGTCGAGGATCTTGATCTCGTCGCCATAGCCCAGCGACTGCAGCACTGGCTGGAGCTGGCTGAGATGCTGCAGCGCCAAGGTCGCTGCCTGCTCCGCTTCGTGTGCCGCCGCGACCGATGCCTCATCGGTGTCGGCCATCACGGCGCGATGAGCCGCTTCGTTCGCCTTCGCGAAGTCGACGTGAAGACTCGACACCAGCCGACGCGCCTCCATCTGCTGCGTGAGCACGATCGTGCCGCCATTGCATCCAACCAGCATCAGCGCGAGCGCGCCATACGCTGAGACCATCGCCGCAGACCTCACGCGCCAGCAGCGGCGTGGGTGGTTCATGTTCGCCATGAACCCGACAGTAGCACCGCGGGATCGGCCAATCAGGCCTCTTCAGGGACTTTTCAGGACTTGATGGGGTGTCTCATCGTCTCAGGACTTCTTCAGGCACTCTTTGGGCCGATTTCAGGCGCATTTGCCTACTCTGAAT
>JBEBGG010000123.1:0-10372 GCA_040081555.1 Vicinamibacterales bacterium
CGCCGCGCGGCCTCGACCAGGCCCATCATGCCCACACTGACCAGTTCACCGAACTCGATGTGCGCCGGCACACGATGAGACATGCGCGCCGCCAACGTCTTCACCAGCTCGACGTGCTCGAGTACCAGGCGGTTGGCCGCCTCGATATCCACCTCCACCGGGTTCAGGCGCATCGGCTCGACTCCTCGGCGAAGACCTGCGGGCGCGCCACTTCGGGGTGTGCGCGGCTCGCGATCCGCATTCCAGCACCGCCCGGCGTCATACCGGCAATTCGGGACGCCAGCACGCGGAAACAGCGGCTGGCCGCGGCCTGGGGCACGTGCGAAACGACGGGACGCTGGCCGAGAACCGCGTCCCGAACGGCGCTGTCATGGACGACGAATCCGAGATACCGCAGCCGGCGATTGAGAAAGCGGCTCGAGGCCACATCCAGCTGCCGGAACACCTGCGCAGCCTCGTCGCCATCACGTGAGGCGTTGACGACGATGCCCAGCTCCTTGGCGGGGGCCACGCCACTGACGATCTTGATGACGGCGTAGGCATCCACCACCGCCGCTGGCTCAAACGACGTCACCACGACAACCCGCTCGGCCAGCAGCAGCAGCTCGATCACGTTGTCGGAGATGCCGGCCGCTGTATCGAGCAGGAGGTAGTCGAGGTCCTCGCTGATCTCGCGCACCATGGCCTCGAACTTCGTCCACTGATCCTTGCCAAGCTGCGTGAGCGCGCGAATGCCGCTGCCGGCAGGAATGATTTGAATGCCGTGCGGGCCGACCACCGTGATCTGCTCGAGCGTCTTCTCGCCGCTCAGCACGTGGCCGAGATGAAACTCTGGCGCCAGCCCGAGTTGCACATCAATGTTGCCGAGGCCGAAGTCGGCGTCGATGACACCGACGCGATGCCCGAGACGGGCCAATGAGGCGGCCAGGTTGATGACGACGCTGGTCTTGCCGACGCCGCCCTTCCCGCTGGTGATGGCGATGATGGAGCCGCGCGGGGCGGTCGTGATGGTCTGGTTCATGACTGGCTCGCTGAGAACGGCGTCGATTCGCCAAGGACCGACGCGGCAAGAAACGCCGGCGTCGCGCGACTGAGATCGTCGGGCACGCGTTGACCCGTGCCGACGTAGGAAATGGGCAACTGCCACTCGTGCAACAGGCTGACAAGAGGCGACAGCGACTCCGCTTCGTCGAGCTTGGTCAGCAGCAAACGCGAGGGGCGCGCTGGCGCGTAGAGGTCGAGAATGCGGCGTGCCGCCTGGGCCGAGGTGCTGGCGGGCATCACCAGATGCGTCCGGATGCCCTTGGCTTGACCAACGACGGCAAAGAGATCGCGCGAGGCCGCGTCCGAGGGCGATCGACCAGCCGTGTCGACCAGCACCGGTATCCGCTGCTTCGTCTCGAGCGCGGCGCACAAATCGTCGGCCGTGCGCGCCACACGAAATGGCGTGTCGAGGATCTCGGCGTAGGCCTGCAGCTGCTCCACCGCGCCAATGCGGAAACCATCCGCCGCCAGCAGAGACAAGCGCTGACCGTTGCGCGCCCGCTCCTGCGCGGCGATCTTCGCGATGCTGGTGGTCTTGCCGGCTCCAGGAGGGCCAATGAATACTTCCGCGCGCGCGTAGGCCTCATCCACTGCGGCCAGTTCCGAGAGACGATGCGCCAGCGCGTCGCGCAGGCGCGCCGGCGTGGCCGCACGACGCTTCCGTTCAGGGATCGAGGCGGCAATCTCCTCGGCCAGCTCCCGATCGAGGCCGGAGGCGATGAGCTGTGCGGTAATGCCGTCTGGGGCTGTGGGCTGTCGGTTCTCCGACGGCTGCGGTCGCTCCACCGACGCTTCCCGCTCCGCCGCCGCCGTGATTTCGACCTCACGCGCGCCCATCAGACCACGCCAGCCAGCAGCCTGGACCATCGTCGTCGACAAGACCAAGGCCTTGGGCCCGAGTCCTTCGCGGACCGCCCGGAGGGCGTCACGCACGTTTGTGGCGCGAAAACGCTTGAGATGCATGTCAGTCGAGCACCGCGACGGTGGCGATACGGAGCTGTGCCGGAATCTCGCTGTGCGACAGCACCCCGATGTGCGGCAGCACGCGTGTAAAGAGTCTCCAGAGATGCGGGCGAAGCATTGGTGTGCACAAGAGCACAGGCTGTGCCAACGCTCCAGCCAGGGCATCGGCGATCTTGGAGGCCAGCGCCTGGGCGTGATTGGGTTCGAGCGCCAGCACCGGTCCCTGGTCCGTTCGCACCAGCGCCTGCATCAAGCGGGTCTCGAGGGCCGGAGTCAGACTGATGGCCGGAATGTCGCCGCGCTCGGTCTGATACTGCTTGCAGATGGTCCGGCCCAGCGCCTGACGCACCGCCTCGATGAGCGCGTCCGGATCCTTGGACGGGTTCTGCTGCGCGTCGGCAATGGCCTCGAGAATCGTCACGAGGTCGCGCACCGGAACGCGCTCACGCAGCAGCTGCCGAAGCACCCGCTGGATGTCACCGACCTGCACGACCTTGGGAATGAGCTCTTCGACCAGCTTTGGCGCTGTCTGGGCGAGACGGTCGAGCATCTCCTTGGTCTGCTGGCGGCTCAGGAGATCCGGCAGGAAGGCGCGGATCGTCTCCGAGACGTGGGTCGAGAGCGCGGTCGTCGGATCGACCACCGTATAGCCGGCGGCCGCCGCATGTTCCCGCTGCGCGACGGGAATCCACCAGGCCGGCAGACCGAAGGCGGGTTCACGCGTCGGCGAACCTTCGATCGACTGGGTCGCCGTACCGGGATTGATCGCCATGAGGCGATCGGGCACCAGTTCGCCCTTCGCGACCTCAACGCCCTTGACGAGAATCGAATACGAACGCGGCCCGAGCTGCAGATTGTCGGCCACGTGCACCGGCGGCACGACCACGCCGGTCTCCGAGCCCACTTGCTTGCGAATGGCGCGCAGCCGGTTGAGCAGCGTCCCTCCCTGCTTGTCATCGGCCAGCGACACGAGCGCATAGCCAATCTCGATGCTGAGCGGATCGACCAGCGCCGGAGTCTCGGACGTCTCCGCCGGCAGCGCCTCGGGCGCCTCCGCTTCGGCGGCCGTTGCTGCGTCGGCCTTCTGCCGCGTCGCCAGCGCGCCAACTCCGAGCAGCGCCGCCACCAAGAGGAACGACAGCTTTGGCAAGCCGGGAATCAGCGCCAGGCCAATGAGTACCGTCGCCGCCACCGCCAGCGGCCGGGCCCGCGCCAGGAGCTGAACCGCGACTTCCTCACCGAGGTTCGACTCGGAGGCCGCCCGCGTCGTGATCAAGCCGCCGGACATCGAGACGAGCAGCGCCGGAATGGCGGTCACCAGACCTTCACCGACAGTCAGGATGGTGTAGGTCTCGGCTGCCGTCGAGAGATCGAGGCCCTGTTGGAACACGCCGATAATCAGCCCACCGACGATGTTGACGAAGGTGATCAACATCGCCGCCAGCGCATCGCGCTGCGTGAAGCGGATCGCGCCGTCCATCGCGCCGTAGAAGTCCGCCTCCTTGCGCACCCGCTCGCGCCGGCTGCGCGCCTCCTGCTCGTCGATTGAGCCGGCGTTGAGGTCGGCGTCGATCGCCATCTGCCGGCCGGGCATCGCGTCCAACGTGAAGCGCGCGGTCACTTCCGAGATGCGCACCGCACCGTGGTTGATCACGATGAACTGAATCGCAATCAACACGACGAAGACGATGATACCGACCACGAAGTTGCCGCCGACGACGAACTGGCCAAAGGCCATGATCACGTGGCCTGCCGCTTCAACACCGTCGGCCCCATGCATGAGGATCAGCCGCGTCGAGGCGACGTTGAGCGACAGCCGAATCAATGTCAGCAACAGGAGCAAGGATGGAAAGACGTTGAATTCCACGGCCTGGCGCACGTAGATCACCGTCAGCAGCAGCACCACCGACAGGCCGATGTCGACCGACAACAGCAGGTCGAGAACCATCGGCGGCAGCGGCACGATCATCAGCAGGACGACCGAGATGACGGCGATGGGCGCGATCATCTCGGTACCGTTGAGCGGCGACGAGGCTTTCTGTGGCTTCTTGGGGGTCATCTCAGATCACCAGCTGCTTGATGCGAATCAGATACGCAAGAATCTCGGCGACCGCGCCAAACAGCGGGCCCGGGATGGTGTCGCCAATCTCGCACTCTTTGAAGAGTGCGCGAGCCAGCGGCGGGTTCTCCATGATTGGAATCGAGTGCTGCCGGCCGATCTCGCGGATCTTCGCGGCGATCCGGTCGGCGCCCTTCGCCACCACGATCGGCGCCGGGTTCTTGTCGCGGTTGTATTCGAGCGCCACCGCGAAGTGGGTCGGGTTGGTGATGATGACGGTGGCCGTCGGCACCGACTGCAGCATGCGGCGGCGGTGCATTTCTCGCTGCACGCGACGCACGCGGCCTTTGATCTCGGGGTTTGAATCCTGCTTCGCCTCCTCGCGATGCTCCTGGTGGCTCATCTTGAGGTTCTTCATGTAGCGCCATCGCTGAAGACCGTAGTCGCCAGCGCCAAACGCCAGCAGCACGAAGCCCACCTGCCAGAGCAGGCGCGTCGCATCGGCCCAGCCGCGCTGCGCACTGTCGACCGGGCTGGCAAAGGTCATGTGCGCCGCATCGGTCAACAGACCCTGGATAGCGCGCCACGCCAGCACACCAATGACGGTGGCGATGAAAATCGCTTTCAACGTGTCGATGCCGGCCTTGCCTGGCGCGAGCTTCGACAGCCCATTCGACGGACTGAGACGGTCCCATTTCAGCGACAGGGTCTTGGTCGAGTAGTTGAATCCCGTCTGCAGGAGCGACGTGAACACGCCGGTGCCGGCGGCCGCCAGCGCCACCGGGCCAGCCGTCAACGCAAGTAGCGCCCCGCCCGTCGTGATGAGCGGCATCAGATCGGCCGGGGCGATATCGCGGGCCGGCACGTCACCCAAGTGCCGGATCGTGCCCGCAATTTGCTCCATCATGCGGCCGGCAAACAGCGCCCCTGCGCCGACCAGCACCGCTGTCGCGGCCAGCGACCCGAAGGCGGCCGACAGCTCACGGCTGCTGGCGATGTTGCCCTTCTCGCGAGCGTCTTTGAGGCGTTTTGCTGAAGGAGGTAGATTCTTCTCGGAATCTGACACGGCCGTCCTCTAGCGAAAGACCTCGGCGAAGCGCACGCCGAGCTGGAGGACGGAATTGAGCGAGCCCGCCACCACGCCCACCGCGGAGGGCGCGACAGCCGCGAGAAGCACCAAGCCAATGAGGAGCCGGAGCGGTGCGCCAATCACCATGACATTCAGTCCGGGTGCGGCCCTCGCGATCAGGCCAAGGCCTACCTCGGTGACGAGCAGCACGACGATGATCGGGGCGGCCACGCGCAGGCCGAAGGTGAACACCAGTCCGAGTAGCGCCATCACCGCCTGTGGCAGCGTCGCCCCGACATGGCCAGCGCCCATGGGCAGCGACTCATACGACTGCGAGAGCGCGCGGAGAAACGCGTGGTGAGCGTTGGTCAGTAAGAAGACGATCATCGCGATCGTGCCGTAGAGCGACGCGATGAGGTTGTTACGCACGCCACTGGCCGGGTCGACGATGGCGCTGTACGACAGGCCCATCTGAAAGCCAGCCAGGTGCCCGGCCAGTTCAGCGCCGGCCACCAGCGCCTGGATTGCCAGGCCAAGGGCCAGCCCAATCGCCATCTCCCTCCCCACGATCAGCACCAGCCCCATGGTCGACGACGCCTGCGGCACGCTTGCCCCAGGCATCAGCAAGATCGCCAGCAACACCGTGAGCGCCACCTTGACCTGGGCGGGCGCATAGGCCCCGCCAAACGCGGGCGACCCGAGGATCAATGTCCCGGGGCGCACCATCAACAGGCCGATGGCCAGCAGCGGCGTGAGGTCGATCACCGGATCATCTCGGGGAGCCGCGTGATCAGCTGACGAGCAAAACCGGTCAGCACGCGCAGCATCCACGGAAAGGTCAGCGCAAAGACCACGAAGATGGCGGCGGCGCGAGGAATGAAGGCGAGCACGTTGTCCTGAATCGACGTGACGGTCTGGAATACGCTCACGGCGACGCCCGCCAGGAGCCCGGCGGCCAGCATCGGCAGCGTCACCATCACCGCGATTTCGATCGCCTGACGAACAACTCCAACCACCAGAGCATCAGACACGGATGTGAGTCCTCCCCTACGCGAAGCTGCGAACCAGTGACGACACAATCAGGTTCCAGCCATCAACCATGACGAACAGCAGAATCTTGAATGGCAGCGAGATCATCGCTGGCGGCAACTGCATCATCCCCATCGACAGCAGCGTGGTGGAGACCACGAGGTCGATGAGCAGGAACGGCACAAACAGGAAGAACCCCATCTGGAAGCCGGTCTTGAGTTCAGAAATCGCAAACGCGGGAATCACCGCGCGCATCGGCAGTTCGCTCGGCGACGCGGGCCGCGGCAGATGTCCGAGCTCGATGAACAGCGCCAGGTCGGCCTCACGCGTCTGCTTCAACATGAACTCGCGCAGCGGCGGCGCGCCCGCCTCGACCGCGTTCATCACGCTCATCCGTCCATCGATCGCGGGCTGGACCGCCAGGGTGTTCACCTGCTCGGCGACCGGCGCCATGATGAACATCGTCAGAAACAGCGTCAGGCCGATCAGAATCTGATTCGACGGCATCTCCTGGGTGCCAAGCGCCTGTCGCAGGAAGTGAAAGACAATGACGATGCGCGTGAAGCAGGTCATGACGACCAGCACCGCGGGCACAAATGACAGCAGCGTCATCACCAGCACCAGCTGCAGCGGCGCCGAAATACCGCCGATGCCGTCGATGTTGACGCTCAGGTTCTGTGGTGTCTGTGCGCTCGCTGGCGCGACCGTGACAATCGCGCACAGGGCCACGAGCAGCAGGACTCGCGTGAGGCGGGTCGCGTTCACGCCGGCCCCGCTTCCGGGGACTTCTTCCCGAGTTCCGTGATGAAGGAGATTGTGGTGGGCGTCATGCCGACGAGCACGCGCCGGCCCTCGACCGTGATGATCGCCAACTGACGACGATCGCCGAGCGCCGTCGCCGTCTCGATGGCAATGGTGCTCTGTGGCGCGAATCCGGACAGCTTGATCGACCCGCGCTTGAGCAGCCACACGAAGCCACCGAGCAACGCCAGCACCGCCGCCAGGCTCAGCGCCGTGCGCAGCGTCACGAGGACGTCGTTCACCGGTCCTCCGCGGCACTAGTGGGCGGCAGAATTTCGGTGATCTTCACCGACGTCGTTTCGTCATCGACGACGATTTCTCCGGAAGCGGCGACCACGCCCTGCACCTGCACTTTGAGGTCAGCGCCGGCGGTCTCGTTCAGGCGAATCACACTGTCACGCTGCAGCCGGAGGCACTCGCGCACCGTGATCGAACCGTGGCCCACGATGACCTCGACCTGGCAGCGCACGTCGAGCATCCCGAGGAACGGCAGGGTCGCGTCAGTACTGGATGACAAAGTCGGAGAAGAGGACATCGGTCACCTCCATTGGTTCAAGGATCGACTTGGCGTGTTCGATGATCTCGTGCTTGAGCTCGGCCTTGCCTTCGACCGACGAGATCTTCTCGGAGGTCTGGGAGGTGAGCAGTTCGAGGATGGTGGCGCGAAGTCGCTCGGTCTTGACCTTGCTCTCCTCGATCTCCTTCGCCTCCTCTTCTTCCGCCACGAGCAAGCGGACGTTGATGCGCAGGAAGCGTCGACCGCCCGGGTCGGCGAGGTTGACCACGAAGGGCTCGAACGTGACCAGCCCGTGGGCCTCGTGCTTACTGGCCTCGTGCTTCTTGGCCTCGCCCTTCTCCGCCTCGCCGCCGGCCGCCTCCGGCGCTGGCTTGAGCAGTGTGAAGTACGCCGCAGCGCCGCCGCCGGCGAGAAGGACGAAGACGACACCGAGGATCATCAATAGCTTGCCCTTCCCCTTCTTCTTGGAGGCGGCATCCGTGGCGGCAGGTGTTTCAGATTTGTTGGACATGGCTCTCTCGCTTGGCCACCACACGACATGTGGGCTCGGCCAGCGAAACAGCAAGCGAGGTGCCGGTCAAGACTGCACGGAATGACCCGTGATTGACGCGGGGATGCGCGGGGTGGCGGCCGGACGGCCGACGAGGACGGTGTAGGACTGTCGGTACACCGACAGTCCTACTGGGCGTGTGCGAAAGATCTATGCCACTTGGAACATCGGTTCCGCGTAGAACGCTGCTGTGGTCGTGACGGTGGTCGTCGCGGTGACCTGGCCGGCAACGCACTGATTACTTGCGTGTTGTCGCATCGTTGAGGAATCCCCTACGAGAAGCATGCGCACAGTGTGGCCTGCAGCTCAGAATTTCTCGGTCAGTCAGACCCTGGGGCGGCGTCAAGGGAGACCGCTGACACGCGCTCGGAAATACACAACGTGAACTCCTGCGGCTCCCCGGTCATCGAATCGAAACCGAATCCCACCTTGAGGGTGTCGCCAGAAGGATCGCCCGGGGCGCCGGTCACGGGTGTTCCGATCTGGGCGTTCAAGCCGTTCGCAGTGAGTCCCTGCTGGACGCGACCGCCAACCATGTTCAGAATTTCCGCAAGGGCACTTTGCGCGGCGTCACTCGGTAGTTCCTCGATTGGCGACTGCAGCATGCGAGCCGCCAGTTCGAGTCCAGTCTTGTCGCTGATGCTGGCACCGACCATGATGTCGGCGTTTTGCTCGGCAAGGGTCACCGGCACCTGAACGCTGAGCCCAGACTTCGGGACCGGCGGTGGCGTGGCCAGGATATTCACCTCGGTACCCAGCATCATGCCAAATACCTGCTCAACGGCGGAGATGGCTTGGGAACGGAACCCGGGCATCGCCATCGCGACTTTCGCCAGCACCCCGGGGGGACGCAGCGTCTGCTCGAACTGCAGCATGAACGTCTCCGGCACAAAGGATCGAATGGCGACAGAATCAAACAAGCCAGAGGCTTCGGCTTCCGCAACCTGGTTCTTCGTGACGACAGCAACCAGCCTGGTGTCGTGCATCGTGTCGAGCTGGCGGATGCGCCGGGCGAATGCTTCCTGCCCCATCGTGCCGGTTGACGTCCCGATCAGAATCGCGTTGGGTGCCTGCGCCAGACTCATCGCCATCGCCTGCGCGGCGGAGGGGATCGTCACGACCTCGTACTTGGAGCGAAACACGTCGGTGCAGAAATGGCGGAAATCGAGATCTTCGTCAACCACGAGCACGGTATAGGCGGACGGTGCCTGCATCACTATCCGCCGCGCCGTCTCTGCCGAATCATGGCCGACCGGACGACCTGACGAGAACACCCGGCGCATTCGCTCGACGATCACTGCCTGATGCTGATCCTTCAGCACGTAGTCAGAAACGCCAAGCGCGAGGACCTCCTTGATCGTGTCCTCGTCTTTGCGCTCTGTCACTACGACGACCGGGAGACCGCGATGCCGCTTCGATTGCCGGATATCCCGGAGCACATCGACGCCGCCAAGACCAGGAATCTTGAGGTCAAGGACCAACGCGTCGACATCGGCCGTATCAAGTTCTTCGAGGACGCGGATGCCGTTGTCCGCCTCGATGACCGTGCTCTTGAACTCGCGCAGGAGCACCCGCCGCAGCACGTGCCGGGCCGCAGGGTCGGCGTCTGCCAACAGCACGGTGAGGCTTCTGGAAACGCCACCGCCTGTGTCTTGGTGATTGTGTGCACTCGTCACGGCTGAACCACGACCATCCCAGCTCACCAATCGGCCGCGTCTCTCAACGCTTCAATGGAGCCGTGAAACCGTGGAAGGCGCGCCAGCCGCGCCTCAATCGCCTGAGTGCCTCCGGCGGGCGTTCCGACTAGATGTGCGGACCCTAGACGACGACCTCGAAGGTGGGTGATTCATGCGCGGAAGTGGGCCGGCGCGGCTGCCTCGGGCGTTCACGTTCGTCCTCGGCATGGCCTCGGCCGTCGGGCGAGGCACGGTGTTGGGTGTCTTCGTCTTCAGCAACAGTCAACCTGTCGAGCGACAGACCCTGCGCCGCGAGACTCTCCCGAAGCGCACCTTCGTTGGCCTGCATCCATTGGCGCACCTCAGGATTGGCGGCATGGAGGGTCGCCGAGACGTTGGCCCCCTCTACCTGCAGCGCAACGCGGACCTCTCCGAGGTAACCCGGATCGAGCTGCACGACCGCCATGCCGACGCCGTTGCGATACTGCCATTGCATCGATTGCACCAGCGACGCCGTCACGGCTCTCTCGTTGGGCAACCGCGCCTCCGCCACCGACGCAGTGGTCTGCTCGAGAGACGCCGCGGCCGGGGCCTGCGAAGACTCGAGACGAAAGAGCGCCCCTGGCGCATCGTCGGCGCTGCGCGGCGACAGCGCAAGAGAGCG
>JBEBGG010000124.1:0-10365 GCA_040081555.1 Vicinamibacterales bacterium
ATAGGTACGCAGACTCTGCGTACCACTGGACAGTAGAACGCAGTACGTGGACATGCAAGCTAACGCATGGTTGCTGAGGTCGGACGGCACACCGATATCCACCTGAGCCTTAGCGCAAATGAAGCGTGTGGTGGCCCGTCCGCGTGCAGATCTTGTACCGAGCAGCCGCGTCAGGCAGCTTCGCTGGAGCCCTCGCTGACTCAATAATTTACGAACATCGGGACTTGAGCGAGAAGGGTCGAGCGGCGGTCAGCTGGAAAAATTTACTCGCTTCCGTGTCGTTTTCGGCGACGGGCGCCTCGGGCCAACCTGGAGTTTCTCCACGGATGGTCCGTTCGTCAGGCCGAGTCGTTCGAGGATGCAAGCGAGATCGTCGGCGCGCCAGCTGTGACGCAGTATGAGCGCAACCGCCACCGCTTGAGGATACTGGCGCACCTGCAGTCGGCTTGGCGCCTTCCCGAGCAACTCCTCAAGGCCGTCATCAACGTACAACTCTTCGACGAGAACCTTCATCAAGGACGGCGACCACCGGAGCGAAGCGGTTGCAGAAACCGCCGAACGAACGGTCCGAGGGCGAACATCGCGACGCCAGCGTTTCGTGGTCGCGTCTGTCGGAGAAGGACTACGCCGGTTCGTTCCTCGTCGCTGGGCGGGACCTGAGCGCGCCGACGTCGGAACTCGTATAGGTGATTTGGTCTCCGGCGACTTTCGACGCGAGGGCATGGGCGCTCCTGGGAATGGCGGCAAGTCCGGCTCAACTGACTGCTTCACGGCCAGTGCCATCTTTTGGACGCCTATACCTGGCGAATTCGCGGGTCTTTTTGCGAGCACCCGCGGCAGGGCCCGCCGTTTTCGGGTATGCGATACCCAGAACGTAATCGGCTCGGGAGCTGACATGCCGGCCGCTGGCCAGCCCCAGGCCCGGCTATTTGCCGACGCTCCGCAGTCGCGTAGACTGCGGCTTGCGGAGGGAGTACTGGATGCCAGCGGTGTCCGCTCGAGTGTTAATCCAAGCGATCATCGATGCTGCTGCTGAAGCTGACGCATCAGCGATTCTCATCTCTTCGCCCAACCAGCAGCCGCGCAGGTTCGTTGTTACTACTGCTGACGGCGATTCATTCAATCTCAACGCGTACCTCTGGACGTTGACATTCGGTGGGCGCCGCCGCCTTGCCGACGAATATCGGATTCAGATGACATCCGTTCGGTCGCCGCTGCCAATCGATCGGAGTGGCCCCACCGTTCTCATAGGATTTGAGCCGAACTTGCGGATTTTCGCGGGATTCGACATTCAGCGGCACCGCGTGTTCACGACGGGCTCGCCTTCTGTACAGATCGACATCGAAGCGCTTCGCACAGCGGAGACCGAGGGCCTGGCGTTTCACCGCAAGAGCAACGACGAGATTGCCCTCGGAATACGCCCCGATCATCTCTTGCACTACACCCTGAATGCGACCGCATTTCACAAGTACGGCAGCGAAGCTGTTGTGTTGACGCAGCTCCAAAAGGCGGCGGGGCTACGGGAAATCAAGGCTCGAGATATCCGGACGCTCACAACTGAGCGCCGTCGGCTTATCCAAGTGACGAGCCGACTGTCTAGGCTCGCAAGCTTCCGCAGAGAAGTTCTCTTTGCGTACGGTCACACTTGCGCCGTCACACGGATGCAACTGCGACTGGTGGAAGCCGCACACATTCTGCCGGTTGGTGCCCCGGGCAGCAGTGATCATGTGACGAATGGAGTGGCCCTGACGCCTACCTACCACCGAGCCTTCGATGCAGGATTGATTTACCTAGACGAAAAGTACGAAATGCGGATTAACCCGCGTCGGGTTTCAGATATCAGCTCACTGGGATTCGGGGGAGGCTTGAAAGGATTTCAGTCTCCACTCGGCAGAATCTTCTTGCCGCCCGATCGCAGACAGTGGCCAGCGCCCGACCACATACGTCGCGCGAATCGGTACCGACAGATCACGTGACGGTGGCGATCGACGCTGCACGGCATTCTCAGTGAGCTTTCGCGCGACGATTCGCCGCTGACGGTTTGTTGTGGGGGCCGCTCATATCGCGTTTCGAAGTCGGATTCGACCGGTCAGTCAGTCCCTCGTAGATCGCGCGCACCTCAGCGTAGTCCGCAAATTCGACGCTTCCGATCGATGCAAGGCGGCGCATCACTTCGGCGTGGACCGCCTGAACCCCCTGACTGGCGATTGCGCCGTCCTTGGCGACAGATCGCACAAGCATTGTGATATCCGTCTTGTTGTTCCGCTGAGGCTTCATTCGTGCGGAGATCTTGGGCTTCTGCAAATTGAAGACTACGTCGAAGTGCGCCACGTCCTCGGAGCCCGAGCGTCCCTTGTATCCCTTGTGGCTCTGTTGGCGTCTGTCGAGCGATGCAGCTTCATGGAACGAAAACCCGGCGCTGTCAGCAGCATCCCGAATCACTTTCCAAACCGTGGCCTCGGTATTGTGGAAGACAACGGTAGCCCAAGCTCCAGGCTTCAAGACACGGGCGATCTCGAGCATCCCACCCTTGATGAGAGTCGCGTAGTCCTCAAGGGACTTGCCACCTCTCTGGATCGTGAGCGCTCGGTTGACAACCGCTTCCTCTGTGCTGTCGGTGAGCCGTCCGAGCCACGATTCCCAAATTAGGTTGCAGTCTGCGTAGTAGATGTTTGAGCCGAAAGGGGGATCAGTAAACACATAGTCGACGGACGCATCAGGAATGTCGAGGCTGGTCGCGCTTCCGAGGAAGATCGATGGCAGATCGGTACGGCCAGGCCGATACAACCTGTAGTAGCGTTGCAGCTGAGCAATCTTGTTTCGCATGACCTCAAGCACATTCGCCTCGCTGGAAAGCTGAGGGATGTACAGCGTTCCGGTCAGCGGGCGCTGGCCCCCGCGGGCATTGAATCGACGCATCCTTGTGCCATGCCAGGCAGTGTTCGTGAATGCGAATGCCAGGGCTCGCCGAAGTCGTTCATCGGTAACTGACATGCTCTCTCGCCACAAGAGGGCGAGAGCTTCCAGATTCCGCGGCGTGTAGAAGTCCGCGATCGACGAGACGCCGCGTAGGTGTAGCGCACATCGAAGGTACATCTCGTTGTTGCGCTCGAGCAGCAGGTCCGGATACCACGCCGACGTTTGCTCTCGCCGTTGCGTTACCGCACGCTGAAGATCCTCCTCTTCTGGGGCCTTTTCGAATCGTTTGCCATCACTGGTTTCATAGGCAATCCAGGCAGGAACGGATCCGAGCGACGGCAGGTCAGCCCGCTTGAGACTGCGTCGGCACTCTGGACATTTGATGGAGCTCCCGAGCCGACCGGTTGTTCGGTCCATGACGTCCCACAGAAGGAATTTGTGGGAGCATTTCGGGCACTGATGTTTGGTACTCCAAAGCGTCCAGTGAATCGTTGCTGATCCGCCATCCTTGTGCCTCGTCCCGTACAGGCGCTCGAACTCTGGCGCGAGGCGTTCGCTGATTACGTCAAAGGCAGCAGCCAGACTGTCCGGATCGCAAGGCCGCGTGTGGTTCCAAGAGAGGTGAATCGCGGCCGGCGAGAGGTCATTGAGGATGGCACGCCGGCCCGCAAGCGCCGCTGCAACACCAGTCATCCCAGAGCCGCAAAACGGGTCCAGAACGATGTCCCCAGGTTTTGTATAGTGCTCGATGAAGGGCCGAATTGCTTCCGGCGGAACTTTCGTATGGTAGCTGTGAGCCAGGTAGAACGCGCTCCCGCGACCTCCAGGAACTTTCTGCGCGGCCAAGGGCGGGCTGGACGGGACACTGACGTTGGGCCGGGGCAAAGCTCCGACGTCTGTGAGATAGCCCGAAATGAAATCGCCAGGCTCCTCCTTACAGGTTGAGGCAGAGGGCATGATCCACCGGCCTTCCTCCTCGACGGCGCCCTGTATTGCACACTGCGCCGAGACGCATGGCATCGTGATACCAGACACTGAATACCCGGTCTGGACTGCTGCCCGGATCACGGACGAGTAGATCTCGTCAGTACGACTTCCCCGAGACACAAGCGCTTGCTGGATTGCTCGCTCGATGAACGACTGCGGCGCGGGAAAACGCACAACCATCTGTGTCGTCCGCGCCCTGTGTTCTAGGCACAGCAGCAAGTCAAAGGTGGTGACTCTCTCGCGGCCAGTGATTCCCTTAACGCCCTTGATCGAAGGCTGGCCCTTGTTCAGCATGTGGACGCTCTTCGTTTCGAAGCCGGCATCGCTAAGAGACTTCTGGACCGTGTCCCACACACGGTCGTCGGAGTTCGAGAACGCGAGTACGGCTCGACCGCTCGGCTTGAGAACCCGTGACGCATGCTCAAAAGCCAAGCGCATGCAATCGCCATAGTCCTTCAGGGTCTTCCCGCCCTCCCCCGGCGCTCGGTGTTTGTTAACGACTATCTCTGCTCGTTGGTCCGTCCACTCACCGAGCCATGACTCCCATAGCAGGGAGGAATCAGCGTAAAAGATGTTCGATCCAAAGGGCGGATCCATAAAAACCATGTCGATCGCGCCGTCTGGTATGCAGCCCAAATCGGTCGCCGACCTCTGGAACACATCAGCGACGGCTCGGGTTTTGGGAAAGTCTCGGTAGTAACGGAGCGCATCCGACGCTTTGCGGCGAAACAGACTCCACACATTCCATTCGTAGCGCAGCGACGAGATGTAGAGGGTGCCCGTCATCACATTCGTCGGACGCTTTGCATTCCATTGATACCGTCGAGACGCCCGGTTCACGGCCGCTGTGAACGCAAAAAATAGAGCCTCGCGCACTCTTCCTTCGGCTGAATTGACAATCGCGTGCCGCAGCGCCGCAAGAGCGTGCAGGTTCCGGCGCGTGAAAAACCCACACACGTCAGTGATCCCCATCGCACTATGGGAAGCTCGCCACATCTCACGATCGCGCCCGAATGGCTGTTGAGGAATCCAATAGGGAATTGGAGCGGAGTTGGCTTCTTCGATCAGCGCGAGCTCAGCCTGTTTTGGACCATGGGAGTGGATTCGATTCGATCCCGAGGACGTATGAGTTTCGACGGGCTCCTCGCCTAGCCATTCCAAGTCGGCCTTCCGTCGTTGTGTTCCACACTTCGGGCAACGGACGGTTGCGGTCTCCGGAGACAAGTCGTGTTTCATTGCCTCCCAGTAAATGATCCGTTCGGCGCACTCAGGACAGCGAAACACGTCGCTCCAAGTCGTGTACTCGACGATCCCGGCTGTCCCCAACGGTCGATACAGCCAATCGATCGTCGGCATTACCGCGCGTGTCACGTCTTCAAGCGCGGCGGCGAAACTATCCGCGTCGCACGGCGTGGTGTAATTCCGCGCTATGTGCACAGCGGAGGGAGACAGATCGGACAGGAGTGCGTTGCGCCCCTCCATAAGAGCCGCGACGCCTGTCATCCCTGATCCGCAAAAGGGATCGAAGACGGTTTCCCCTGGTCGCGAAAACGTACGAATGAACGGTCTGAT
Source organism: Vicinamibacterales bacterium (assembly GCA_040081555.1). GTDB lineage: Bacteria > Acidobacteriota > Vicinamibacteria > Vicinamibacterales > CAVVIG01 > CADEEX01. The sequence continues at coordinate 5,479 of JBEBGG010000124.1, forward strand.
CGCGTCAGGTGGAACCTTCGTGTGGTAGCTGTGAGCCCGAAAGGCGGTAGACGTCTTGTGGACATCGATCCTTTCGGGAATCCTCTCCGACGCGGCGGGCAGCCCCTCGAGCCCGGGCAGCGGGACGCGCTGAGGCGACGTCGGGTAAACGACGGGGAGCGCTTCGGTATGTTGTCGAATCGCGGCCGCAACTCTGGGGGTATCCGCTTGAAGGGCTCCGCGGATGTCGCTGGGAATTCTTCCGGTGCCCAGAAGTATCAGTTCAGGGGGCAGTCGCAGAGTTTTGGCCAACACAGCGACCTGCGCTTCGGTTGGCTGTCGCTTGCCTGCCTCGATGTGGCTAAGCAGTGATTTTGTGACCCCTAACGCCTGCGCAAGATCGGTCTGGGACAAACCCAACTGCTCACGCCTGGCTCGAATGGCTCCCTCTCCAGACCAACTCAAACGGCACCTCGAAGGCGAGAGTAGCTCTGTTGACAGATCGTGTCAACACGAAATTTTCGTATTTTGATCGTACGAGTTTACGAGCCGAACGGCCGCGAAATTCCTAGGAAAATTGGGCCTGGACCTTGAGCTCGGTTGCGCAGAGGCCCCGAGGAGGATGGGGCCTAGAAGTCGTCCTTGAACGGACGAACGAGCTTGAACTTTCCAGGGGACGTTCGCTCGAGGAGAAGCGTTTCCCCGCTAGCCCCGGTTTCGATCCCGCCGGCGCCGGAGTGCTTCCACAGGAATGCGCGATAGGTGCCGTCCGCAAATCCAGGGCAAGCCCGTCGAAAACCAGCTTGACCGAACGGCTCTTCTAGGCGCCCGTCGGAGACTGCCTCAACCAGAGAACGGTAGACCTTGTGGTATTTCACGGCCATCCGACGAAGTTTAGCCCCGATTGCGGCTGTTGGATTCGATGGGGCACCTCCCAGCACCATTCCTGCCCTCGAACGCAGCATTTGACAGCTACCTAAGCTGTATGGAATGCTCTGGAGGAATGAGGACATCTCACTAAGCTGCCGAAAATGACGGACCACCCAATAATGACCATCCGCGAGGTCGCGGACGCCCTGAAGGTCGCGGAGAAGACGGTATACGCGATGGCGAGCGAGGGAGAGATTCCGGCCTTCCGAGTCCGAAGCCAGTGGCGTATCCGCCGGGTCGACTTCGAAGCCTGGCTGGCGAAGCAGTTGGGACATGAGCCAACTGGCGCCGCCCAGACCTCGCAGAGTTCACCTGCAGACGAGAGGCGCGAAGTGGCAGAAAAAAATGACAGTCAATCGGCGATACCAGAGTCGGGTGGGCATATCGACGACTCTTGGGAACGGCTTCCTCAAGAAGAGCTTCAGCACCGATTGGTCTCTGCTCTCGGAGCTTCCGTCGTCAAAGTCCATTCTCAAATGGACGCAAAGCCATTCGAGATCGACCTGGCGCCCCCATTGCCCCATCGCGTCCGAATCTACCTGTACAACGCGACCCGCCCGCCCGGAGGTCGACCGCTGGGCGAGCACAAGATCCAGCTGATCGTTCCCGGCAAAGGCCGCGGCGAGCGAGCGTCTTTCAATAACGACGGGGGGCGGATCGTTCTGCTGATGGGATATGCGGCAGACGAGGACGTCTTCATCCTCTGGGATGCCGGCCTCTATTCGGAATTCGCATGGTCGAGGAATGTCCAGGTGAAGGCAGAAACGATCATCGAGGCTTCAGCGGGCAAACTCGCGACACAGGAACGTCAGCTTCGTCCCGCAACCGGAAAAGCGACGGTCGAGACTGTGTTGGCCGTGAAGTCTCGCCGGCTTGCCGAGGCGATCATTCGGCGCATGGAACTTACTCGCGAACGTCTGCTCAAGGACTAGATGCACGTTCTAACTGACCTGTCTCTGAAGCAGGCTTACCACAAGCCAGAGGACGACATCGCACGGGCATTTTATTTGCCCTGTCTTGCGGCGGCACGAACCTACGACCGTGCAGTCGGATATTTCAGCAGCGCCGTTTACGCTCTCGCGTGGCCGAGCCTCAAAGAGTTCGTCGACAACGGTGGACGCATCAGGCTGATCTGCTCGCCCGTTCTCGCCCCAGACGATGCATCGGCTATGGTCGACGGCTATGCAGCTCGTGACGAAGACGTCCAAGGCGAACTTCTGAAGAACGAGTTTCTGCGTTTGATCTCAACACCGGGTCTGATCAAGCCCGCGAAAGTGCTCGCTTCGTTGGTCGCCCTTGGCGTTGTCGATTTCCGGATCGCGTGGGTCGGTGAGGTTGGAGGACCGCCGCGCCGGCTGTTTCACGACAAGGTCGGCATCTTCCGAGACGCAAACGGCAACGCCGTCGCGTTCAAGGGATCCATGAACGAAACCTGGCCAGGTCTCGCGTTGGACGGCAACCTTGAATCCGTAGACGTCTTCGTCAGCTGGGCCGATGATCGAGAACGAGCCCGTGTCGACGATGAACAGGAATACTTCGACCGCTTGTGGGCTAACGACTTTCCAGAGGTGACCACCGTGCCCCTCCCGCAGGTGGCCCGCGAGCAATTGATTGAAGTCTCTGACCCTGAGCACTGGGGTGAACTCGTGGACGAAATCTGCATCGAAATCGAAGCAGCCTCGCGGTGGTCACCCGAGCCCGAGCGACAGGGGCGCGTTCCAAGACCCCATCAGGTCAGCGCACTTGAAGCCTGGCACCAGCAGGAACGGCGTGGGATTCTCGAGCATGCGACAGGTTCTGGGAAGACCTTCACTGCTCTCTGCGCGATCATGGACGCTTTCGAGCGCGATGAGACCGTCCTTGTTCTCGTTCCGAGCGACCTGCTGCTACGCCAGTGGACTTCTGAATTGCGCTCCACCTTCGACACCTTGGGACTCCGCCTGCTGATCTGCGGAGGCGGGCATGCTGATTGGAAAATAGACGGCCTGTTAGCTGCTTGGACACGCGCGACGACTTCCGGGACGCCGCGAGCCGTGATCGCAACGCTTCAAACGGCCTCCTCAACCGAATTCATCGGTGCCTGTCGCGGAGGGGAGCATCTCTTCCTCATCGCCGATGAGGTCCATCGGCTTGGCGCTGTGGGCGCCCGGAAAGTTTGCGAAATCTCCAGCGGTCCGAGATTGGGGCTTAGTGCCACGCCCCGTCGAGCCGGTGACCAAGCCGGTACTGACGCCATCCTTGAATATTTCCACGGCGTTGTACCGCCGCCCTTCACGTTATTCGACGCGATCAGCGCCGGCACCCTGACTCAGTACGCATATCACGTTCATCGCATAAGTCTGCATGAGGACGAACAGGAACGTTGGAACAAGTTGTCCCAAGATATTCGTAGGCTCTTCGCGCAAATGCAGAGTGGGGCCGCGCCGAATCCTGAATCGCAACTCCGGTTCGCCCAGCTGCTCATTCGACGCGCGCGCATCGTCAAGGGAGCTAGACAAAAGGTTCGGGCGGCGGTCGATGTAGTTACCAGCGCGTACCAACCCGGTCAGCACTGGATCGTTTACTGCGATGACCAGGGTCAACTCACACAGGTTCGTGACGCCCTCAGCGCGGCCGGATGTAGTGATGTGCTTGAGTACCACACGGCGATGGCAGGTGACCCTCGCCAAACATTAGCTCTCTTCGAGCGCCGCGGAGGCGTCGTCGTCTCAATCCGCTGTCTCGACGAAGGCGTCGACATTCCAGCAGTTTCACACGCCTTGATCCTCGCGTCGTCGAAGAACCCTCGCGAGTACATCCAGCGGCGTGGGCGCGTGCTCCGCAAATCGCCTGGCAAGTTCGTCTCTCACATACACGACGTTCTCGTCACTCCTCTGTTCGATCCCGATGTCCCGCCGTCCACGGCGATTCTTGAAGGCGAGCTCGCGCGAGCGATCGAATTTGGCAGCCACGCGCTTAACCCAGGAGCCGTCACTGATCTTCAGCGGCTCGCGATTGAACACGGCATCGATTGGTCGCGCTTTGACGCCATCGGTGTGGAGGATGACGACAACGAATCATCCGGGACGGATTATGACTAAACACGGACAGCACAGCGACGGCCAGTTTCAATCTCTACTCGACACCATCGAACGGCTGCGGCGAGAGCACTTTCCCCATCTCGACGCTGGGTTGGTTCGCGAGGTCTTGAGCCTGCACTCGGATGCCGCCGCTACGCCGGTGGAACTCGCGCGAAGTGCAGAGCAAGCCGTCGAGACTCATCTCACGAAGGGAAGCTAACGATGCTTCAGATTCAAGCCCTTCATCTTGACGATTTCGGCCCCTTCAAAGGGCACCAGAAGCTCGCTTTCTCTGCCAACGACGGCGTCACGGTCATTTATGGCGAGAACATGCGTGGCAAGACGTCCCTGCTAAACGCGATTCGCTTCGCGTTTTTCGGCAAGGTGCTCGGCCGTGGCACCAAGGCCATGTCGCTGCACAAGGTAGGAAACTGGGAGCGGGCCGCCGAGGGCCACTTCGGATTCCAGATTGCTCTCGAGTTTACGGACGACGAACATACCTACAAACTCACGCGGTCGTGCCGCCCGCGAGCAGGCGTCGGTACACCAGCCGGCGATGACGACTACAACGTCGAATACTTCCTTGAACGTGACGGGGCCGTCCTTGGTCCACACCAGGCAGAAGCAGAACTGAAACGGATCCTTCCTGAACAGATTGCTCGATTCTTCCTGTTTGATGGAGAGCTCCTTCAGGAATACGAGGATTTGCTGAGCACTGAGACGGACATGGGCCGTCGCATCAGCGAGGCAATCGAGCGGATCCTTGGTGTGCCAGTTCTGACCTCCGCACGTGCCACTCTCTTGGGCCTGAAGGATAAGTCTGAGTATCGAGAGGCTCGAGCCGCACAAGGAGACCAGAAGACTCGCGAGTTTGGCAATCAGCTCGCCGATCTTCACGCTCAACGCGAAACACTTCAGA
>JBEBGG010000286.1:0-2723 GCA_040081555.1 Vicinamibacterales bacterium
CGTCCGGCGGGTACGGTCAGCGACGGCGGTCGGCATCGCCGTCGTCTGGGTCGAATTCGACTGGGGCACGGACATCTTCATGGCGCGGCAGGTGGTCGCGGAGAAGCTGTCGCTCGTCGCTGGGTCGCTGCCTCCCCAGGTGGAGCGTCCTGTCCTGGCGCCCATCTCATCGATCATGGGCGAGATCCTGTTTTTTGCCATCTCCTCCGAACACGACGACCCGCTGACGCTGCGCACCGTCGCCGACACCGTGGTGCGACGTCGCCTACTGGCCGTCCCTGGCGTGTCGCAGGTCACGCCCATTGGCGGCGCCGAGCGGCAATATCAGGTCATCGCGCACCCCGACCGACTGCGCGCCAACCACGTCTCCCTCACCGAGTTGCTCGATGCCGCCCGCGGCGCCAGCCAGAACACCTCGGCCGGCATCTTCACGGAAGGCCCCCAGGAGTACGTCCTCCAGGCCATCGGCCGGGTGCACACTCCCGAAGAGATTGGCGAAAGTGTCGTGGCCCTTCGAGGCGATCGCGCCATTCTCATCAAGGACGTCGCCGACGTACGCGAGGGCGGCGCCCTGAAGCGAGGTGAGGGATCACGCAGCGGCAAGCCCGCCGTCATCGTCGGCGTGCAGAAGCAGCCGGGCGCGAACACGCTCGAACTCACCGCACGGCTCGACCACGAGCTCGATACGCTGCAACGTGAGCTCCCGGCGGGCATGACGATCGATCGCAAGATCTTTCGCCAGGCGGACTTCATCGAGGTGGCCGTCGACAACGTGGTGCACGCCTTGCGAGACGGCGGCCTCCTCGTGATCGTCGTGGTCCTGCTCTTCCTGGCCAATTTCCGCGCCGCCGCGGTCACGTTAACAGCGATGCCGCTCTCCCTGGCCGCCGCGGTACTCGTGCTCCGGGCCTTCGGCGCCTCGATCAACACCATGACGCTTGGCGGCATGGCGATCGCCATTGGCGCGTTGGTGGACGATGCGATCATTGACGTTGAGAATGTGGTGCGACGGCTGCGGGAGAACGCACAGAGGCCTGAGGCCGAACGCCGCTCGAACGCGGAGATTGTCCGCGATGCGACGCTCGAGATCCGCACCTCGATCGTCTTTGCCACCGTGATCATCGTGCTGGTGTTCTTCCCGATCTTCGGGTTGTCAGGCGTCGAGGGACGCCTGCTCACACCGCTCGCCTTTGCCTACATCGTGTCGCTGGCCGCGTCCCTGCTCGTCGCGATCGTCGTCACACCCGCCCTCTCGTACGCGTTCTTGTCCAACGCGCCTGGAATCGCGCGGGGACACGACGGCTGGCTGGCACGGAACCTCAAGGCCGGCTTCGCGCGCGTACTGCCACCGGCGCTCAACCATCCGCACCTCATCTCGGGGATCGCCGCGCTGCTTCTAGTGGGCGCCGGCGTCGCGATGACGCGTATGGGCAGCGGCTTCCTGCCCGACTTCCATGAAGGCAGTCTCACGGTCCAGGCCAACACCCTGCCGGGCACGTCGCTCGCCAAGTCCGACGAGATCGGCCGCCGCGTCGAGGCGATCCTCTTGGCCCAGCCGGAAGTCGTGGCCACCGCCAGGCGCACCGGGCGGGCCGAACTGGATGAACACGTCCAAGGCGTGGAGGCGGCCGAAATCGATGTCGGCCTGCGTGAGACAACAAGGCCGCGTGCCGACCTGCTCGCCGAACTCCGCCGCGGCTTCTCGACGTTGCCGGGGACGAACGTGACCATCGGTCAGCCGATCTCTCACCGGATCGATCACATGCTGTCCGGCACACGCGCCAACATTGCCGTGAAGGTATTTGGCGACGACCTCGCGACCTTGCGACGTCTCGGGGAACACGTACGCGATGCGATGACCACCGTACCTGGGGTCGTCGATCTGTCGCTCGAGCAGCAGATGGACATCCCGTTTGTGCGCTTCGTGCTCAACCGGAGCGCGATCGCGCGAGCGGGCCTCCGCGCGGAGGACGTAGCCGAGGCTATCGAGACGAGCTTTGCCGGTGCCACGGTGGGACGCATTTTCGATCGGGGCACCGCCTTTGATCTCGTCGTGAAGTTCGATGGGCAAAGCAGCCTCGACTTCGAACGCATTGCGGATCTTCCAGTGGATACACCCACCAGCGGCCCCGTACCGATTCGCCTGCTGGCGGAGGTACGACGCGAGGAGGGCCCGAACATGATCCTTCGGGAGAACGTGCAGCGCCGCATCGTCATCTCCGCCAACGTGGCTGGGCGGGACATCGGCGGCGTGATCAGCGACATCCGGTCGGCCGTGGCACAAGCCGCGCCGATGCCTGCTGGCTATCGTGTGGAGTACGGCGGACAGTTCGAGAGCCAGCAGAGCGCGACACAACGGCTGTTGCTGCTCGGTGCGGCCGTCGTCGCAGGACTCTTCATGCTGCTGGTGCTCGCCTTCGGTCGCGCGCGGGATGCGATCCTCGTGATGCTGAATCTCCCGCTGGCGCTGATTGGCGGCGTCGTCGGTGTATTCCTGGCCGGTGGCGTGCTGAGCGTCGCCTCCATCATTGGGTTCATCACGCTCTTCGGCATCGCCACGCGCAACGGCATCATGCTGGTCTCGCACATCCAGCACTTGATGAAGGAGGAGGGCGTGGCTGATTTCCGTGAGGCGGTGACGCGGGGGGCCAGCGAGCGCGTCGTGCCGATTCTGATGACGGCGATGGCCGCCGGGCTGGCGTTGATCCCGCTGGCACTTGGCG
>JBEBGG010000022.1:0-36084 GCA_040081555.1 Vicinamibacterales bacterium
TCGCGCCCGCACGTGTGCGGATCGCGTGTCCAGAGACTGGACCGTATCACTATACAACGCTCTGCCTTTTGTTCAGCCCGGGTTTGGCGAATCGACGATCGGCCGACGCCCGACCCGCACCGGCCATGCGAGATCTGGCGCCGGCCCACTGCGCCACGCTATGACGGGCGGACAGTCACGAAGGTCTCGTGTCCGTCGCGGCGAACAAGAAGAAGCGCGGGCTTGTCGGCCGCCTTCCGGATGGCACTGCGTAGCGCTTCGACGCTCTCCACTGGCTGACGATTCACTTCAACGATCAGGTCGCCCGCCTGGATGCCGGCCACGGCGGCGCGGCCGTCCGGATTGACTTCCCCCACCAACATGCCGCGGGCGTTGCGCGGCAGGCCGACCCGGGCGGCGAGTTCCGGCGTGAGCGGTTCAACCGCCACGCCGAGCGCCGCCTGATCGTCTACTTTGCTTTCGCTGGCGTTCTGCGCTGACTTCGAAGCGGCGACCTCGTCGAGGGTGACGGTCAGCGTCTTCGAACTTCCGTCCCGGACGATCCCGAGTGACACCGACGCGCCCGGCGCCATATCCGCGACGCGGTTCCGCAAGCCATTGAAGTCGCCCACCGGCTGCCCGTTGAAGGACGTGATGACATCCCCTTGCCGTACACCGGCCCTGGCCGCAGCGCTCCCCTCGTTCACCTCGCTGACGATCGCACCAGACACAGCCTTCAGCCCGAGGCTCTCTGCGATGTCCGACGTGACCGGCTGCACGCTGACGCCGAGCATCGCGCGGTGGACACGGCCGCTACTCTTCAGATCGTTCATGACGTGCGCGGCCATGTTGGAGGGAATGGCGAAGCCGATGCCGATATTGCCGTCGGACGGGGAAATGATCTGCGAGTTGATACCCACGAGTTGGCCGCTGAGGTTGACGAGCGCACCGCCTGAATTGCCATGGTTGATGGGCGCATCGGTCTGGAGAAAGTCTTCGTAGCTGCCGTCACCACGCGACGTCGACCGCCCCTTGGCGCTGATGATGCCCATGGTCACGGTCTGCCCAATACCGAGGGGATTGCCAAGGGCCAGCACTAGGTCGCCAACCTGCACCGCGCTTGAGTCGCCGAACGAGACGGTCGGCAGATGAGTGGCTGCGATCTTCAGGACCGCCAGGTCGCTCGGTTTGTCGGCGCCAACGAGCGAGGCTTTGAAATCGCGCCCGTCATTGAACTCGACGCGAATCTCGTCAGCGTCCTCCACCACATGGTTGTTGGTCAGAATGTAGCCGTCGTTGGTCACAACGACGCCGGAGCCAAGAGCCCGCTGCCTGGGGCCACGCGGCGCGCCGCGCCCAGGCAGACGGGGGCCCGGGCTGAACTGTTCACCAAAGAAGCGACGCAACGTGTCGTCGTTGTCACCGCCAAACCGCGTCGGCGCGACCCGGGCGCGGGCCTCCGTCCGAACGGTGACCACCGCGGGCGCGACCATTTTGACGACGTCCGCGTAGGACTCCCGGCCGCCGAGCGCGGCGCGAGAAATGGCCGGCGCGGCTTGTACCGCCGGGGCCGTACCGGTCGAATTCGAAGTCTCGGCCGCCAGGCCGCGCCAGGTGACGCCGCCCACAAGCACGCCGACCGCCGCAACCGCGGCAACGGTTCTCAGGCCAGGAATTGAGCGCAGGTATGTCATGGTTCCGAATCCTCACGGCGGCCCTTCATGGGCCACCATCTGTGTCGATTAGACGGCTGAGGACCGGTCTTGGACGTGACCGTCGCGTCCGGGCTACTTGGCGTGTGCCCCGGACGGCGCGGCCCGGAGGTACTGGGCTGGCCAGGGACTGTCGTGCTGGAGCTCCCGTGCGGCTCGAAGCGGCCAGTACGGATCGCGCAGCAACTCGCGGGCGAGAAACACGCAGTCGGCCTGCTCGGTCTCGATGATCTGATTGGCCTGGGCGGGCGAGGTGATGAGTCCGACCGCACCGGTTGCGATTCCGGCCTCGTGCTTCACCTGCGCGGCAAACCGGACCTGATAGCCCGGGCCAATGGGAATCGTGGCACCGTGCACGTTGCCGCCAGTCGAGCAGTCAATCAGATCGACGCCATAGGTCGAGAGCCGGCGCGCCAGCGCCACGGTCGACTCAGGCTCCCAGCCACCGGGTGTCCAGTCCGTCGCCGACAACCGCACGAACAGTGGCGCCTGTTCCGGCCACACCTCACGGACAGCGCTGACGACTTCAAGCAGTAGGCGGATGCGGTTCTCGAACGTACCGCCATACGCATCGGTCCGCTCGTTGCTGAGCGGCGAGAGGAACTCATGCAGCAAGTACCCGTGGGCGGCGTGAATTTCGATCACGTCAAAGTCCGCGTGTCGCGCCCGCGAGGCGGCGGCGCGAAACGCGCCCACGCAGGTCGCGATGTCGTCTGCCGTCATCGCGCGCGGACGAGAATATGTGTCCGAGAACGGCAGCGCACTTGGCGCCATCGTTTCCCATCCGCCGTCGTCCAACGGCACGGCACCATGAGTAGGCGCACCGGGACGATAGGTGCTCGCCTTGCGGCCGGCGTGCGCGAGCTGAATCCCGCAGGCGGCCCCCTCGCGCTTGACGAATTGGACAATACCCGCCAAGGCACCGACATGCGCATCAGTCCAGATTCCCAGGTCGTCTGGGCTGATTCTTCCCTCTGGCGTCACGGCCGTCGCCTCAGTCAGGACCAGACCTGCGCCGCCCACGGCCCGACTCCCGAGATGGACAAGGTGCCAGTCGTTGGCAAAACCGTCCTTGCTCGAGTACTGACACATCGGCGACACGACGATGCGGTTGGCGAGCGTCAAGTCCCGAAGAACCAGAGGGTCGAAGAGAGACGGCACGCCACATTCTAGAACTTGTCAACCCTCCGCGTGATTATGTGACGTGACTGGAGAGGGCGTAGTACGCTGACGTCTTCTGTTCCTCCCATCGTCGCCATCTTCCGCTGACGAGAAAGGAATTTGAGGTGAGATCGGTCCTATCTGTCGTCTTTCTTCTGACCGCGGCCGTGGCAGGCGCCCAGCCGCGCGCCAGCGCTGCCATGCCTGCCTCAATCTATGGCGGTGTCCCCAAGGGAACCGCCAGCCTGACGCCCATCGCGCTGACGATCGTCGATGCCATCAATCGTGGGCTCGACAACAACCTCGCGGTCCTCAACGCCGAGGAGCAGCTCGGACGTGCGCGCGGGGCCCGGTGGATGGCGCTCGCCGACCTGCTGCCCAACGTGAGTGGACGACTCTCGGAAGCGCGCCAGAAGGTCAACCTCGAGGCGTTCGGCTTCCCACTGCCCGCGGGCTTCCCTGCCGTCGTCGGACCGTTCAATGTCTTCGACGCGCGCGTCCGCCTGTCTCAGTCCATCTTCGACCTACGCGCCATCAACAATGCGCGCGCCGAACGGCACAAGGCGGCCGCCGACAGTTACAGCGTCAAGTCCACTCGCGATTTGGTCGTGCTGGTCACGGCCAACGCGTATCTGCAGGCGCTGGCGGCGCAAGCGCGCAGCGCGTCGGCCGCCGCACAGATGCAGTCGGCTGACGCGATCTTGCAGCAGACATCGACCATGAAGAACAACGGACTGGTGGCGGGCATCGACGTGCTGCGCGCTGAAGTCCGGCTGGCCACCGAGCGGCAACGCACCACGGCCGCGCGAAACGACTTCGAGAAGAGCAAGCTGCAACTGGCGCATCTCGTCGGACTGCCGATCGGCCAGGAGTTCACGCTACTTGATGACCTGCCGTTTGTCCCCATCCCTGACATCACTCTGGACCAGGCGCTCGAACAAGCCTATCGCACGCGGCCCGACTACCTGGCTGCGCTTGAACGAGTGAAGGCCGCAGAGGTGGCACGCCACGCGGCAGCCGCGGAGTTCTTGCCAAGTGCCGCGATTAACGCTGACTACGGCGCGATCGGCCTGACGCCAGGTAACGCCAGGACTACCTATGCGATTGTCGGCGCCGTCACTGTGCCTATCTTCAATGGCGGACGAACGCGCGGACAGATCATCGAGGCCGACGCCGACCTGCGGATGCGCCAGGCCGAGGCGGACGATCTCAAGGCCGGCATCTACTACGACATCAAGAACGCCTTTCTCGATCTGACCGCCACGGGCGAACAGCTCGAAGTCGCCACACGCTCGCGCACGCTCGCCGCCCAGCAACTGACGCAGGCGCGCGATCGCTTTGCAGCCGGGGTCGCCGCCAGCCTGGAAATCGTCCAGGCGCAGGAAGCGGTCGCCGAATCGAGCGAGCAGTACATTTCGGCGCTCTACGGCTACAACGTGGCGAAAGCGCTGCTCGCACGCGGACTTGGGGTCGCCGAGCAGGCGGTCCGTCAATATCTCGGAGGCATTCGCTAATGGCGGATTCGTCAGACACGTCCTCATTCACCCGCTCGACGGGCTTCAGGGTCCTCGGCGGTGTCGTCCTGCTCGTCGTCACCTGTGGCGCCGTCTGGTTCTCGTCCACCCGCGGTCAGGTGTCAACCGACGATGCGCAGGTCGATGCGCATGTCACGCCGATCGCTCCCCGTATCAGCGGCCATGTGCTGAAGGTGCTCGTCAACGACAACCAGGCCGTTGACGCCGGCACGGTGCTGGTCGAGATCGACGCCCGTGAGTACCAGATTGCGGTCGACAAAGCGCGCGCCGAACTTGCCGATGCCGAAGCCACCGCCATCGCTGCGCAAAGCAACGTGCCGATCACGTCGACCACCACGGGCAGCGACGTGAGCGCGGCGCAAGGCTCGGTAGATCAGGCGAGGAGCGGCACCGAAGCTGCCGGCAAGGATATTGAGATGGCCCGTGCCCGCCTCGGCGCCGCGCAGGCCCGTCTGCGTGAGGCCGAGGCCAACGCCACCAGAAGCAGCAAGGATGTCGACCGGCTGAGGGGTTTGCTGACCAAGGACGAAATCTCTCAGCAGCAATTCGATGCGGCGGTCGCCTCGGCGGACGTGACCCGGGCCGGTGTCGACAGCATGAAAGCACAGATTGCCGAGGCCGAAGCCGGTATCCGGATGGCAGAGAGTCGTCGTGGACAGGCGGTCGCTGCGGAAGCGCGCGCGCAGGCGGGACTCAAGGGCGTCCAGACCGGGCCTGAACAGGTCACGGCGATGCGGGCACGTGCCTCGTCCGCACAAGCGCGGGTCGAACTCGCCAAGGCCGCACTCGCTGATGCGGAACTCCGCCTTGCGTACGCCGTGATCAAGGCACCGGCGCGCGGCGTGGTCTCGCGTAAGAGCGTCACCCCTGGGCAGGTCGTGCAACCGGGCCAGCCACTGCTCGCCATCGTGCAGACCGACGACATCTGGATCACGGCGAACTTCAAGGAGACCCAGCTTTCCACGATGAAGCCCGGGCAGCGAGTGACGATCGACATCGACGCCTATGGTGGCCGTGAATTCACAGGACACGTCGACAGCATCGCCGCCGCCACAGGCGCCCGATTCAGCCTGCTCCCCCCGGAGAACGCGACGGGAAACTACGTGAAGGTGGTGCAGCGCGTGCCGGTCAAGATCGTCCTTGAGGGCGGACAAGACCCCGAGCGCATGCTGCGTCCGGGGATGTCAGTCACGCCGACTGTTCACACCCGATAACCATCAGGTACCTGGGTCATCTGGCGATCTGGTGTCCTCGCCCCCTATGTCCGAGTCGCGTCATATCAATCCCTGGCTGATCGCCTTCTCGGTGATGTTCGCGACCTTCATGGAGGTGCTCGACACCACCGTGGTCAACGTCTCGCTGCCGCATATTGCGGGCAGTCTGTCGTCGACGATCGACGAGGCGACCTGGGCGCTGACCTCGTATCTGGTCGCCAACGCCATCATCTTGCCAATGACCGGCTGGCTGGCGAGCATGTTCGGCCGCAAGCGGCTGCTCATGATGTCGGTCGTCGGATTCACCGCGGCGTCATTTCTGTGCGGGCTCGCGCCCACACTCGGGAGCCTGATCTTCTTCCGGATCGTGCAGGGCGCGACCGGCGGTGCACTGCAGCCGCTGTCGCAGGCTGTGCTCCTCGAAGCCTTCTCACCGCAGGACCGCGGCAAAGCCATGGGGTTCTGGGGCTTGGGCATCGTCGTGGCGCCAATACTCGGACCCGTACTCGGCGGCTGGCTGACCGACTCCTACAGCTGGCGCTGGGTCTTCTACATCAACATCCCGGTCGGCATCGCCTCGATCATCATGACGAAGATGTTCATCTTCGACCCGCCGTACCTGAAGGCCGAGTCACGCAAGGTCGACTACTGGGGCATCGGCATGCTCGCCGTCGGCATCGGCGCCCTGCAGTTCGTACTCGACAAAGGGCCGCAGGAAGACTGGTTCTCATCCCGCCTCATCGTCTTCTTGTCGATGCTCGCAGTGGTGACGCTTGTCGCCCTGGTCATTCATGAGCTGCGGACGCCCGACCCGATCGTCGACTTGAGGATCTTCAAGGTGACGAGCTACGCCGTCGGTGTCTTCCTCATGACCATCGTCGGGTTCGTGCTCTACGGCAGCCTGGTGCTACTGCCAATCATGTTGCAGACACTGCTGGGATACCCGTCTCTGCAGGCCGGCCTGGCGATGGCCCCTCGCGGCATCGGCTCGTTCTTCATGATGCCGCTGACGGGGTACCTGACAGGACAGGTCGACGCGCGAAAGCTGCTGAGTATCGGGCTTGTGGTGGGCAGCGGCACGCTGCTCTGGATGTCCGGGCTGAGCCTGCAGGCGGGCTACTGGGACATCTTCTGGCCGCAGCTGCTGCAGGGCGCAGGGCTGGCGCTGCTCTTTGTGCCGCTCACGACCGTCTCTATGGATCCGATTCCGCGTGAACGCATGGGCAACGCGACCAGCCTGTTCAATCTGATGCGGAACATCGGCGGCAGCATCGGTATCGCGGTCACGGGCACTCTGGTCGGGCGCCACACACAGTCCGGTACTGCAGTGCTCGGCGCGCACATCAGTATGTACGACCCCGCCAGTCAGTCGTTGTTTGCGCAGATGAAGGCCGGATTCATGGCGGCGGGTGCCGACGCGGTGACCGCGACGGACCGCGCCTACGCCGCGATGTTCGGCCTCCTGCAGCGGCAGGCGGCGATGGTCTCCTTCGTCGGCCTCTTTCAGTCACTCGGACTGCTGTTCCTGGCGCTGCTCCCCTTGGTACTCCTCATGAAGCGGCCGCGCGGTCGCGGCCCAATGGGCGTGCACTAGAGATTCTGCCGAAAGCCCGAAGCCCTGTAAGATCGATCCTGATGCGTGGGCTCACGGCGACCCTCCTGATCCTTCTGGGCACGACGCTCGCCGCGCAAGATCCGAGCCCGGCACCGGCGTCGGACGTTAGACCGTCGTTCACGGAATGGCTTGAAGCCGTGCGCACCGAAGCAGTGGCGCGCGGGATCAGCGCCGCCACGGTCGCCAGCGCGCTCAGCGACATCCCGGAGCCGATGCCCGTCGTCATCGAACGTGACCGCACGCAGGCCGAGACGGTGCTCCCCCTCGACACCTACATCGAGCGCCACCTCAGATCCGACACAATTCGTCGCGGGCGCGAGATGACCTCCCGCTATCGCCGCGAGCTCGACGAGGTCGCGAGCGACTACGGCGTGCCGGCGCCGATCATCGCGGGCATCTGGGGTATCGAGTCGAACTTCGGCAGCTTCAGCGGCTCGAGGCCAACCATTCCTGCCCTCGCCACGCTCGCCTACGACCCGCGCCGCAGCACGCTCTTTCGTCGCGAGCTCTTCGCGGCGCTGGAGATTGTCGATCGCGGCGACATCGAGCACCGGCGGATGCGCGGCTCGTGGGCCGGTGCAATGGGGCAGCCGCAGTTCATGCCGTCCAGCTATCTCGACTACGCAGTGGACTACGACGGCGATGGACGCAAGGACATCTGGACGACCGCGGTTGATGTGTTCGCATCGATTGGGAACTACCTGAGCGGGCACGGTTGGGCCTCTGGCCAGCCCTGGGTGCAGGAGGTCGCGACCTCTAAGGATGTCAGCACCACGATTGCCGCCGACATCCCGCGACGTACCGGTTCCTGCTCGGCCAAGCGCGACATGACGGTGGCCAAGACGCTGAGCGAATGGCAGGAGATTGGGGTGCGCACCGTGAGCGGACGGTCACTGCCCCAGAGCGCAGCGCTCGCATCGCTCGTCTCCGGCGTCAATCGGACGTTTCTGGTCTTCGAGAATTACGATGCGCTGCTCGAATACAACTGCGCCCACGCCTACGCGCTCTCGGTCGCGCTACTCGGCGAACGTATCTACCGCGGTCAGACGACACCTCTTCCAACTGCTGCCCCCCGGAAGGGCCGGGCTCCTCGAGGCCCCTTATGAGCGCACCGCTTGACAGCGACCCACGGGGACTCCTCCTGGCCTGCCCGTCCTGTGGGCAACGCAATCGGGTCGTCTTTGGCAGATTGTCAGGAACCGTGCGCTGCGGCCGCTGCAAGAGCGCGCTGGACGCTACCTCCCGTCCGCTCGAGGTCGGTACGGCTGCCGACTTTGACCGGCTGGTCGCCTCGTCGTCAATTCCCGTGGTCGTTGACTACTGGGCACCGTGGTGCGCGCCGTGCCGTATGGTGGCGCCGGAGCTCGACAAAGTGGCCGCCCGCGCCGCCGGCCGCTATCTCATCGTCAAGGTCAACACCGACGCGATTCCCGAACTCGGCGACCGCGCAGCCATCCGCTCAATCCCCACGATGGCCGTCTTCTCAGGCGGACGCGAAGTCGCACGCACCACTGGAGCCCGCCCCGCCGCTGAGATCGAAGCCTTCATCAACGCTGCCCCACGCGGCCACTCGGCCCCGTAGCACCGTCTAGCACCGCTGGCGCCGGCGTCTATTCGTCACTCTCTGGACGTGGTCGCCAGGCCACGAGGATCTTCCCCACGCGCTGGACCGGTGCGGCGTCGGTGCGCCGGCACACCTCGTCAAGCATCGCCCTGCGGGCCTCGCGGTCATCCCCGCCCGCACGGATCTTGATCAGCTCGTGCGCGGTGAGCGCGCGATCGATCTCGCGCACGACGGCGTCGGTGAGCCCTTCATGACCAATCTGGACGAGCGGCTCCAGAGAATGAGCTCTGGCCTTCAAGTGGGCACGTTCGCGGGCGGTCAGTGACACAGGCATTCGGTTGATTCTACCGAGGTTCGCTTCGGCATTCGAGATTCGAGCCGCGAGCTACCATGTGACGTGCCCGCTGTCTTCGCTCTCAGTCATCACGCGCATTATCGCTGTCGCCATTCCGGTGCCTGTTGCACGGCGGGCTGGACCATTCCGGTCGAACCTGAGCGACAGACGTTACTTGGCGCGATCGAGCTGCCGCAGGCGGCCGGTGGTTGCCAGTTCTTCGACCACCAGTCACGGCTCTGTGCCGTCCATCGCGATCATGGCGAGCCGGCCATGCCCACCTCGTGCCAGCACTTCCCACGGCGCGCGCTGGTCGACGACAGAGGCACGTTCGTCACACTCTCCCACTTCTGTCCGACGGCAGCCGCCATGCTGTTTGAAGCCACCGAACCCATGGCGGTCGTCACCGCCCCCCCGGCGTTTCCATCGGGGCAACCCTGGGATGGACTCGACGCACGCGGACACTGGCCACCACTGCTGAGCCCAGGCGTTCTGTTCGACCTCGACGCCTATTCTGCCTTCGAGCAGTTCATCGTCGACCAACTGGCGCATGAGACGACCGTGCATGCTGCGCTCGAGATCGTCGCCGGCGCCGTGGAACGACTGCGCGAGTGGAACCATCGACGCGGGTCGTTTCTCGCATGGGCCACCGAGACATTTGCGGAGACAGCTCCGATGGCCGTCATTCTTCCTGATGGAGGCGAGGGCTCGTCGCGCGCCCCTCTGTTGCAGATTGGAGGGTTGACCAGCGCCGCTCACAAAGGGGCGCACCTCCACCGAGCGTCGTGGCTGCTTGATGTCCACGCGCGCGTCCGCAGTTCAGTACCTCCACACCACGAGCCGGCACCGCTACACGCCGACACCGCACGCGCCTGGGGCAACGGCGTCGCGCCGGGGTGGAATGACTACGCGGCGGTGACGGCGCGCTATGTTGCCGCCAAGGGATTTGGATCGTGGACGGCCTATCAGGGCCGCGGCGCACGGACGCTGGTCGCCGAGATGGCCGTCTCCGCCCTCGTGCTGGAAGCGGAAGCGGCCAGCCTCTGCGCCAAAGAAGGCCGAGCGCTGGATCAGACGATGATGCTGGAGGCCATTCGCGCGGCCGACTGGCTCCTCATACACCTGGTCGACCGCTCGCAATTCCTCGACTGGCTGGGAGTCGTCGAGCACCAGGCCCGCTAACTCGACGCTACGCCTCACTCTGCCAGACGACTTTACCGACAAAGAACGGGCCAAGCCGATCGAGGTAGAGCGCCGTCTGCTGCGTCTTGCGCATCGACTGCACCACCGCTGAGAGCGGAAACAACTCCTTGCCGACCAGGCCCACCACGAAGTCGTTGTCCTGCTTGTCGAGGCCGTGACACGCGAGCCGAATATCGTGGGCGTAGTCGCCAGCGCCAAATGCCATGCCGATCGTCCCGTGTTCGGCAAGGATCACGCGCTGTTCCTGCTCGGTCAATTGTGAGAACTTGCCGTTGCGACGCAGCGGATACCAGATCGCCCAGGGCCAGGCCTGATTGAGCACCGTCCGGCGGGGCCGATCGAGCAGCGTCTCCTTCAGGTCCGGCTCGTAGCCGATCGAGTAGGTGCGGCCAAGCATCGTGTATTCAGGCTTCTGCATCATCGAGGCAAACTCCGGGCGATTGAGGAGTGGGCGCACACGCTCCACAAAGTCGGCCGGGTTCTGGCTGAGTGTGAGCAAGCCAACGCCTTGCGGATCGTTGACGTCCTCATACAGCACGCCGCTGATGCCGGAGGTCGCCAATGCCTCAGCGTGGAGTCGTACGTCGGGACATCCACCAAACGCCATGAACTGCATGAACAGCCGGTCATTTGACCGCTGCGGTTCGCCGTTCCGGTTGCCGCCTTTTTCGCTGAGATCCGGAGGCTCAGGACCTCGTCTGGCATGCTCGCGCGACTCGCTGACCTGAATCATGAGCCGAGTATAATCCGCGGCGAACATGTCGGACTACCGCATTAGAAGAGCCACGCCCGAAGACGACGCCGTGCTGGTCTACCACCGTCAGGCGATGTTCGAAGACATGGGCCGCGAGGTCGACGGGCCGGCGCTCGACGCCGCTTTCCGGCCGTGGCTGCACACGCACATGCGGGCCGGCACTTACCACGCGTGGCTGGTTGAGGCGCAGCACGACAACGACCACTCGATCGTTGCTGGCGGCGGAATCATGATCATCCCGTGGCCGCCCGGTCCCGGATATCTGAACAACCGCCTGGCCTTCGTCTACAACGTCTACACCGAGTCCACGCATCGCCATCGAGGCCTGGGCAAACTCGTGATGCACGCCATCCACGCGTTCTGTCGCGACGAAGGCATCCGCATGCTCGCGCTCAATGCCAGCGAGTTCGGCATGCCGCTCTACCAATCGCTTGGCTACACGGTGACACCAAGTCCGATGATGTTTTTGGCCCTGGATTGACCGCGGATAGATATAATTCTTTGTTGTTCCCACAAACGACCGAATCAGTCCGGAACGCGACTGGCGGATAGCCCAGACGGAGACGCGACGAGCATGCCCTTCATCATCACTGACCCCTGTATCGACACCAAGGATTCGGCATGCGTAGACGTGTGTCCGGTCGACTGCATTCACCCTCGTAAGGACGAAGCAGAGTTTGCCGCGGCCACTATGCTGTACATCCACCCGGATGAGTGCATCGACTGTGGCGCGTGCGTGCCAGCGTGCCCGGTGGCCGCCATTTACGAGAGCGTCGACTCGACGCCGTCACACCAGAAGGCGCTGATCGAAGCCAACGCGATCTACCGCGCCGGCGATGCCGACGCTGTGGCCAAGGCCGAAGCACTCGTCAAGTCGCACATCGCCGCGCACGCCGACCTCATGGCCATTCCGGCCGACGAACGTCAGGCCGCGCACGCGAAGTTCTAGCCCTGGCTCGTTGAAGGTCGCTACCTGGAACGTCAACGGGATCCGGGCGCGAGGCGCACAGCTGCAGGAATGGCTGGCGCGTGAGCGCCCGGACGTCGTCTGCCTTCAGGAAATCAAAGCCACTCCAGATCAGATTCCGACTGCCCTCTTCGAAATGGAGGGCTACCGCTGTTTCTGGCACGGCGGCAAGGGCTACTCCGGCGTCGCCATCCTTCTCAACACCAGTACCTGCACCGAGTCGACGGCCTTCTCGCATCCCTCCTTCGATCACGAACAGCGCATCGTCACAACCGACGTGCTCGGCGTCACGATTGCGTCGATCTATGTGCCCAACGGCGGCAAGGACTTCAAGGCGAAGATGGCGTTCTTGCAAGCGATGGACGACTACGCCGAGTCATATCACTCCGAAGGGCGTCCGCTGTTGCTGTGCGGGGACATCAACGTCACGCTCACCGAACGCGATGTCCATCCGAAGGAACGAAAGCCCAGGGCCATTGGGCAGCTCCCGGAAGAACGTGCGCTGCTCGCGAAGATCATTTCGCACGGCCTGGTGGACGTCGGCCGCGCCGTCGCCCCTGACGACGACGCGCTCTTCACGTGGTGGCCGCCGTGGCGGCAGATGAAAGAACGCAACATCGGCTGGCGGCTGGATTACGTGCTGGCGAGTGAGGCCTTGGCCGCCCGCGCCGTCTCGTGCGTTGTGCAACGCGACGTCGGCACCAGCGATCATGGCCCCGTTGTCGCCACCTTCGATCGACTGACCGCCCCGGACCGCGCCTAGTCGCTGATGACGAAGAGGTCGCGGGCGCCGTCGCTGGCCAGGGGCAGGACCAACAGCGAATTCTGGACGTAGGCTGTCAGGGCCGCAGACGCGGTCTCTCGATTGAGCACGAGGTAGCGAACCCCGGCCTGGCGCAACGCGGCGGTCGCGGCGGGCGCCGCCAACTGGGCATCCGCCGCGTCCGCAGCGCTCCCCTGAGACAGCCGCAATAGCGACCGCACGACGGGCATCCCGGCATACGCGGCGCGAACCGAAGCCGGCACTCGAGCGGCGAATCCGCCAACCAGTGGATGTCCGTGCGTCATCTGATAGGCCAGCACGCGGTCGTCAAGAACGCCGAGAGTCCCAAATCCGTCCCGGACTCCAAGAGGCAGTTCGCACACCGCGCCTGGCGGTTGATCGCGCAGGGTCGAATAGATCGCTGGCGTTTCAATCCTGGTGAGCGGAAACGGGGCCGGCACAAAGTCGAGCGTCACCAGGGTCAGTACAGCCGCACCCCAGCCCGTTCGGTGCGCCACTTTCAGCCGTGCTACGGCCAACGCCGCCAGCATCGCCAGTGCCAGAAACACGACCACCATGGCGCGACCGGGCATGCGCGCGTTGGACAGGATTGGCACGTGTGCCAGGACGTTCTGTGGCAAGAACAGTCCGGTGTCCGCCCCGGCAATCTTCAGCCATGGCCCAAGCGCCCACACCAAGAAGACGACACCAAGCCAGCGCCACAGCCTCACATCACGGTCGGCGCGGAGCTGCACAAGGCTCATTGCGGCAAGGACCACAGGTACGACCCCCATCCAACCGACGCCTTCCACAGGGTTCAGGCCGAACTGTTCATAGACCGATCGCACGGCGCCACCAAACACGCCGTGCCACGGGTGACCAAGAAACACCGTCGCCAGGTCGATGCCCGCCGGGCCGCTGCGCCACGAACCGCTCGGCGAGGTGTAATCACCGGCAATCACGAGCGCCGCGGCACGCGCCATGATCGGAGCGAGCCCGCCGACGATCACGGCAATCATCATCGTCAGCGGCCAGACCGGCAGGGCGGGCCGTTCAGCCGCCGGCGCCCGGCGGAGACTGGGCCGGACCCGCCCGAGCAACAGCACCGCCAGCAATAACCAGCCAACGGCCAGAAGATTGGTCGGCCGGTTGGCCACAATGCGGATACCGATCACGGTGGTCGCAAAGCCCCCGCTGGCCACCACCGCCCCGACCAGCGCGATGTCAATCGCCAGGAGTACGCCCACCAGCCGCTGCACCGCCCGGCGGGGCGTGACAGCGGTCCATGTGAAGCGCAGGTGGACCTGCAACAACACCGCAACCGCAATCGCTCCACAGTAGACGACGTAGTAGTAGTCGTTGAAGGCGGTGAGCACAACGACGACGCCCGCGCCGAATGCCGCGAGCCACGACCGCCAGCCCCGCGCCTCCAGCGCTCGCAACAGGCACAGCGTAAAGAGCGGGAGGCCCCAGGCCCACAGCAGATTCACGTGCCCCAGAAGGTGCGCTGAGAAATACGGCGAACCCGCGAAGATCACGCCTGCCAGCACCGCAGCCAGGTGGAGGCGCGTGCAGGTCCAGGCGAGGGCGTAGGCCGCGATGCCGTTGAGGGCGAGCGCCGCGATGATGAGTAGGTTGTGGGCCGTCACAACCGGAAGACGGCCGAGCAGCGTCGCGCCCAGCCACGACGACAGCGCCGTATGCGTATGCAGCGTCAGGTCGATGCCAATCGGCGCAAACACGAGGTCGGAATAGAAGGGAGAGTGGTGCGAGGCCAGGGCCGCTCGCATGGACCAGTCGTTCCAGAGAAATGCCAGGTTGTCGCCCGACGTCCCTGGAATGTCTGAAGAGAGATGCAGGGCCAGCGGCCACGTCCAGACAACTGCCAGAGCGACGAACACGGCCACGGCGAGCAAATGCGTGCTGAGTCGACCGACGCCACTCATCTGGTGCCGTGATTATCTGGTGATCTGGTCATCGGTGCTCGGGAAAGTCGCCCGCCAGCCCAGTTTTGCAGGTCACCCCAATGTGCCATCGACGATGGCACGCAGTCGACGTGGACCAAATCGTGAGATCGCCAGATCACCCGATGGTCGCGTCCGGCCGTGATGGTATTCTGGTGGCCTAGGACGCATGGACGAACCTATTCAATCCACGGCAGGAGCAGTCCCGCAGGCCGAGACCGGCGAAGTGTCGAATCCCGCCACAGAGCCAGTTGAGATACCCCAGCACGAGGCCGCAGCCGAACGGCCGGCATTCTCGGAGAGCCTGCTGGACTCCAGCGTCGGTTTCGCCGCCGACACCACGTCGTCTGACGTCGTGCCTGAGCCACCTCTCGCGACGCCACCCGGCGTTTCAGTGCGGCCCGGTCCCAGTGTCTGGCAGCGGATCGGCGCCGAGATCGTCTCAGGCGTTCAGACTCTCTTCTCTGCCGCCATCTACGCGACACTCATTGTCACGTTCGGCTTTCAGGTGGCCCGGGTGGATGGGCTCAGCATGGCGCCGACGCTTGAGGACCACGATCGCCTCATCGTCAATAAGCTGGTCTACGAGCTGGGTGATCCACGACCTGGCGACATCGTCATGCTCTACTACCCGCTCAACCCGGACAAGATGTTCGTCAAGCGCGTCATCGCCCAAGAAGGCGACACAGTCCGTATTGTCGATGGCCGGGTCTACGTGAACGACCTCCCGCTGCACGACGAATACGTGGCCGACGAATATCGCAGCCACGACGATTCCGGTCCGACGGTCGTCCAGCAGGGCTACTACTTCGTGATGGGCGATCACCGCAACAACAGCTCGGACAGCCGGCACTGGGGTCAGGTACCGAAGAAGTACATCGTCGGCAAGGTCAAAGTCCGGTGGTGGCCTCTGCAGGACGCCAGGATCTTCTAACCCGCCCGTGTCTCACCGCTGCACCGTGTTGATCGCGGCGCAGGCCTTGTTGCCCGCGCTGACCGATCGCATGTCCATGGACGGTATGGAGGTCGTCTCCTTTACAGACCTCGAGGCGCTTCGGGCCCTGGCAACCATCACCACAACCCAACCGGCCGTGGTGGCGCTCGAACGCTCCTTCGCCGCCACGCCGCGCGGCGCCGCGCTCATCAATCGCCTCGCTGCGGACCCAGCCCTCACCGGGACCACGCTCCGCATCGTGGCCCAGGATCAGGCAGAGTCCTCTCCACCTCCGGTGATCCTCCAGGCGACAGCGCCCACGCCGGGCCAGCCTTCCGTCGACGCGACCGGCACCAGGCGCGTCGCGCGTTTTATCCTGGCGGGAGCGATCGACCTGACGATCGACAACACAGCGGCAGTGCTGGTCGACCTCAGCACCCTCGGCGCGCAGGTGATCTCCACAACCGTCCTGCGGCCCAATCAGCGGGCGCGCCTGGCCCTGTCCGATGGAAAGTCGACCGTCCGGGCGACCGGGACCATTGCGTGGGCGCGCTTCGAAATCCCGCCGGGCAGCGGTCCTCGCTATCGTGCGGGGATTGAGTTCCTGAATCCGGACATGGCCGCGCTCGACGGCTTCTGCCGCATGCACCGGTCGTAAGGGCGCGCGCGAGACCAGACGCGGTCGATTACGCGAACCGAAGCCCAGGCAATCGAGCCCCGATGACCTCGGCCCGAAAGATCGTTTCGTCTCGGTCTGAGCCCGTGGAGACCAGCGCCGCGGGCACACCTGTGACCGCTTCGAGCCGCGCCACGTAGCGCTTGGCATTCTCCGGCAAATCGTCGAAGCGACGGACGCCCTTGGTGGGCGCGTCCCATCCCGGCATCGATTCGTACACCGGCTGGCAGGCGGCAAGCTGCGTGACCTCCGACGGCATGTCGTGAATCACCCGATCACCGAGACGGTACGCCGTACAGATGTCGATGCGTTCGAGACCGTCGAGGACGTCCAGCTTCGTGAGCGCCAGCGCATCGAGACCATTGATGCGTGCGCCATAGCGCACAGCCACCGCGTCGTACCATCCGCAGCGCCGCGGACGGCCGGTGACGGCGCCGTACTCATTGCCGCTGTCCCGCAGCCGCTGGCCCATCTCGTCGGACAGTTCAGTGGGCAGGGGCCCCTCGCCTACTCGCGTGGTGTACGCCTTGACGACCCCCATCACGCCGTGGATGGCGCGCGGGCCGACGCCAAGACCGGTGCAGACACCGCCGATTGTGGCGCTCGACGAAGTGACGTAGGGATATGTCCCATGATCGATGTCGAGCAGCGTCCCCTGCGCGCCCTCGAAGAGAATCGCCTTGCCCGCCAACGTGGCCTCGTGCAGCATCAATGAGACATCTCGGGCCATCGGCTGCAGACGCTTGCCGATCTCGAGCAGCTGATCGAGCACCACGCGCCAGTCCATTGTTGAGTCGTGCACCAGTCGATTGCGAGCCAGAACGTTGTCCTTGACGTTCTGTTCGAGCGCCTTCGGGTCCGCCAGATCTCCAACACGAATGCCACGACGGGCGATCTTGTCTTCGTAGGCCGGACCGATGCCACGCGAGGTCGTACCGATCTTGCGTTCGCCGCGACGTGCTTCCGACAACAGATCGAGATCGCGGTGATACGGCAGGATCAGGTGCGCCTTGTCACTGACGAACAACCGATTCTCGACGCTGATGCCGTGTCTCGCGAGCTCGTCGACCTCGGTGAAGAATGCGTGCGGGTCCACAACCAGGCCGTTGCCGATGAGGCAGGTGACCGCCGGATGCAGAATGCCCGACGGAATCAACCGCAACACGAACTTCGTACCGTCGACGTACACGGTATGTCCAGCGTTGTGGCCGCCCTGATAGCGAGCGACAAGATCGAACCGGGGCGTCAGCAAGTCGACAATCTTGCCCTTGCCTTCATCGCCCCACTGCGCACCGAGCACTGCGAGATTCATAATCGGACTTAGATTCTACTCGGAATATCGTGCGCGCCACGACGCACGGCAGGACGCCTGCGCCGCCGCGATGGCAATTAAGTACGCACACATTCAGTCAAGAAAAAAAGAGTTTGGATTTTCGATTGACAACGTTGGTCGCGCTTTTTAAGGTCTACTCTTTCGGATCGAGATCAATGCTGACGCCACGGACCACTCTCTCGCGCCGCGTGATTGCTGCCCTCGACGCATCGCCATCCAGGATTCCGGTACTGATTGGCGGTTGCGGCAGTGGGCGCAGCGTGGTCATGCAGCAGCTGCGCGATCGGCTGGGACGCACGCATGCGCAGTACATCGACGTCGACCGCACCGCAACCACGCCGGAACGATTTCTGCGCGCCATCACCGCATCGTCCCCATTTGCGTCTGGCGATGCCGTCCCTACCGGTCCCCGGGGGGCGTTTGAAGCCACGCTGGCGTTCTTCAACCGGGCCCGCGCTGGCAGTCATGAACCGGCGACATTTCTGCTCGACGAGTTCCTTGAACTGCGGACCTTCGAGAGCTTCCCCGGCCTACGCCGTGTCCTGTTCGACTTGGTCGACCACCTCGCAACGAGCGGCAACCGCTTCGTCCTGAGCAGTCGCTACTCGGCCCGCACACTTCGGCTCCTTCGCGAGCGCTCCGCCAGATTTGAAGTCATTCACGTCCAGCCATTGACGGCCGAAGATACGCTGGACATCATCGGGCCTGGCGCTGAGTATGCCGGAGCCACTGTTCGGGATGCCGAGTACGTCGCCCGCACCGTCCATGCGCTCGGTGATGGCCGGCCGATCTACGTGCAGGCACTCAGTGCCGAACTGGCAGCGATGCGTGAGCGGGGCGTGCCCGGCGGTTCGGATGCCGTGAGTGCGCTGGCGGCGCTCATGGCGCCGGGTGGGGCACTGGCGAAACAGTGCGCGTTTTCCTACGAATTGCGCTTGCATCGTGCTCGCGGGTATGGGGCGCTCAAGGCGATTCTGGACATTCTTGCGGACGAAGAAGAGCTGACGCTCACCAATATCTCACTGCGGCTCCAGCGCACGCCCGGCTCGACCAAGGACTATTTGTCCTGGCTCGAAGACGTCGACCTCGTCGTCGCCAGCCGGAAGCGCTACCGCTACGTCGATCCGCTACTGCGGGTCTGGGTCCGGCTGCATTGCCGCCCAACGCCGCCCACCGAGGAGGAAGTCGCTCGGGAGATCCATCGGTACGCCATGCCGCGTCTACCCATCCCGGGGGATGTCGCCGATCTGCCAGAGGTTCCACCAACGCCTGAACCGGCCCTCGCGCTGGCAGCGGCCGGCGCCGCCCCTGCAGACGACGAGCGGAGAGACTGGGGGATCATCGAGATCGACTGAGCGGTCGACGTTCTAGCGTCCGCCTGGGTCCTTCAATCGTTCAAGCGTCAGTTTGGCGCCTTCCTGTTCCGCTTCCTTCTTGCTGGCGCCAAGCGCCTGAGCCATCACGTTCCCGCGGACAACCACTTCCACCTGAAACTGCTTCCGGTGATCCGGACCAATCGCCCCCGCCAGGCGATATTCGGGCAGCGGCTCCTCACGCGACTGCAGGTACTCCTGCAGCGCGCTCTTGTGATCCTGGCCCGTGAGACTTCCCTCCCGTACCTCAGCCAGTTGCGCGGAGAATTCTCGCTGCACAAAGGCTCGGGCCTGCTCGATGCCACCGTCCAGATAGATGGCAGCGATAAGGGCTTCGTAGGTGTCGGCCAGCAGCGCCTGCTTCCGGCGACCGCCGGTCTTCTCTTCGCCGCGCCCCAGCAGCAGATGGTCGCCGAGCCCGCAGCGCTCCGCCTGACGCGCCAGGTTGGTCGTCGAGACCAGCGACGCCTTGGCTTTGGATTTCTGGCCCTCGTTCGAGCCTGGCATGTCGCGATAGAGCGCATCGGCAATCAGAAATCCAAGCACCGCGTCGCCGAGAAACTCGAGGGATTCGTTGTCGATCACGCCGCCGCTGGCGTCCTCGTTGGCGCGCGAGGTGTGCGTCATGGCGTGCTCGAGAAGACCGCGATCCCGGAATCGATAGTCCACGGCGCGCTCGAGCTCGCTGAACTCATCCCGTAATCGCACGACCTGGCCCCTGGTCAACTCGGTGCGATGACTCTCGATGATACTCACGGCATCCTCGGCATCTTCGGAACGAACGGACAGACGCACCTCGCCCAACTCGTTGACATTGACCGGAAACACCGAGTGCGTGAGCCGCGACGACACCACGGCGATGATGCCGTTGGCCTCGAGGAGACCGCGCACGATGCTGGCCTCGACGTCCGACTGGCTGCGGAAGATCACGACGAGGTCAGGAGACATTCGCTTGGTCATTGGTCACGGCCGCTCCTGAGATCACGGGCTCGCCCACCCGCAGGATGATGAGTGTCATATCGTCGTGCTGAGGCGCATCGCCGGCAAACGCCGAGATGTCGCGGAGAAGTCGTTCACGAAGTTCGTCGGAGGGTAAGTGCGCGTGCTCTTCAACGAGACGCCCCAGACGCTCTTCTCCGAAGCAGTCGCCCGTGGTGTTCATTGCCTCACTGATGCCGTCGGTGAACAACAGAAAGAGATCCCCATGTTCGATCGAGAGCGTCTCTTCGAGCAGCAGGCGCTCGAACATCTCGCCATTGTCAATCGTGAGGCCCACCGCCATGCCGCCTGGCGCCAGCACCCGCAGCTGCTTCGTCGCAGACGGCAGGTGCATCAGGGGCGTGTGACCGGCCCTGGCGTAGGTCACGGTCCGGGCCTGAAGGTCGAACACCGCGTAGGTCATCGTGATGAAGCTGCGAGCATCGAGGTGTTCGGCGATGATGCGGTTGGCCATGACCAGCAGGTCACGCGGTGACGTATGGACGCGACTGAGAGCAAGGATAAGCCCCTTCAGCTCCGCCATGTAGAGCGCGGCGGACGTGCCCTTGCCTGACACATCGGCGATGAGAATGCCGACGCGGTGGTCACCAAGCCTGAGGAAGTCGTAGTAGTCGCCGCCCACTTCGCGGGCGGGCACCGACAGCGCCGTCACTGACAAGCCCGGCAGGCCGATCGGTCCCTGCGGCAGCAGCGACATCTGAATGTCATGCGCGATGCGGAGTTCTTCTTCGAGCCGCTTCTTTTCGTCCTGCTCGAGCAACAGCGACTCGATGCTGTCGGTCATGTGATTGAACGAGTCGGCCAGTTCGCCCAGCTGATCCTCGGCGCGAATCGCGACCTTGTGTGTGAAATCACGCGCTCGCACTCGTTCAGTCCCGACAAACAGCTCGTGCACCGACCCGGTGATCGAGCGAGCCAGCGCCCACCCGGCGGCCAGCGCCAGTGCCTCGATGATCAGGAAGAGGACGCCGATCACTACGAGCACGAGCAATAACCCATGCCCGAACGCATAGCGACCCACCTCCCCTTGCGACGCTGCGATGCGACCGTAGGTGGCCACCACGTCCATGAGGATGCCCGCATGCAACGTCGAGCGATGGCCGTCGGCCCAGTCGGTGTACTCGAGAAACGCGACCGAGGCCAGCGGCACATTGGCGACGAGCACCTCCGGGACAGGCGCGTCCTGGCTCCGTGCCTCGAGCGTGTGCATGGCCGTGTCGATCGACCGGATGTCGGTCAGCAACACACCCGTTTCCCGCTGAAGCCGCGTGATGAGCGACGGCCCCACCGGAATGTCCACCACGACCGCGTAGGAGCCCATCGCCAATTCGGAGAACGTGACCGCTCGCACGACGACGTTGACCGGGGCGCCAAGCCCGGCAAGGCTCAACGGCGCCTCGTCCACCGGCCACACAGGAGGACCGCCGGGCCTGGCCGACGCCAGCAGGCCCTTGAAGCCATCACAGGTGATCCACCCTGGGATCAGGCTCGGAGGCTCGACGTGTGCCCAGGTGCCGGCCGTCACCAGCGGCCCCGGGCCGCGCGGGTAAGGCGAGGGTGCGGTGGAGGACGCCGTTGTGCTGCAGGGCCTCGTGATCGGCAGCAGCGTCATCGACAGCCCCGGAAACTCGCGGTCGGCCTCTCCCTGACGCCGTACCACAGCGCCTGCGGCCGAAGCGCCAACGAGTCTCTGTACGTCGATCGCCGTCATCTGCGACACGGACTGGGCGCGATCGGCCAACGCTTGCAGCCTACTCTGCACGAGATACGAGCTGACATTCGAGAACAGCAGCAGCCCAGCCAGCAGAAAGAAGGCGACGATGAGAATCGCCGGCACAACGCCGATGAAGATGTAGGAGATGATGAGCTTGCGGCGAACGCGCCAGAGCAGACGCCGATTGGCCAACGCCAGGCCCCGCGCGATGAGCACCGCGACCACCGCCAGCAGGGCCACCGACGCGAGGTTGTCGAGCACGCCCAATGCCGTCCCCAGCCTGCCGCGGGCGCCGACCACGAGGACCAGAAACTTGACCGCAACGGCGAACATCGTCGCCCGTCCGGTGAGGGTGCCAAACAGCGCGCGGTTCATGGAGTCGTGGACGTGGCGATATTAGTTCAGGTCATCGACCGCACGCCGCCAGGCGTCGCGACTGCTCGCGTCTAGCCTTTGGGTTCCGTCTTCGCCGTCCGGTGGCGGAACAGCTCCACGGCCACCGGCAAGACCGAGACGGCCACGATACCGATCGTCACCAGCGAGAAGTTGTTCTTGATGACCGGCACGTTGCCAAAAAGGTATCCGGCACCGAGGCACAGCCCTACCCAGCCCACGGCACCCACGAAGTTGTAGATCACGAAGGACTTCGCCGTCATCTGCGCCGCGCCCGCCACAAAGGGCACGAACGTGCGGACGATGGGCACGAAGCGGCCCAGGATCACGGCCTTGCCGCCGTAGCCCTCGAAGAATGCGTGCGCCCGCCTCAGGTGCTCCCTGTTCAACAGCTTGTGAGAGATGCCGGCACTGTCTGTCGCACTGAACACCTTCGGCCCGACGAACCGTCCGATTGAGTAGTTCACGGCGTTGCCAGCAAAGGCCGCGGACGCGAGCAGTCCGAACAGGAGCGACGCGCTCATCGCGCCAGTCGCCGCCAGCGCGCCCGCCGCGAACAACAGCGAGTCGCCAGGCAGAAACGGCGTGACCACGAAGCCGGTTTCGGCAAAGACAATCAGGAACAGGATGGCGTAGACCCAGATGCCGTAGAGCTCGATGAACGTCCGGAGGTGGTTGTCGAAGTGAAGGACGAAGTCGACGAGTTCGATCATGCGTCAGTGATTGTGACACAGGAGATCTCGCGCTCCGGCCGGCGACGCTCCGCCAGGACAATCAGTCACGTGGTCGACGAATTGTCGTTGTACCGCGGTCGCAACTGTTGTACTGTTTTTCCGCGTGACCAAACCCCACCGAGGCAAGCGCATCGGCCAGCTTCTGGCCGTCGCGTTCGCGATCGTTCTCATGGTGGATGCCATCGTGGGTGACCGCGGCCTGCTGGCGCAGCGGCAGG
This sequence comes from Vicinamibacterales bacterium, assembly GCA_040081555.1. Lineage (GTDB taxonomy): Bacteria > Acidobacteriota > Vicinamibacteria > Vicinamibacterales > CAVVIG01 > CADEEX01. Next base: position 23,140 of record JBEBGG010000022.1, read on the forward strand.
CCAGACGCCAGTATGAAACCTTGAGCAAGGCACTGGTCGTGAAGCGAAGGGAAAATGCGCGGCTTCAGGAAGAATCGCGTCGGCTGAAGGATGACCCGTCGGCGATCGAGGAACTGGCCCGCCGCGAGCTTGGACTCATCCGCCCCGGCGAAAGGGTCTTCATCCTGAAGGACCTCAGAGCCCCCCAGGCGAACTGACCCGAGGACGGCGCGGCGCGGCGCCGCTACACGTTTTTCTCGCCCGTCCGAATCCTGTAGCTCTCCTCGACCGGGATGACGAAGACGCGCCCGTCACCGATTTCGCCCGTGCGTGCAGACTCGATGATTGCCTTGATGGCGGAGTCCGCGAGCGCTTCGGCAACGACGACTTCGATCTCCATCTTCGGGAGCAGGCTAACGTTGTACTCCTGGCCGCGGTAGATGGCGGTGTGGCCCTTCTGCTTACCGTGCCCGCGCACTTCGGTCACCGTCATACCGGAAATCTGTATCTTCTCGAGCGCGGCCTTCACCTCGTCCACCTTGTTGGGTCGGACGATCGCCTTGATCAGTTTCATGGACGTCCCTCCAGAACGCGCTGGAGATTGTCTATCATTTCGCGCTGCTGTGGCACGGAAAGCTTCTGGCCCGCCCTGGTCAGATGGAACACGTCGATGGCGCGCCGCCCTTCCGTCGCGATGAGCACCAAGTCGACATCACACCCCAGTTCCGACATCACACGACTGACGCGATACAGCAAGCCAATGGCGTTCTCGGCCACGATCTCAACGATGGTGTAGCGGCGCGACGACTCGTTGTCACAGTGGATCACCGGCGCAAAGCCCGGGAGGTTTCGGCGGAAGATGCCCTGCTCTCGACCCTTCAGACGGACGGCCACGTCAGTCTTCCGCTCGAGCACGTCATGGAGCACCTTCAGGAGCTGCTCATCGCCCCCTTTGTTCAGCTCAAGAAATCGTTCATCGTCCACGAAGTGGAAGGCATCAACAATGAGACCGTTCGCCTTGGTGAAGGCGAAACCTCGATGAATGTCCATGCCAAATGACGACAGCACACCTGAGATATTCGAGAACAGAAATGGCTGGTCGTGGGCCAGCACGGTGAGCTCCCATCCAGCGTCTCGTCGCTCAATCCACGCCTTGACAGCGTCTGGCCGGAGATTGGCGGACTCGCGCACATGACGGTAGACCGCGCTCTGGTCGAACAACTGCAGATAGCGGCGCGGCAGGCCTTCCACAAAGCCAGTGACCGCGTCGGCCGAGAGGTCGGAGGGGCGCTGCTCGATGAGCCCGGCAATGGCCGCCTGGTCCCGGCTAATCACTTCGTCCGCGTACGAAAGCGTCAGGAAGTTGTAGGCGTCTACGTAGAGCCGCCACAAAAGCTCCTCCTTCCACGGCGTCAGCGTCTCCTTGCTCACGGCCTCAACGTCGGCCAGCGTCATGAGACACAGCATCTTCAGCCGCTCCTCGACGCCGATGAACTCGCCGAACTGGCGGACCACTTCCGGATCTTCGGTGTCCCGACGGAAGGCGACCAGTGACATCTTCAGGTGGTGGACGACCAGAAAGTCGATCATCTGGCGAGCCTCGTCGTCCAGGTCCAGCCGCTCGAAGAGCTCGCGCGCCATCTTGGCGCTCTCAACGGCGTGGTCGTCATCGGACCACTTGCCCACATCGTGCAGCAGGAGGGACAGCACCAGCAGTTCGGGACGCTGCAACTCGCTCATCAGCCGCGCAAAGCGCCCGCGTTCCGGGCGCGTCGGCTCGGTGAGCCGTTCGAGGTTGCGGATGGTGAGCAGCGTGTGCTCGTCGACGGTGTACTTGTGATAGAAGTCGCGCACCACGCGGCAGTTAATCGCCTTGAACTCCGGAATCATCTGCCCGAGCAATCCGCAGTCGTGCATCTGGGACAGTCGGGCATAGAGCCCCGGACGAGGCTTCAGGAACCGCAGCAGCCGATCGCGATCGGCCGGAGTCGGGAAGAAATCTTCGGCGCGGTAACGACCCGCGTTCTGCTGAAGCGCGGTGAGCGCCTCGTCAGACACCGGGCACCCGGCTTCGATGGCGTTCTGGAAGAGCATGAGCCAGGTCTCGGGCCGCTCGGCCGCTTCGCGCACGTCCACGAACCGCATGCCGTCGACCGCGCGGACGATATTGCGATCCACGGGCTGGGGGGCAGCGCGCAGCGCCCACCGCAAGGTTCGATCGATGGCTCGGGCGTGGCGGAAATAGTCGCCCATGAAGCGCTCAACGCGCTGCTGCGGCGTCTGGCCCGTGTATCCCAGAATCTCCGCGGCACGTTCCTGCAACTCATGGCTGAGGACGTTGTGATTGCGCTTGCTCTCGAGATGCAGGATCGACCGGACGCGCAGCAGAAACTCTTCGGCATCTTCCAGCGAGCGGGCCCCGGAGCCTCCCTGCGAGAGCAGGGCCGGGTCGGTGAGCATGGCGATGGTCTGCGCCCCAAACAGGTCACGCAAGCCGCCGGGCGATTCCTTCACATCGGGCTCGAGCTGATACAGCGTGTCGTTGTAGCGCGCGTGTCGCTCGACGATCAGCGCCTTGAGCGCGTCGAGCGTCCGCGTGGCGGTCTTGGCAATGTCGGATGCTGCCAGAAACTGATCCAGCAAGGTCGCATCGCCCACCACCGGCCGCGCGTCGGTCAGCGCAAGCTGGAATTCGGCGTTGTCATTCTCGAGCCCAGCACCTTCATGCACCTCGCGCACGTGATGACCGATGGTGAGACCGAAGTCCCACAGTGGATTCAGAAACGCATGCAGAAACTTCTCTTCAGCCGGCCCGATGGTGGTCGCAAACAGCACGAGCAGATCGATGTCTGAGTGGAGACACAGTTCGCGACGACCGTAGCCGCCAAGCGCGAACACGGCCACCGGCTGCGCCGCCGCACCGGCTTCCGCGAACAGCTGCTGGATGAGCGCATCCATGCGGTGCGAATACTGGCGCATCGCATGACGACCGCCGTCACCCCGACCCGAGACGGTGGCCAGTTCTCGGCGCGCCGCTTCGAGGCGTGAGGCTCGCGCGGCGCGGGCCTGTTGAGCGAGGTCGTGCGAGGTCGACGGCGGAGGGAGATTAGCCATGGCTGTGAGCCGTTGCACCAGGCCGATTGGAACCGCAAGGGGCACCGTGCGCACCGTATGGTAGTCGGAAACAGGCCGACCGAACAGCCGCCGTATCGGGGGTGCGGTGAAAGCGAATGGTCGATGGGCGCGCATGACTCCCCCCTTCAGAAATCGTGCTGAACAAGAAACCCGGATCAGCGGCCTCGGCGGCCGGGATCCGGGCTTTGGTCGATGGCGTCGCAGTCGAAACCCTGCGACCCGCCCCTTGGAACGAGTTCAGAACGATGCCGTCGTAGAGCGCCGGCTTACCGCGTCTGCACTGCGACTGCTGACTACGACCTTGGATCAGTGCTTGTGCAATAGAAACGCCAGCCCCGAAGCATCTTCAACACTCCCGAGAGTGCTAGCAAGCCTCGAAAAATGGCCCACAACTCCGCCCCGCACAGGACCGTCGCCTCATAGGCATGCGCAACAATTCGGTCTGGTCCCACGGAGACCCAGAACATTCGTGTAGGAATTTGGAGACTGAGGCAGATTCCCCGACGGTCCGAAACCGTCGTCGGCAGGCGTGGCCCCAGGCAGGATCCGGCTGACGGCCTTCGCCGCCGACACGAATGTGACGGCCGGCAAAGAGGCAACAACGTTGTCAGTTCAGGACCTACGGCCTCTTGTGCGCCGCGACGTAGTCCAGCGCAAACGTCTTGAGCGCCGCGCTGGTCAGCCCGATCGCCGTGGCTTCGGTGAGGGCCCGGTCCTGAGCCCAGTTGTCGACCAAGATTCGCTTCACCATCCACAACGCCCCGACGCGATTCGCGCTCGCGCAGTGAATGAAGGCTGGCTGATTTGCAGGCGCGGTCACCGCCGCGATGAAGCGGTCGACGACGGCCGGATCGGGCGAGGCCGCGTTAAACGGCAAAGCGATATAGCTCATGCTCGCAGCTTTGGCCGCCGCCATCTCCGCTTCGACTTCGGCTCCCTGCTCGGTCGGCAGTCGCAAGTTGATGATGGTCACATAGCCCAGCTTCTTCAATTCGGGCACCGCGGCCGACGTGGTCGCACCGCCGCAGGCGATCGTCGTCTCGACCTTGCTGAAATTGGTCACCCCGGCGACCATGCCTTTCTGCACCTGTGCTGAGGCGGAGCTGCCAAGCGCAACTAGCAGAGCGGCGATGATTGCTGAATACATCCTCATGGGTCGTCTTCCTCTCCTTGAACACCAATCCGGCAACCGCCGAACACCTCGCTTCACCACGAGATTCGAAAATACCCGCTACACTAGCGCGAACCCGGGCCGTCGTCCATGAGATCCGCCGCCACCTTCGTCGCTGGGCTGTCAATGCTGTGGGCACTGGCCTGCTCTACGCCGGCGACGACGCCGTTGGTCCCAGGGAAATGGTATCCGCTGGTCAACGGCCTCGTGCCGGCCCGCATGACGATGCAGACGGCCTGGGACTTTCCGAAGAACCCGCTGACCGATCCCCGCCTGGACGATTCGACGTTGTCCCGTGAGATCAAGTGGGGGTTTCGCCTCTTCACGGATACACCGGGCGAGGCCCCGCAGTTCGCGCCAGGCAGAGGGTCGTGCACCAACTGTCATTTGAACGGCGGCCAGCGCGAGCGTGCGATGCCGTTGCTCGGTGTCGCCGGGATGTTTCCTGAGTACAACCGCCGCGCGGGACGCCTCATCTCACTTGGCGACCGGATCGTGGATTGCTTCCTGCGCAGCGAGAACGCGACGGGACGCCTGCCGGCAGACACGACCGTGTCTGGTCCCTCACTGGCGCCCACGCTCCCGACCACAGCGTCGCGCGAGGTGCTAGCTCTTTCCGCCTATCTCACGTGGCTCGCCCGCGGATCGGCCGTGGGCACCAACCCCTCCTGGCGCGGCCAGAACAGCATCCCCCAGAATGCCATCCTCCCCCTCGCTGCGCTCGACCGTAGGCGAGGTGAGCAGATCTACACGGAGCGGTGCGTGTCGTGTCATGGCGCCGACGGCCAAGGCGTCCAGGTCGATAACAAGAGAGCCGGGCCTCTCTGGGGGCCGGATTCCTGGAACGACGGGGCCGGTGCCGCGCGGGTCTACACGCTGGCCGGCATCATTCGCTACGCCATGCCCTATCTCGACCCGGGCAGCATGACTGACGCCGACGCCCAGCACGTCGCCGCGTACATCAACGCGCAGCCTCGGCCCGCCTACCCATTCAAGGCGCTCGACTATCCCCTCGACCAGGTTCCAGTGGACGCGGTCTACTACCCGAAACGAAACTCAGACGCGAAGTAGCGAGAGCCGACGCCGGAGCACGTTGAGCTGCACACGTTTAGTGCTTCAACAGCAACCGATACCGCTCGTCGTCTCCCCGCTCGAGGAGCCCTTCGGCGACCAGCGCTTCGAGTACCCGGCCCGACACCACGTCATCGAGCTCGAGCCACTCCGCGGTTTGCCAGATCGTGAGCGACAGAGACGGGCCGGCGCGAAACGCCGTGCGGATCCGTTCGGCCAGGTTGGCGTACGCAGGCTCCAGAAGCAGTGCGCGGTGGGACACAGTGCGTGAATACATGGGGATCGCCGTTCTCCGAGTGGGATATCGGCAATCGAAGGACAAGGTTCTGTCCGACCGCGTCCAGCCACGTCGACCTTGCTTGCGTCGTTGCGCGGTTCTGCAGAACAATTCGCGACGGCTTCGACCATCCTCAGTCGAGGCAGGGGTACGTCAGGTGGACATGGCGATCACGATCTATGGCATCAAGAACTGCGACACGATGAAGAAGGCGCGTGCCTGGCTGGACGCGCGCGGTGTGGCCCATCAGTTTCATGACTACAAGTCTTCCGGCATTGACCGGGCTCATCTGGAGCGATGGATCAAGGCTCATGGATGGGAGGCCGTGCTGAATCGCGCCGGCACGACGTTCAAGAAGTTGGCCGACGCGGACAAGACCGGACTCACAGACGCCAAGGCCGCGGCCTTGATGCTGGCGCAGCCTTCGATGATCAAGCGCCCGATTCTTGAAATCGACGCGCAGTCGTTCATCGGGTTCAACCCTGCGCGTTACGAGGCACTGTTTGCATAAGAGTCAAGACACCGGCGACGACGACCGGCGCCGCTTCCGGTACAGGGTCCACGCCCGGTAGGTCAACGCCAGCCCAAACCAGACGGCGATGGCGATCACCGGGTAAGTCAGGACCCGCGGCACGAACCACGCCAGCGCCGCCAGACACAACAACAGGGCTCCGCCGAGCAGGGCGATGTGCGCCTCAACCGGTTCGAGCACACGCGTGCTCGTCATTGCCGCCGCCATCGTGTGACCCACGCGGACGGCACCGGCCATCAATCTGCCGCCGCTGCCCCGCGGCCTGGAGCGCTTGACGGCGGGACTCCTCGACGGCTTCACATGATGCGAGGCATCAAGGACGACTTCAGTCGAGTTGTTGAGATCTTGGAGGTACATCTGCTCCACGTGTCCGGCAAACACCGCGTCTTCGATGACGACGTCAAGCTCGCGATTACCAATCCAGCTGGCGACGTTCAGATTGGTGGAGCCGACACGAGCCCAGCGCCCGTCGGCAACGGCGGTCTTGGCGTGCAGCATGGAGCCCTTCCACTCGAAGACCCGGACGCCCGCTTCGAGAAGCGGCCGGTAGCCAGCACGTGAGAGGGCGCGGACGATCGGAATGTCGGACGAGCCCGGCACCAGCAAACGAACGTCCACTCCGTCGCGAGCCGCGGCGCTCAGCGCCTGCACATAGGGTGACGTCCCACCGTAGTAGGCGTCGGTGAGCCACAGCGTCTGGCGGGCCATCGCCGCCACCAGTTGATCGACGCGGAACAGAAACGCCGTATTGGGCTCTGTCGCCACCACGCGCAGCGCCACAGTACCCGGGCCGGAATCTCCGGCGGCCGCGGTCTGCCACGCAACCGTCCTCGCCGCGTCCCCTCCGGCGGCGAGATAGGAATCCACAAACGCCGCCTCAAGATCCGCGACCGCCGGGCCCTCGATCTGGACGCCCGTGTCGCGCCAGGGATCAAGACCTTGGGCGCGATCGCCGACCCACTGTCGCCCGATGCAGAGGCCCGTCACAAATCCGATGGTCCCGTCGACGATCAGCGACTTGCGATGGTCACGACTTACCCACCCCATCGGCTCGTCGAACCGCGGGCGGTTGTAGCAGAGAACCTCCACGCCACCGGCGCGTAGCCGATTCCAGTAGGCGCGCCGGGAATAGCCGCGTCCGCCCAGCCAGTCGTAGATGACGACGACGCTGACTCCTGCCTGAGCCTTGGCGAGCAACGCGTCGGCAAACTGCACGCCCTGCTCATCGTCCGAGATGAAGTACATCTCGAGATGAATCGTGGATGTGGCCCCGGCGATCGCCGTGAGCCAGGCGGGATAGTTCTCAACCGCGTCTTTGAGGAGGCGAACGCGGTTGCCGCCGCGCAGCGGCGCACCCGAGGCACGCGAGAACGCCTGGTCGGCGAGCTGACGAACGGTCAGCAGGTCAGCAGCCGCGCGGCTACGGGGAGGCGACAACGGCGACGCGGGCACGCGTCATCTTGCCACGAGCGCGCCCGCCATATTGCGGATTGGCGCCAGCTCGCCGCCCTTGTGACCTGGCGCCCTGCCGGGCCAGCCGTCGACTCGTGACCACCGCCTCTGTGCCCTATCCCTCCTGCTCCATCCGTGTATGCCGTTTGGTGTCCGGGATAAAGAGATAGAACAGCAGCGACACGAAGATGCAGGCCGTGGCATAGATAAAGAACCACGATTCGTGGCCGGCGTTCTTGAAGCCGAGCGCCACCGAATCGACTGTGCCTCCAAAGATCGAGGCCGTCAGAGCGTAGGGCAGCCCAACACCAAGCGCACGGACGCTGGTCGGGAAGAGCTCCGCTTTGACGATGGCGGTGATCGATGTGTAGCCGCTGACAATCAACCACGCGGCGATGATGAGCAACGTGGCCGCCACGACGCTCGTCGTCTGCTGCAGCGTCGTCAACAGCGGATACGTAAAGATCGTGCCGAGCACCCCAAAGCCGACGAGCAACGGCTTGCGGCCGTACTTGTCGGAGAGCGCGCCGTAGATCGGCTGGAGCACGATCGCCACCACCAGCGAGATCGTCACCACCAGCGTGGTCTGATCGTCGGTGAGCTTGACCGACAGTTTCAGAAACTTCTGCATGTAGGTCGTGTAGGTGTAGAAGGCCGAGGTGCCGCCGACCGTGATGCCGATCACGAGCAGCATCGTGCGCCAGTGCCTCATCGCCGGCCTGACACCAGACTCGGCGCCGGCTTGCACAGACTTCTTGAAGTGCTCGCTCTCGTGCATGTCGCGACGCATCATCGAGGTGTAGACGGCGAGTGCCGCGCCAATGAGAAACGGAATCCGCCAGCCCCAGGCGCGCAGTTGCTCAGGTGAAAGCACCAGCTTTTGCAGAAACATCAGCAGCGCCGTGGCACACAGCTGGCCGCCGATGAGAGTCATGTACCAGACGCCGGAGTAGAAACCGCGCCGTTCGGGATGGGCGATCTCGGCCAGGTAGGTCGCGCTGGTACCGTATTCCCCGCCCTGGCTGATGCCCTGGAGAATGCGCGCGATGGTCAGGATGACGGGCGCACCGACACCAATGGTCGCGTAGGTCGGTGTCAGGCCGATCATCAATGAACCGAAGCACATCAACCCGACGGACCACATCAACATGTTGCGCCGGCCGTGGCGGTCTGCCAGATGGCCAAAGAGCAGCCCGCCAAACGGACGGGCCACGAACCCGGCGGCAAAGATGACGGATGTCGCCAGCTGCTGGGCGACCGGATCGCCGTGGGGAAAGAACGACGCAGCGAAGTACAACGAGAACGCCGTGTAGGCGTAGACGTCGTACCACTCAATGAGATTGCCCATTGAGCCAAGCAGGATGGCCTTGAGGCGACGCCCGGTATCGGCCGAATCGAAGGCGTCGACACTGGAGGAGAACCGCGCGGGAACAGCCGGTGCGCTCACGGTGGCATGATAGCCGCGACACTGCACTTCGTGTGCACGGTCCTCAGCACTCACCTATCGCCGGACCGCGGCCAGGTCCCCGCCGGCCGCGCCACCACGGCGCGCGGGACCGACCTCATGCATAATCGGTCCACATGTCCGAACACGTCTCTGCCAGAGGTCGCAAGGACAACGCCCACATCAACAGCGAGTGGGTCATCGACCGGACACTCATCAACGGCGTCAAGACCCGCGAGGTTCGCAACATCGTCACGGGCAACGGCATCACCACCGAGCTCTATCGGGTCGACTGGGGCTTTGTGGACGGCACCGTGCAACAGGTCATCCATGTGGCGCTGCGCGGCGATGCGATCAGTGCCTGGCATCAACACCGCGAACGATGGGACTACCTTTTTGTCGTCGGCGGACACCTGCGGGTGGTCCTCTACGATCCTCGGGAAGACTCCCCCACCAGGGGTCAGGTTGACGTTTTTCATCTGAGCCCGGCCAGGCCCGTGCTCGTGGCCGTGCCGCCCTGGGTGTGGCACGGCGTCCAGAACCTGTCAGGCGACGTCTCGACCTTCGTCAACATGTTCGACCGGCCGTATGACTACGGCAACCCGGATGAGTGGCGCCTCCCTCCGGACTCGCTTGAGGTGCCGTACGTCTTCACCCGCTGACGATTTCGCCCTCTCGCTGTGGACCAGCGACGTCGACATCGCACAATTGGCGGACCGGGCGGGCGTCGATCGCATTGGCGTCGACCTCGAGACGCTCGGCAAGGCCGAGCGACAGCACAACCGCAAGACCTGGATCTCCCCGCACACGCCCGCCGATCTCCGAGCCGTCGGTGCCGTAGTGCAGCACGCGCAGCTGTTTGTACGCGTCAATCCCCTGCACCCCGACAGCCCGTTTGAAGTAGAGACCGTGATCGCTGCCGGGGCTCGCATCATCATGCTGCCGATGGTGGCGGATGCCGACGAGGCAGCCCGGTTCGTGGACTTGGTCAACGGGCGCGCCAGCGTCACACTCCTGGTCGAGCGGAAGGAAGCGGTCGACGGCATCGACACGCTCACAGCCGTCGATGGCGTCAGCGAAGTGCACGTCGGCTTGAACGATCTGGCGCTCTCGCTGGCGCTCCCGAATCGTTGGCTGGTGCTCGCGGGCGATCTCATCAGCGCCGTCGCCGCTCGCGTCCGTCACGCGGGACTCCGCTTCGGCCTTGGCGGCATCGGTCGGGCCGACGACAACACGCTCCCAATTCCTTCAGACCTCGTCTACGCCGAGTACGCGCGCACCGGAGCCGCCTCGGCGCTGCTGGCGCGCAGTTTCTACGCAGACATCGAGCCGTGTCAGTGGGCGTCAGAGATCGCGCGCGCACGTGCGCGACTCGCGCACTGGCGCGCCTGCCCGCCTGACGCGCTCGCGGCCGCACATGCCGAGCTTGGTCTGCGCGCGCACCGCATCGCCTCATGGTGAGCGCCCCGGCACCACTGGTCTCTATTGCCATTCGCGCCTTCCGTCGACGCTGGTTGCGCGAGGCCATCGACAGTGTCCTCTCACAAACTCACAGCGACCTCGAGCTCGTGCTCTACGACGACGCCGGAGATCTGGAGGATGTCGCCAGGACGTACGCAGATCCGCGCCTCCGCTATCACCGCGCCACGGCGCGTTACGGCCCGAGCGGTCGATTTCTCGCCGCCGCGGCGCTCTGCCGCGGCCGCTATCTCGGGATGCTCGACGACGACGACCGCTACGAGCCAACCTTCGTTGAACGACTGGTCGGAGTACTCGAGCGCGATTCCGAGGTGGGAGTCGCCTTCTGCCGAACAACGTGGCAGAACGACCACACACGCCATGTGCCTTTCGATCCCCGCCCGGAGGGAAGGCAGCCGCATGCGGCCGCTGACATGATCGGCCATGGCCGTATCGTCACGCCGTCGCTGATGTTGATGCGACGGTCAGCGTTGGACGCCACTCAGCGCGCTCATCCGATGCCGGACGGCGTCGCGCCAGATCTGTTCCTGAACGTTGGCCTCGCAGTCACTGGCTGGCAGCACTGGCTCGTCGACGAGCACCTCAGTATCTGCCGCTGGCATAGTGGGCAGCTCTCGCGACGCTTCCCATCGGCGCGCGACGTGGCCATTGCCACGTGGCAGGCCCTGCCGCTCGACGACGCCGCGCTCGCCAAGGCACGTCAAAGCCAACTGGCGCGCACCCTGTTGTTGCGCGCCCTCGAGCGCCTGCAGACGGGCGACACCTCGGGAGCAAGGACGGATCTGGCGTCGGCGCGCCACGCGGACCCACGCCGGTGGGGGTCTGCTCGCCTGCTCCTTGGCGCGGCGGCTCGGATGGGTGTCGCAGGCCGGCTGGCATGTGCGGCAGCGGAAGCGCTACCGGTTGCGAAGCGCCGGCGGAATCGCCCTCCCGCCGCAGTCGGGCACTGACGCAGGCGCCGCCCTCCGGACCGCTGAAGATCCCGGGCCACGCCGCGGGGCAGACACCCGCTTCGGCGTGACATAATCGCCGCCGATGACGTCAGCCGCCGTGGTCGGCCTCGCGCTGGTCGCCGTCCTGCTCGTCATGGGACTGGTCACCAGAACAGCGGTCCGCTCCTTACGCCGTTTCGTCCGCGCGCTCTGGCCCCACTAGCTCACACGAAACCGAGCCGCGGCGGTACGAAATTGTCCATGTTCGGAAACACCGCCCGCAGCTCCGCATCCGATACGCCGAACCAGCCACCAAGCGTCGCCGCGTACTGATCGAGCGACGTCGTCGGAATCCAATCGCCGCGATCCGCCGCATCGTCTGGTCCCCCAAGTTCGTGCGTGGGGAACGTGCCGTACGTCTGCCCTCCGTGTACGGCGCCGCCGATCACGAGATGGTGACTGCCCCAGGCGTGATCGGTGCCGATGTTGGCGTTGGCGTCACCCGTGCGGTTGAACTCACTCTCTGTGAAGGTCGTCACGCTGCCAGCGCTTCCCCGCTGCTCCAGCGTGGTGTAGAAGGCGCCGATCGCGGCGTCGAGTGTTGCCATCAAGTCCTGATGCTTGTTCAGCAGATGCTCGTGGTTGTCAAAGCCGCCCATCCCGGCAAAGAAGATCTGCCGATTCATGCCGAGCGAGCCCTGCACGGCGATGACCTGCGCCACCTGCGCCAGTTGCTGACCGAGACTGCTGTTGGGAAACACCACCGGGAGCGGAGGAGCACCGGCAAGGGCGGCGTCAATCTCCTGGCCGGAGCGAATCGAGTCGGCGAGGACGCCGTTGGCCGCGCTCACCAGCTGCAGCCCGCTATCAAACGTCAACACCTTCTGGAGCGAGGTGAGACGCGCCATCATCGCCGTGTCGCCACCGAAGGTCGTGAGGCCGAACGAGTCCGGGTTGGAGAAGTTCACGCCCTTGGTCGTCACCCCAGAGAGAAAGAGCGCGTTGCCACCATTGACGGTAATCCCCGGCGGGAGCGATCCGGTGTTGTGCAGCAACACGTGATCGTTCAGGCGGCCGCCCCACCCGGTGCTGCCGCCATTGGGATCTGAGGTCTGCCACTGTTGCGTCTGATCAGAATGCGAGTACAGGTTCCGTGGCAACGGCACACTGTTCAGCGTCCCCTTCGTCACCGGCGCGAACAACGTGCCGACGTTGAAGACGGGCGCCGCCACCTGGGCGTTGTAGAGACGTTGGATATTGGCGAGTGCCGGGTGAAACCCGAATCCACTGTTGCCGGCCGCGAGCAGCGTGTCTGCCGCCAGCGCCACCGGACCGCGCATGGTCCTGTAGGCGTCGTAGCGCGAATCAATCGGCACGACCAGGTTGTTGGAGTCGTTTCCACCAAACAGGAAGATGCAGACCAAGGCCTTGTAGCCGGACTGGGCCTGGACGACGGCGGAGAGGGGGGAGAGA
>JBEBGG010000125.1:0-10325 GCA_040081555.1 Vicinamibacterales bacterium
CGCGGAGAGAGCGCCAGCAGCAGCGCCGCGAGCCATCCGGCGCGGCGTCCGAACACGCGCCCCGCCAGCAGGCCCGTGAACACGATCCCGGTCCATCCGAAGACGCTCGTCACGACGTGCCGTACGACATACGTGTCAGCGCGCACGGTGTGTTGCACGGCGACGGAGACCAGTTCGACCAGGCCGCCGTAGAGATATTGGTTCCCGAGGTCGGTATCGAAGCTGGATCGCGGAAGTCGTCCGTGCAGGTAGTCCCAGATCTCTTCGCCGTACTTCTGCTGGAAGCGTTCGTCCCACGTGAAGCCGAAGTCGCGCGAGACCGACATCATGAAGGCGAGCAGGGCGAGCGCGGCCGCCACGGCGACACAGGTGTGACGCCTAGCGGACATGCCGGTAGTACCCGCGGGCATCGAACCACAGCGTTCTCGCGACATCGAGCATCATGGCGGCGCCGTCCCGCACTTTTCGCACCGAACTGGTCGGGTGGTATTCGCAGTGCACGGGGACTTCCGCGATGCGGTAGGACCTCCCCTGCGCAATGCGCAGCACCTCGACGTCGAACCCGAAGCCGTCAATCCTCTGGATCCCGAACAGCGTGCGCGCGCAGGCGCCGTCGAAGGCCTTGAAGCCGCATTGCGTATCGCGGAGGCCCGGGACAGCGAGCGTCTGCACGATCCAGTTGAAGGCCCGACTCAGATGATGGCGGATCGGCTGCTGTTCGCCGGTCTCCGACGAGTCCGGCAGCGCGCGCGATCCGATGGCCATGTCAGCCCCTCCACGGAGCACATCGAGAAAGCGTTCAGCGTCTTCGATCGGCAGCGAGAGATCGGCGTCGGCGAATATCACGTAACGTCCGCGGGAGGCGATGACGCCTTGGCGGACAGAATAGCCCTTTCCCCGGTTGCGGCCGTTGTCGATCACCCGCACGTCGTCACGCGCCGAGGCCACGCGGGCGATCTCCTCGCGCGCGCCCGGGCGGCCGCCGTCGAGCACGATGATGAGCTCCGAGCGGTACCCGAGCGACGCGAAGAAGCGGAGCACCCGCTCGACGGTCGCCGCAATCCGGTGGGCTTCGTTGAATGCCGGGATGACGACGCTGAGGATCACGTCCGCCGGAGTATCGGGTGAACGCGACGCCGGACTCATTCGGTGGGTCGTATTCTAACGTAGCGGGAAGCGCGGACGCGGCGGGCTTAGAATGTCACGGATGAGCGAGCTCGAGATCGGCGCAACCCCCGCGCCGACCACGCCGGGACTCGACGACGAGGCGCGCGACCTCGGCTTCGGCGCCGTCGTCAGCCGCGAGCACAATCAGCGACTGCTCAACCCGGATGGCTCGTTCAATGTTGCGCGATCGGGCCTGGGGCTGCTCGAGACGCTGGCTCCCTACCAGCAGCTGCTGACGACCTCGTGGCCGGGCTTTCTCGGGGTGGTGACCGTCATCTACTTCGCGTTCAACCTGCTGTTCGCGTTGGCGTATCTGGCCGCTGGCTCCCACGCGCTGCTCGGACCGGATCCGGCAACGACCGGCGGCGCCTTCGCGCGGGCGTTCTTCTTCAGTGTGCAGACCTTCGCCACCATCGGATATGGACAGATCGGGCCGAACGGCGTCGCCGCGAACAGCATTGTCACCGTCGAAGCGTTGACCGGCCTCATGTTCCAGGCGCTGGCCACGGGGCTGCTCTTCGCGCGGTTCTCCAGGCCTTCGGCGTCCATCCTGTTCAGCCGCCATGCGATCATCGCACCCTATCGCGACGGCCTGAGCCTCCAGTTCCGAATTGCGAACCGGCGCCGGAGCGAGATCGTCCAGGTGGAGGCGCAGGTGCTCTTCAGCGCGATGCAGCCTGACGGGCGCGGCGGCCTGGTACGTCGTTACATCCCGCTGCCTCTCGAACGCAACAGCGTGACGTTCTTCCCCCTGTCGTGGACCATCGTGCACCCGATTGACGCCAGCAGCCCGTTCGCGGGTCGAACGCCGCAGAGCCTGGCAGAGGCGGAAGCGGAGATCCTGGTCCTGCTCTCGGGGATCGACGAGACGTACGAGCAGACGGTACACGCGCGTTCGTCCTACCGGGCGGATGAGATTCGTTGGAATGCGCGCTTCACGTCGATCTTCGTGCGCACGGACGCGAAGGCCCAGCTGTCGGTGGACATCAGCCGGCTGCACGACATCGACACGGTCAACGACATCGACACGGGAATTGGGTAATTGGGTAATCTGGTGATTTGGTAATTGCTGTCCAGATGCGACTGCATCTCCTCATTGCAGGTTGCTGCAATGACCCGACGACCAGATGACCCAACTACTCAATTCATCCCGTCGTTGCGCCTGCTGCAATGACCCGACGACCAGAGTACCCACTACCCAATTCATCCCCTCGTTACGCGTGCAGCAATTACCAGATTACCCAATTACCAAATTACCCAATTCACGTGTCGTTCAGTGCGTCATCCCGTACATGACGTAGTTCACGCCCAGCTTGTAGGCTTCGTTGGTCTCATCGAAGGGCCGGAGGCCGCGGCCCGACCATTCCCAGTACTGCGAAATGTCGGTGTTGTAGTTGACGATGAGCAGCAGGCGTTTCCTGGGATCGTTGTCCTCGTACAGTCCGCGAAAGATCGGCTGCCCCGCGTTGTAGGCCTGCGGGAAGTCGGTCAGCGACTTGATCTCGAAAAACGAGTGGAAGATCGGGTGGGAGGCATCCATGTCGACGAAGCGTCCGTTCGGGAAGACGCGCTTCATGTTCCGCTCGAAGTTGTCCCAGCCCCCGCCGCCGGCACCGAAGGTCCCGGCAATCTTGAAGTCGTCGAAAATCGCAAAGCCGCCCTTCAACAGATACTTCCTGAACGCCTCCGCCTCGTGGTCGTTCATCTCCCACCAGCCGGCTTCGGTGATGTAGGCCAGGGGATACCTTGACAGCTCGGCGTCGTCGAGCGAGAAGACGTTGAAGCCGGAGACGCGGCCGTTGAGATACGTGATCTCGTTCATGATCCGCATCAGGTTGTCTTCTGAGAGCGGATAACCATGGGCCCACGACGGCAGTCCCTGGTACCAGTAGCCGCCAGGCGCGGTCGTGTATTTCAGGCGCGTGAATGTGAAGCGCCCGTCGTAGGGCAGATTGAAGGTATCGAGATCATGTGCGTAGCCGCGAAGAAACCGCTGAGCAAGCGCGGCGCCGCCCGCCAACAGCACCAGCAATACCGAGAGTGCGGTGACGGTGCGGCCACTTGCGCTCAGTCGGCGGGACATTCCTAATTTATCCACCCAGATGCGTGCCGGTCGCAAGCGCTGATGTCTCCTGCGGTCGTGCTTCAGCCACCAGCAGAGCGCCGGCCTTTGAGGCTTCCTGCCACGGCAGGGACACGACTGCGGGGTACGTCAAGGGCTTACGAATGAAACCGAGCGCGAGGGGGTGTTGGGTTCGAGAAACGCCAACAGCGCCTCACCTTCGTCGGTGAGCGCCTGTCGAGTCCGGCGGTCGATGGCGCCAAACGGCCTCAGGTGCAGGCGCGCTTCCTTCTTGGTACGCTCCACTTTCCAGAGGCCGGCCACCATGCCGTCGACGAGCATCGTCGCCGGGATCGTAAGGTTCTTGGAGATCAGATGCTTCCGGTGGACCGGATCGATGATGCGGCGTCTATCGTCGAAGGCCAGCAAAAGGTTGTCGTACTCGGGCAGGAAGCGCACGGGCGCGGCGACGTCGCTGTCGGGCCTCGGCGCCTTCGGCACATCAAACAGTTCGCGGCCATCATCGGCGGTCAAGGCCACGAGTCGGTCGCGCAGGCGGTCGAAGATTTCTCGGCCACCCTGGACGCCTGACCAGGTCTGAAAGTCGCGGGACGTGGCTGGGCCGAACGCGGCGAGGTAACGAAGTGCCAGCGAGTCAAGAGAGGTGTCCGCAGACGGCGCGTCAGCAAGCCAGCCCTCGGCCACAGTGAAGCTGGCGTTGGCCGGATACGCCCACTCGGCACCAGGCGCTGGCGTCTGCACCAGTGGCAGCTGCATACGAACGACGTAGCCCATGAGCCGCTCGTCAAGCGCCGGGAAGCGCTCTTTCAGATGGGAGCGAAGATTGGCAAAGGTCGACGGGTCGGTCTCAAAACGACGGCGTGCGGAATCGATCAAGGCGTCAACGTCGACATCGACGAGTTGTTTGCCAAAGAGCGACTGCACACCGCGAGTGAGAGCCGGCTGGAGTGGCGTGCGCCAGGCGAGAAAATCTCGTCGCGAGACAAGGTGGATGGTCGCGCGCATCAGGGTGGAGCGAACCACCTCACGGCGTTCGATGGCGCGCACGAGCTCGTCGCGCTTGAACGCCTCGAGTCGCGACCACAGGCCAACAAACGGCGGCCGCGGAACCTGTGCCTGCATGCCGGCCAGACGCTCGATTGCGGCCACGGGCTTCATCGAGTGGCGGGTCAGCAGCAACTGGCGCGCGAGGGTGGCGCGGTTCAGCGCGCGAAGAGAGATCGTCGACGGTCTGGCCACGTTCACTATAATGACCCGAATTCCTGAATTGATTGGCCGATGACGCCCACCTTTGACGCGATCAGCACCAACGGCTCCGTTGACGCAACCGACGGCGTCGCGAGCGACGTGATCGGTGCACCGGCAGGCCCACGGCGATGGCCCGCGGTGCTGTTTCTGGGCGATATCTGTGGCATCCTTCCCAAGGCATCGTGATCATTGAACTGACTGCGTGTGAGGAATTCCACGGCCTGCGCGCCCGGCCGTTCAGCCTCACGCCGGACCTGCGATTCACATACCACTCGACCTCACACACCCACGCGCTCGAGCAGATTTCGCAGGCGTTGAAGCGTCGCGAAGGCCTGATGGTGGTCACAGGCGAAGTCGGCACCGGCAAAACGATGCTGTGCCGGGCGCTGCTCGACACGTTCGAAACGCGCACGTTCCTTTCGGTTGTTCTCGACCCGCTGCTCACGGTGGAGGATCTCCTCCATCAGGTACTGACCGATTTTGGCCTATTGAGCGCGCGCGACCGCGGCCTGCCACCACTGCCCCTGACAGAAATCGCGCGGCACGACATGGTCGCGGTCCTACAGAGGTTTCTTGCCTCGCTCATCCCGCTCAACGCCCACGCGGTGATCATCATCGACGAGGCGCAACATCTCACCGGTCCCGTGCTAGAACAGGTGCGGTTGCTCTCGAATTTCGAGACCGACTCGGCCAAGCTCCTGCAAATCGTGCTGGTCGGACAGCCGAACCTCGACCTTCTGCTGCAGCGCCCCGACATGCAGCAGTTGAACCAGCGCGTGGCGCGTCGCTGTGAACTCGAACCGCTCACAGAGGCAGAGGTCGGCGACTACATCGAGCGGCGACTGCTGGTCGCGAGTGAAGATCCGTCGGCGAAAGACGCACGCGATCTGGATCTTTCACAGGGTGGGGCGATGGTGCATTTTGCGCCAGCCGCGACGGCACTCGTGGCTCAGATTTCGCGTGGTATTCCTCGGCTGGTCAATACTCTGTCCGATCGCGCGCTCGAAGGCGCGTTTGAGGCGGGCAGCCACGTCGTCGATCGCAAGGCGGTACTGCGCGCGGCCGAGCACCTTCGGTTACCCGTCCCAGCCACCCGGTGGAGTGGCCGGACGCGCGCGGCCATCATCGCTGCGCTTCTGCTGCTGGCCATATTGGGAGGATGGTGGTGGACGCGTGCGCGTGTCACCCCGCCCGCACCGGCGCCGTCGGTCACGCCGGCTACGCCGGCCGCCGCCGTAGAGCCTGGGCCGAGTATTGTCACGCCGCCAGAAGCGGCTGTCGCCGCCGACCGGGCCACCGGGACAGCGACCTCACCCGCCGAAACCACGACTGCGAGTCCCGCGGCCCCGCCCGACGGACTCGCACCCTCAGCGCCACCAGTGCCACCTGTCCCATCAGTCACTTCGCCGGCTCCCACTGCGACAGACGCCGCGCGCTTCGAGATCACGGCCGCCTCGTTCAAGACGGAAGAACGTGCCGCCGCTGTCACCTCGACGCTCACCCAAGCGGGCCTGCCGGCGGTGTCACGCGCCGATGCCAGCGGTCAGTGGTACCGAGTCGTGGTCGGTCCGTTTGACTCCAAAGAGAGCGCCCTCGACGCGCAACAGCAGCTCGACGGCCTGGGGTTCAAAGGTACTCGGATCTACACGCGCTAAACGCGGGTTCAGCAACCACGTGAGCGCTACCTGAAGCTGAACGACGCGCCGAACACGACGGTGAAGCTGTTGGCTGGCTCCTTCACAAGGGTGTACTGGGCTTGAAGGAACGGTTCGTACGCAGCACCCGGCCGCATTGCCAGACGCACGCCGGAAATCAAATTGAGCCCGATATCACTGTTGGACCCGCCGCTATCGCTCCGGAGCGTACGAATGCCAACTCCCACCCCCGAGTAGGGGCGGAAGCGGCCGGGATTGTTCAGACGGTAGTTCGACAGGACGTTGACATCGATCTGCTGCGCCGACCCGCCGTCGATCGGGCGAAAGGTCAGCCGGGGGTTCAGTTCGAGGTCGGCTTTGCTGAGAACGATTCGACCGTCCGCGCCAACCGTCAGTCCGTCTGGGGTATCGAACTCTCGACCGGCAAAGCCGCCGACACTGAGAAAACCAGGGCGAGCGTCGTCGGCCAGCCCGGCGGTCTGCGCGTGCGTGACGCGACCGAGGCCAAGCGCGGCCACACAGAGTAGCGCTATGCGAGTGAACTGTTTCATCCTTCGTGTCTCCTAAACGCAGCTTACCGCTCGCGACGCCAACGTACAAGGTGCTGAGCAGACGCGATAGGATGCAGCTGAGCCATGTTGAGCGTCTTTGAGTTGTTCAAGATCGGCATCGGTCCGTCGAGTTCACACACGATGGGACCGATGCGGGCAGCCGCCGCGTTCTGTCACGCCCTTTTGACGCGCGGCACGCTCGAACAGACGGCGGCCGTCACCGCCGAACTGTTCGGGTCGCTCGCACTGACGGGCAAGGGGCATGCAATCGACCGCGCGATTCTGCTTGGACTCGAGGGGGAGAGTCCGGAACACGTGAACATCGAACGCATTGACGCTCGGCTGGCCGAAATTCGCGATGATCGCTCTCTCCGCCTTGGAGGCCTCCGCGCCATCGCTTTTGACGAGTCGGCCCATCTGGTCTTTCATCGCGATCAGGTCCTGCCACAGCACACCAACGGCATGCGGTTTACGGCCACCGCGGCTACAGGCGATGTGCTCCTTCGCTCGGAGTACTACTCGATTGGCGGTGGGTTCATCCTTCGAGGTGACCGAGCGCCGGACACCGGAGCGCCACCCCGTCCGGTCCCTTTCGAGTTTCACCATGCGCGCGAGCTGATGAACCTGGGTGACACGGCGAAGAAGAGCGTCGCGGAAATGATTGCCGCCAACGAACGTGCTCTCGATCCTGCGCGCAATCTACAGGCGGATTTGATCGCGCTCTGGCGCGTCATGCAGGAGTGTGCCGGGCGCGGCCTCACAACCACCGGTGAATTGCCAGGAGGCCTGCACGTGCGCCGCCGCGCCCCCCAGCTCGCTCACAAGTTGAAGAAGCTGCCGCCCACCGATCCGCTGCGGGTCCTGGACATGGTCAGCGTCTGGGCCATGGCGGTGAACGAGGAGAATGCCGCCGGCGGCCGGGTCGTCACGGCGCCGACCAACGGTGCCTCTGGTCTCATCCCTGCCGTGCTCCACTACTACAAGGAGTACCTCCCTAACGCCTCCGACGATGGCGTGTGCACGTTCCTGCTGACTGCCGCGGCCATCGGCTTTCTGTGCAAGGAAAACGCCTCGATTTCAGGTGCCGAGATTGGTTGCCAGGGCGAAGTGGGCGTGGCCTGCGCAATGGCGGCGGCCGGACTTGTCGCCGTGCTCGGTGGCAGCAACCGCCAGATAGAGCAAGCGGCTGAAATCGGCATCGAACACCATCTCGGAATGACGTGCGACCCGGTCGGGGGATTGGTGCAGATTCCGTGCATTGAGCGCAACGCAGTCGGCGCGGTGAAGGCGATTCACGCGGCCCGAATGGCGATGAACAGCGATGGTGAACGGAAGGTCTCGCTCGATCAGGCGATCGAAACGATGCGCCAGACCGGTCGCGATATGCAGGCCTCGTACAAAGAAACCTCGCTCGCCGGTCTGGCTGTCAATGTGATCAACTGCTAAACGTCCCTGTCCTTCCGGACGGTGACCTTCTTGCCGCGGATCGTCGTCTGCTTGAGCGCCTCGATGATCCGGTCGGCCAGGGATTCCGGCACGTCGACAAGCGAGAACTTGTCGGCGATCTCGATGGCGCCGAGGACCCGTGAGGGCACGTCGGCTTCGCCGGTAATCGCGCCCACCAGATCGGCCGGTCGAATGCCCGCCTGCCGGCCAGCGGCAATGAACAGTCGGACGCCTGGCTCGCCCTCGATCGTCCGTTTTCGATCCGGCGCAGGCGCCCGCTCACCTCGGTCGCGGCTGGGCCGGTCGCCGCGTACGTCTCGGCCTCGAGCGCCCTCGCCCCTCTGTGGCGCCTCGGCGCGGGCCTTCGGGCGCGACTCCGGCCTCGAGGTCGCGGTCGGAATCTCCTTTTCGTCAGCGTCGCCGCTGGCGGCATGCAGCATCGCGATCGCGGCGGAGGCAATGGCCACGATGTCGAATTCCTCGGCCAGGGACTCTGTGATCACACGGACGTGATCGGTGTCGCCGGAAAGCAGCCGCTCGCGCAGCGCTGCTCGGGTCAGATCAAGTCGCTTGGCGCGAATGTCGGCGACGGTCGGCACCGTCGCAATCTCGATCTTGGCGCGCGTGAACTGCTCGATGACGCGAAGCAGGCGCTGTTCTCTCGGCTCAGCGAGCGTGATTGCGGTACCAGCGCGTCCGGCGCGCCCCGTGCGACCGATGCGGTGCACGTAGGCCTCGCTTGACGCCGGCACGTCGTAGTTGACCACGTGCGACAGATGTTCGATATCAAGGCCGCGGGCGGCCACGTCGGTCGCGATGAGCAGGTCCGCCTTCTGCGCCCGGAACAATCCGAGCACATGATCGCGCTGCCGTTGCACCATGCCGCCGTGCAGCGCCTCAGCGCGCTGGCCGTGTGCGTTGAAGGTCTCCACCAGCGACTCGACCTCGAGACGTGTCCGGCAGAACACCAACGTCGCTGCCGGATCTTCCATGTCGAGAATGCGCGCCAGCGTCGCTGCCTTGTAGGCGCGATGGACGATGTAGGCCACCTGTCGGACGCGCGGCATCTTGCCGGCCGTCGCCTTTTCACGCGCGATGGTGACACGGGCCGGCGCCTTCAGGTGGCGCTCGGCGATGGCCAGAATGCGGTGAGGCATCGTCGCTGAAAAGAGCGCCGTCTGGCGTGTGTCCGGGATGGCGCTCAGGATGGTGTCGAGGTCCTCGGCAAAGCCCATGTCGAGCATCTCGTCGGCCTCGTCCAGCACGAGCATGCGGAGGGCGTCGAGGTTCAGCGTCTTGCGGCGGAGGTGATCAAGGGCGCGTCCCGGCGTGGCTACCACGATGTGGGCACCACGCTCCAGCGCGCGAATCTGGGTATGCATTGGCGCACCGCCGTAAAGCGGCAGCACGTGCAGACCGGACCCCTTGGCGTACTTGTGCACGGCCTCGGCCACCTGCATCGCCAGCTCGCGCGTCGGCACCAGCACAAGACCAGCGGTGCCGCGACCGGGCTTCGGGGTCGTAATTCTCTGCAGCATGGGCAGGGCAAACGCGGCGGTCTTGCCCGTGCCGGTTTCGGCCTGACCGAGAAGATCGCGTCCTCCAATCAGCAACGGAATCGCTTCGCGCTGGACGGGTGTCGGTTCCTCGTAGCCGAGGGCAGTAATCGCCTCGAGCAGGGAGCCCTGTAACCCGAGCTCGGCGAAGGTGGTTGGTTCCTTTGGTGAAGACATCCCTCCATCATCCCATGCTTCGGCGGGAGACGTGGCTCGTCCACGCGCGCAGAAGACGCAGTTCTTGGGGGAAAATGGCCCCTCCCGTGAATGATCAAGTGGTGGAGCCGAGATGCGCGACGTTCTGGCCCTGTTGACGGCCGGCACCGGACTGTTCTTCCTCGGGCTCCATCTCGTCAGCAGTGGCTTTCAAGACAGCTCTTCTCGCACGCTGCGAGGCCTGATTCGCCGTTCGACCGGGACGCGATGGAGCTGTGCCCTGGTCGGCGTGCTCGCCGGTGTGGTAATGCAAAGCACGTCGGCCGTCACGACCGTGCTGGGAAGCATGGCCACCAGCGGGTTGATCGCCTTGCGGCAGGCGCTGCCAATTGTCGCCTTCGCCAACGTCGGGACGACCGCGCTCGTCTTTGCGACCGCTCTCGACCTTCGCACCGCGGTGCTC
>JBEBGG010000126.1:0-10215 GCA_040081555.1 Vicinamibacterales bacterium
CTGCGGATTGACGCCTCGTCTATGCTCACCAGCGTCGCGCCCGCCACCGGCGGCTTGACGTTGCGCGCGTGCACCATGCCGGGCACCTTCACGTCCACCGCCCACTTCACGGTGCCATCCACCTTGCCAGGGATGTCGTGCCGCTTCGGTGACGTGCCGACGTTCTTCATCTCCTGCACCGGCTTCAGCTTGGCAATGCCGGTGGTCGTGTCGGTGTTCTTGCCGGTCAGCGTGATGTTGAACTTCTTGCCGCCAATCAACTCGCCGTAGCTGAGTGAGCCGAGACCGGTGGTGTTGTCCTCGGTCACCGAGATCACCCCGTCGCTGACAGCCAGGCGCGTGACAGGAACGCCAAGCTCCTTGGCCGCCATCTCCAACAACACGCGACGCGCTTCCGCTGCGACCCGTCGCATGGGATAGCCATCGGTCTGCAGGGCGTCGGAGCCACCGGATCCACCTTGATCGACGGTGTTGTGCGTGCTGCCCATCACGCAACTGGTCTTGTCGAAGGCGATGTCGAGCTCGTCGCTCATGATCTGCCGGAACGCCGTCCCCGTGCCCTGGCCCAGGTCGGTCTTGCCGACGAAAAAGGTGGCGGTGTTGTCGGCGCGGATGACGATCCACGAGTCGAGTTGCAGGAAGTCAGGATCCGGGTAGGGACCCGCTGCTGGCTCAGGCAACCCTAAAGGATTGTCTCCACCAAAGAGCACTTCTCCAGAAGCAGCAATGCCGACCACCAGCATGCCGGTGCGCTTGATGAAGTCGCGGCGGGTGCTCACAGCGCCCCCTTCGACATGGTCGAGGCCGCCAGCTTGATGGCCTTGTTGATCCGGTAGTACGTCATACACCGACACAACGTGCCGTTCATGCCGGCGCGGATCTGCGCGTCGGTCGGGTTCGGCGTCTTGTCGAGCAGCGCCTTGGCGGTGAGAATCTGCCCGTTCTGGCAGAACCCGCACTGCGGCACCTGCTCGTCAATCCACGCCTGCTGCAGGGGATGGAGCTTGCCGCCCTGCGCCAGGCCCTCGAGCGTCGTGACCTCGTCGTTGCCCAGCGCCGACACGGGCCGGATGCAACTGCGCACCGCTTCGCCCTTGATCAGCACCGTGCACGCGCCGCATTGCCCCAGGCCGCAGCCAAAGCGCGGGCCCGTCAGGTCCAGGTCATTCCGAAGGACATACAGCAGAGGGGTGGAAGGCTCGACGTCAACCGTGTGAGCCTTGCCGTTCACCCGCAGGGTGATGTTCGCCATGCGGGGCAGTGTAGATCAGGGATCAGGGATCGGGGACAGGGAGTCGGGGAGGCCGTTATGCTAAGACCCCAAGTGCTCGCGTGACCGCCCAGCAGGACGAAATCATCTCGAAGGCGGGAGCCGGCATCGTCTCCCCGCGCACACCTCAGGAGGACTGATACGTGGCAAGCACCGACACCTCATTCTTCGGCCACCCGCGTGGCCTCTCCACCCTCTTCTTCTCCGAGATGTGGGAACGCTTCAGTTACTACGGGATGCGGGGATTCCTGCTCCTGTACATGGTGGCGACCATTGAAGACGGCGGATTGGGCCTCTCGGTCCCCGTGGCCACCGCCATCTACGGCACCTACACATCAGCGGTCTACCTGCTGAGCCTGCCAGGCGGCTGGCTTGCCGACCGACTCATTGGGCCGCGGCGCGCGGTCCTCTACGGCGGCATTCTCATCGCCTCTGGCCACTTCTCGCTCGCGTTCCCGTCCGCGGCCGCGTTCTACCTCGGACTGCTGCTCGTGGTCCTCGGCACTGGCCTCCTCAAGCCGAACATCAGTGTGATTGTCGGTCACCTGTATGAGCAGAGGGACCTGCGGCGCGACGCCGGGTTCTCCATCTTCTACATGGGCATCAATCTGGGTGCCTTCATCGGCCCGCTCATCACCGGCTACCTCGTGCAGAACGCGGGCTTCCGTACCTGGCTGACCGGCATGGGCATGGATCCCAATTCGGCATGGCACTGGGGCTTCGGCGCCGCCGGCATCGGCATGACCCTCGGCCTCATTCAGTACATCGCGTCGGGCCGCCTCCTGGGCCGGGCCGGCATGGACCCGTCACCCGCCAAGTCCCCGGAAGCGTTCGCTCAACTCAAGCGCGCGGCGACGATGTGGTTTGCTGTTTTCGTGGTGGCGCTCGTGGGACTGGGCATCGCGATGTCGGGCGGTTCGCTCACGGTCACTCCGGAGCAGGTCACCGTTGGTTACCGGTACGTGCTCATCGCCGTGGTGCTCGGGTTCTTCACGTGGCTGTTCAAGGGCAACGCCTGGACGACAGAGGAGCGGGGGCGCCTGTGGGTGATCACCATCATGTTCGTGGCGGCGGCGCTCTTCTGGTCGGTGTTTGAACAGGCGGGCTCCACGCTGAATCTGTTTGCCGTGGACAAGACCGACAACACGCTGTTTGGAATGGCGTTCCCGAGTGTCTGGTTCCAATCCCTCAACGCCCTCTTCATCGTCGCCTTTGCGCCGGTGTTTGCGTGGCTCTGGGTGAAGATGGGCGACAAGCAGCCGGCGAGCCCGGTGAAGTTTTCGTTTGGCCTGATTGGCGTCGGGCTTGGGTTCCTCGTCCTGGTGCCCGCGGCGAATCTGGCCGGCGGCGGACTGGTGAGTCCGCTGTGGCTCTGCGGCACGTATCTCATCCACACGTGGGCGGAACTGTGCCTCAGCCCGATCGGCCTGAGTTCGATGACCAAACTCGCGCCGACACGCATCGTCAGCCTGATGATGGGCGTCTGGTTCCTGGGCGCATCGGTGGGCAACTACATGGGCGGTGAAATGGCCGGCCTCTACGCGTCGATGCCCCTGCAGAACCTCTTCGGCGTGGTCGGCCTCTTCGGCATCGTGGCCGGCGTGATCATGCTGGTGTTCTCGGGCACGCTCACGAAGATGATGCACGGGGTCAAATAGCGGCTCGTGGGCCTCAAGAAGTACCAGGAGAAACGTAACTTCGCAGAGTCGCCCGTGAGCGCAGGCGTCGCAAAGGAGCGCCCTTCGAGGGCGCAGTAGAGGTCCATTCGGCAGGATGCGATCGGACTTCTGGACCGCGGAGCGAGTCAGCCGGGGACCCCAGCGGGAACCGCAGGGGAGGCTATCGTTAACTAGTTAAGTCTGAGTCGTTTGGTGGAGCGGGCTACGGGAATCGAACCCGCTTTTTGACATTCTGTAACCTGTTGATGGCGCGTGAATCTTGGCCGTAAGCGTCTGAGCCATCGGCGGTTGTCAGAACTTGAACGTGCTCTCTTGTGCGCTCAATTTCTCCGTCATCCTCCGCGGTCTTGGAGACATTGTGGAGACGAATCTTGGTCTGTTACTTCGGAGCGATGGGCTCATAAACCCAGGTCGCAGGTTCAAATCCTGCCTCCGCAACCGAACCAAACCCCTCACGCAGTTGGTTCAGAACGAGCCCAGACCGGCCAGTCTGGGTTTCTGTTTTGGGACGGATGGGACCCAGAACGTTATCGATCCCAACGCTGCTAGCGAACCTCTCGCGGTAGTCCTGCTGCTAGTTCGCGCGGTTGCAGCGGTCGCCGGTCTTCAGCGAGCTGTGCTCAATCCAGCGCGTTTGCAGGTCCGCTGCATATCAAACTGTGCACAAGCGTCAACCGGGAATTCATCGGGAGGCATATTGATGAGGCACTTGTCGTAGGCTATCCGGATGGCATGGGACGACGGGCTTGAGGGTGTGGCGCTCAGCATTGCGGGGACGGAAGAATCGCCGTTACGGGTGCTTGCGGGCCCAGGAACCGGCAAGACGTACGCGATGAAACGACGGGTGATGCGGCTCCTCGAAGAGGGGGCCGACCCGCACCATATTCTCGCCTGCACATTTACTCGAACAGCCGCCCGCGACATTGCCAAGGAGATCGCGGACCTCGGTGTCGAGGGCGCGGGTAGTGTTTGGGCAGGCACGCTTCACGGCCTGTGCTTCTCCATCCTTCAGCGCGCGGAGGTCCTGGCGGCGACCGGCCGCACTGCACGCCCACTGGCCTCGTGCGAGGAGCGGTTTCTCAGGCAGGACCTCAAGGCCTACGGCGGCGTCAACGGCGCGAAGAAAAGGCTCAAGGCGTTCGGTGCTGCTTGGGCGCGGCTCCAAAGCGATGAACCGGGATGGCCGCAGGACGCCCAGGACAAGGCATTCCAGACCGATCTGATTGCGTGGCTGACATTCCACGGCGCGATGCTGATCGGTGAGATCGTCCCCGTCACGCTGTCGTACCTTCGGGAGAACCCGTTGTGCGACGAGCGCAGCATGTTCGAGCACGTCATCGTCGATGAATTCCAGGACTTGAACCGGGCTGAACAGGTCCTTGTCGACCTTCTGGCCGAAAACGCCTCGGTGACGATCATCGGGGATGAGGATCAGTCAATCTACTCGTTCAAGCACGCGCATCCGGATGGCATTGTTGAATTCGGCGACGGTCATCCAGGCACGCACGACGAGACTCTGGATGTCTGCCGGCGGTGCCCGACGGGCGTCGTGGCACTAGCGAACAGCCTGATTTCGCACAATCCGACCGCGAGTGGACGTCCCCTTCAGCCGAAGCCGAAGAACGGAGCTGGGACGATTCGGATTGTCCAGTGGCCTTCGCTCGACGAGGAGGCGGAGGGACTGGCTGCTTACGTCGTGCAGAGAATCGAGGCGGGCGATGTTTCCGCCGGAGACGTGCTGATTCTCACGCCGCGTCGGCAGATGGGATACGCGGTTCGGGATGCCTTGCTGGAGCGACAGGTGGTTGCTCACAGCTTCTTCAGTGAACAGGCGCTCGACGGAAACCCCAAGGATCTGGACGAATCACAGGCGCAGCAAGCGTTCGCGCTGCTGACGCTCCTTGCCGATCCCGAGGACAAGGTCGCGCTGCGTTGCTGGTGCGGCTTCGGATCGGAGGCCCTGGGAGAGGCGGGGTGGAAGCGCGTTCGTGCGCGGTCAGAGGAAACCGGGGAGACTCCTCGCGAGATTCTTCAGCAACTCGCCGGCGGGGATATCGAGATCCAGCACGCCAAGCCGGTAGTGGACCGCTTCCGCCTGCTTCTGGAACGGGAGATGGAACTCGATGGGGTGAACGGCCAAGATCTTACGGATGCGCTGTTCCCGGAGGCGGAGGAGTGGGCGGAACCCCTACGGACGATCGTGCGCTCCTCCTTTCAACCGGACGCTGCGTATGACGCCGAGAAGCTTCTGAATGAAATCCGCATCGGCGTGACGCAGATGGAAACGCCGACCGATGTCGACTTCGTGCGCGTTATGAGCCTGCACAAGTCGAAGGGCCTGACCGCCAAGCTGGTGATCGTGATGGACTGCGTCGAGGGCCTGATTCCGAGCATCGATTTCACCAAGACGCAAGCGGAGCGGCAGCGGAGCCTGGAGGAACAGCGCAGAATCTTCTACGTCGCACTGACCAGGACCACCGCGACGCTCATTCTATCGAGTGTCACGTCCATCCCCGTTCAACAGGCGTACGAGATTCGCCTGGGTGTGGCCGGCGGCGCCGTGATGGCGTCTCGCTTTATGAACGAACTGGGCCCGACCCGCCCCGTGGCCATCGCCGGGAATGCCCTCGTGTAATGTCGATCCCGACAGCCGTCTTCCTCGACACGAGCATTCTGGACTCGCAACAGTACAACTTTCAGTCGACGGCATTTTCCACGTTCGTTCCGGCGTGCGCGAAGCGTTCCCTCAAGCTTCTCCTACCTGACCCAACGGAACGCGAGATCAAACGGCACATGAAGGAGCGCACCAGCGAGGCGCTCAGCGCGTTGGAAGGCCTTCGGCGGAAGGTGCCGTTCTTGGGAAAATGGAAAGGCCTGGCGCCTCAGTTCGGCAGTCCTCAGCTTGAGGAGTTCGATGCGCAGTCCACGGCGACTGACCAGTGGCAGGCGTTCTTGAAGCAGTTCGCCGTCGTGCGTTTGGGATATCAAGGCCTGGACGTCGCGAAGGTCATGCAGTGGTACGACAAGGCAGAGGCACCGTTCAAGGAAGGGAAGAAGCGGAAGGAGTTTACCGACGCCTTCGCCATCCAGATGCTCGATGCTTACGCTCAGAAGGCAAAGATCTACATCGCCGTCGTGTCGGCGGATGAGGATTTCAAGCTCGCCTGCCAGCGGTACAGCGCGCTGTTGTACTTCAAGAGCCTGCCCAGGCTGACCGAGCTGCTTTTGTCAGACGTTGCACGCGTTGAGAAGCTTCGGTTGGCTATTGACGCGAATATGAATCTGCTGAACGAGGCAATCGCCGATGAGATGCAAGACATCGAGTTTCACCACCACAGCCAGCGCATTGAGGTTCATGGCTATAACGGTGTCGATGTGGAAAGCGTGGACGTATCGATCGTCGCAGTCGGTGACGATGAATGCACCATCGTGTTCGACACGCTCCAGGGAATCTATTTCGACATGCGGTGGGAAGACGACACAGACGATGGGCCGAAGGTCTTCCGGAGGAACGTGAAGGAGAGGGTTGAGCTCTCCGGCACGGCGAAGGTGTCGTTCGTTGGCGACGAGGTCTCCGAAGTTTCGCTGCTGTCTTTCGATCAGAAGACAGTTGCCCTGTCCGAGGGGCCGTATGGCGGAATTTGGTGGTAGGCACGACCATTGCGATCCCGATGCCGAGCAGCTCGAATGGGTCGTTCAGGTCGACGCCGTCAGCGCGCCATGCGCGACCGAACATTCGGCGACTAGCCCGAGCAGTGCCGCCCACGCCGCCATGTCAAGACCGGTGATCACGTCCAGTGCTTCACTCGCGCGCCATGGTGTGCCAGTACGTCGACGGGGCGATCGCCAGCTGACGGCAGATCAGCTCGAACCCGTGGGCCTCGCGGTGGGCATCCACGAACACCACCATCACTTCGGCCGGCGGTCGGGCTCCGCCTTGGCGAAATACGCGGATGCCTTCCGCAGAATCTCATTGGCGCGCTTCAACGGCACACCTTCTGTTCGCATCTCGCGATGAAGGGCGCACCGGCGAGAGCGATTCAAGAACTCGCCGGGCACGCAGACCTCTCGACGACGCAGCGCTACATGCACTTGAGTCCGGCGGCCACTGAAGATGCGATTCGGCTGTTGGACTCGAGACTCGTCGGCCTCAATTTCTCCCAAGAAAGTGGAGACATTGTGGAGGCGGGATCGGCGCCTTCTGTAAAGTATTGATAAATAACTGGTTGGTGGAGCGGGCTACGGGAATCGAACCCGTCTGACTGGCTTGGGAAGCCAGGACATTACCACTATGCTAAGCCCGCGTCGGCGGTGCGCCGAATGACCGCACTAATCTATCACGCTCGAATCAGCGCCAGCACTTCATCTCGCTTGGCCGCCATCTGCGCCGGCGTGGTCGCCTCGAGATTGAGACGGAGCAGCGGCTCGGTGTTGGAGGCGCGCACGTTGAAGTGCCAATCCGGATATTCCACCGACAGGCCGTCGAGCGTGTACTGGGTGCCGTCGGCGTAGCGCCTGGCGATGGACTCGAGCTTGGCAGGCACCAGGTTCATGCTCGCCAGCTTGGTGTTGATCTCGCCCGAGATGAAGTACTTCTTCGCCAGCGGCTTGAGCAGCTCGTGCAGGCTCTGGTTCTTCTTCGACATCAGCTCGAGGATGAGCAGCGCCGGAATGAAGCCGTTGTCCGCGAAGAAGTTGTCCCTGAAGTAGTAGTGCCCGGTCACCTCACCGCCAAACACGCCGTTGGTCTCGCGCATGCGCTTCTTGAAGAAGGCATGGCCGACGCGGTTCATGAGCGACGTGCCGCCGTGTGCGGCCACCACGTCCTTCACCGCGTAGCTGGCCCGCAGGTCGTAGATGATCGTCGAACCGGGCTGCTTGAGGAGGAAGGCTTCCGCAAGCAGCGCCGTAATGAAGTCTCCTGAGACGAATTCACCGGTGCCGTCGATGAAGAAGCAACGGTCCGCGTCGCCATCCCAGGCGATGCCGATGTCGGCCTTGGTCTCAATCACCTTCTCGGTGATGTCCTGCCGGTTCTCTTCGATGAGCGGGTTGGCTTCGTGGTTCGGGAAGCGGCCATCGATCTCGAAACACAGTCGGGTGGTCTTGCAGGGCAGGCGCTTGAAGAGCTCCGGCGCGACGAGGCCGCCCATGCCGCTGCCGGCGTCGAGCACCACGTTGAACGGCTTGATGATGGAGGGGTCGATGAACCCCATGACGTGCTCGATGTAGCCGGCGAGCACATTCTTTTGTGTCACATGGCCGCGGTGTGCCACGGGCGGGGGAATGGTGCCCTTGGCGATCATGTCCCTGATGTCGCCGATGCCCTCGTCGCCGCTCAACGCTTCGGCGCCCTTGCGCACCATCTTCAGCCCGTTGTACTGCTTCGGATTGTGCGACGCGGTAATCTGCACGCCGCCGTCGAGGTGCTCGGTGGCCACGCCGTAATAGACCATGTCGGTCGGCACCTGGCCGAAGTCGACCACGTCGGCGCCCTGCGAGGTAGCACCGTCGATGAAGGCCTGCGCCAACGCCGGGGAGGAGAGCCGCATGTCCCGGCCGACGCCAATGCGCTTGGCCTTCAGGTAGACGACAAACGCGGCGCCAATGGCACGTGCCGCCTCTTCGTGAATCTGGTCGGGGTAGGTGCCGCGGATGTCGTAGGCCTTGAAGATGTCAGGATTGAGCGACAGGGACATAGCGGGTCTCAAATGTGACTGAAATCGGTGACGACTGACTTGTCGCCTAGGATGGCGTCGTTGCCGACACTGGCACTGCGGCCGACGTGGACATGGCGGCCAAGAATCGCGTCGCACACGACGGCGTCCTGGCTGATCCGGCTGTCGGCCCAAATGATCGAGCGTTCAACGACGGCACGTTCTTCGATGTGGCAGTGCTTGCCGATGACGGAATAGGGACCGATCTTGGCGTCCTGCTTGACCACCGCGCCCTCGTCGATGAAGCACGGGCCTTGCAGCACGGCGCCATCCTCGACACGCGCGCGCGGCGACACCCACACTTCATTTGGCGCACCGGAAAAGGGCGCCGTCCGGAAGCGGCCATCCATGATGTCCCGATGGACCTGGGTGTACTTCTCCGGCGTACCGATGTCGATCCAGTAGCCGGGGTCGGTATACGCCACGAAGGTTTCACCGCGCTCGATGAGCGACGGAAAGAAGCTGCGCTCGATGGACCAGGCGGTGTCTTTCGGGATGCGATCAAACGTGTCTGGCTCGAGGATGTAGATGCCAGCGTTGATCGTGTTGCAGGTGATCTGGTCCGGGTCGGGTTTCTCGAGGAAGCGCAGGATGTTGTGATGCGCGTCGGTCTCAACCAGGCCGTAGGCGCTCGGATTGTCGACTGGCGTCAGGACGATGGTGGCCTTGGCCTTGCGCTCACGGTGCAGCTGGATGACCGCCGGCAGATCGACCGAGGTCATGACATCGCCGTTGAAGACCACTACGGAATCCCGCAGCGTATCGCCGGCGTAGCGGATGGCCCCGCCGGTGCCGAGCGGCGCCGGCTCGACGACGTAGCGGATGGCCATGCCGGCGTCGCTGCCGTCACCGAAGATCTCCTCGATGCGGCGCGGCTGATAGTTGAGGCTGAGAATGACCTCGTCGATCTCGGGCACCTTCTTCAGCAGATCGAGCTGATAGTGAAGGAAGGGCCGCTCGAAGATCGGCACGATCGGTTTCGGCGTATGGAGCGTGAGCGGGCGCAGGCGGGTGCCTTTGCCTCCTGCGAGCATGATCGCTTTCATGGGCAACCTCAAATGTTATCATCGGCACCACGCGCCATGAACCTGCCGAACTCGCTGTCGGTTACGCGAATTTTCCTTGTTCCGCTGCTCGTGGTGGTCCTGTTGACCAAGTTCGAAGGGCGCATGATTCTCGGCGTGCGCAAGGAGCTGGTCGGCGCCGCCATCTTTGGTCTGGCTTCATTCACAGACTGGCTCGACGGCTATCTGGCGCGGCGTCGTCATCAGGTGACGCCGCTTGGACAGTTCATTGATCCGTTTGCCGACAAGCTGCTCACCATTTCCGCGTTCATCTCTCTGGTGCAGATGGATCTGGCGCCGGCGTGGATGGTGGCGATCATCATCGGCCGGGAGTTTGCGGTGACGGTGCTGCGCAGCCTCGCACACGCGCGGGGCGCCACGATGCCAGCCTCCTCCCTTGGCAAGGTCAAGATGATTGCGCAGGTGGTGGCAATCCTGGCCTTGATCCTGGGCAAGGATCATCTGCGTGGCTTCTTCGTGATTGG
>JBEBGG010000287.1:0-2671 GCA_040081555.1 Vicinamibacterales bacterium
GCACGTAGGCACCGGCCGTGTCGAACGTGGCCGTGGTCGCCAGCGCACTGGCGTCGCCAAACACCACGCCGCCCGGCCCGCTGACCTTGCTCCACGTCCGCGTCAGCGTGTTGCTCGGCAACCCATCGTCGGTCACCGTGCCGCTGATCGACGCCACCGCGTTCGGCAGCGTCACGCTCGGCGTGCTGGTGGTGCTGGTCACCTGCGGCGCTTGATTGGTCGGCGGCTCAACGACCGACTCAATCACCACCGGGATCACCGGGGAGAGCGTGCGGAGAATGACGCCCTTGAACGGCGCGGACACCCGGAAGTAAACCGTCCCTGCGGCAGCCTCATTGACCGTGACGACGCGCGTGAAGACCTTGTCGCCGCGCACCTGGTCACCCGACGTGCCGTCGTCCTTCATGGTGCCGGCGACCGAGAGCGTCCTGCCGGCCGCGTCGGTCAGCAGCAGATTCACACCCGTCGCGATCACATTGGCGTCGTTGATGTTCGCGGTGATAGTGACGGCGGTGCTAATGCCAACCGTGGCGCGGTTCGGCGTCGCGCCGACGGCATCAATGGTCGAGGCCGCGCGGAGCCACACGGTTGCCGTGATGACAGCAACCGCAAGCGCGAACGAGAATCTGCGGGTGGTGACGGCGTTCATCGGTAGCAAGTCAGTTCAGGGATGGACGGAGCAAGACTCTGCCGACTCCTGAGTCGGCGTTCAGTCTCGCACATGGACCAGCCCATCGGTACCCTCTGAACGGCGGTGTTCCGGCCATTACAACAGTGAGTAGAGGGCCATTTCATTGACCGCCTGCGACCGCGACCGGGCGCCGAGCTTCCGCTTGGCCTGCTCCGCATACGAATGCACCGTCGTCGCAGAAATCGCCAGAATGCCCGCAATTTCCTGGTCCGTCTTGCCGTTGGCGATCCAACGCATCACCTGACGCTCGCGGCTGGTCAGCTTCGGTGGCGCGCCTTTCTCCGGCGCGTATATTTCGCGCCCCCGCTGGTGCGCCGCGTGCGCCAGCGCCAGCAGAATGGCGCGGCGGGGCGCGGTGAGCTCCAGGGGGATGCCCGCAAAGGACATCAACCCGACGTAGCTGCCAGGGCCATGAATCGGGACCGCAAACCCGCCCGTCCAGCCACCGGCCTGCCGGCCCTTCTCGATCAAATCCCGCCAAATCTGTCCGAAATCGTCGTCTGCCAGCAGCTCATCCCATGTGAAGGGCGCAATGCGGCGGCGAGCCTCACTGACGATCGGGTCGTTCGCAAAGACCGACTCCATGTAGGTCTGGGTCCATTCGGTCGACCAGTTGCCGAAATAGAAGCGCCCGTCGACCTTGTCGCCGTGGATCTTGAGCGCCCCGCACATGAGCGTGTACAGGCCAAGCGGTTTCGACACCTCGACCGTTGCCTCGGCCAGTGCCAAGCCGGTCTTGATCGTCGAAACCTTCGAGAGGTATACCTGCAGTCGACCGAAGTGGGCTAAGTCCGTCGCCACGGTTTGCGTTCCTCTGGCTGCGCCCTTTGAGCCGTTTGGAGGCACAGCTGTACCGAGAGGGGCCGCAACATAGCATGAGAGTGCCGAGCAAAAAATGCTCCGGAAGGGCTTGAAGCGCGATTTCCTCCGGTTTTCGTCTGACAGGGCGAGATCCGCAACCGGGCGACACTTGGCGGCGGCAGGAAGTCATTTCCAGCGGTGAGATATAGTCCGGGCTAAGGCAGACTAGAACCTCGAAAAGTTACGCGATTGCGCATCAGCCACGACGGCACGATCCTCGCAATGGACTATAAATTCAAGGTGTGATGCGAGAGAAGTGGGGCGCGATGGTTTGTCCCGCTCCGTGACAGAAAAGAAAGACTTAAAGATTGAGGGATAGCATGCGTCGTCTTCTGCTGGGCTCGGCATTGGTGCTCGCTTCTTTGGCCATTTCATCGCCTGCAAGCGCCTCTGCCATCACGATCGACTTCGAATCGTTCGGCGTCATCGACGCCATTGATGTACCGCCCGCTGTCGGCACGTTGTCTAACGTCGGGGGCTCCGGAGTTGATGTGACTTTCGTGGACGCGATTGTCGTGAGTTCCGGCGCGGTGGGTGGCGCGCTAAACGAGTTCGACTTTCCTCCAAGCTCAGGCTCGAACGTTGCGGTTGCGGATAGCCTCCTGGACATCACGTTCTCAGCCCTCGTCTATAACGTCAGCGCCGAATTCAACTACTTCCTGACGCAGGGAACATTCTTGACGTTCGCCGCCTATGACTCATCGAACGCATTGATCTCTTCGACCACGTCTGCGTTTTCTGCCAACGGAGCGGTATCCGGCGAGATCGGTAGCTCACCAAAAGAGCTGCTCTCGCTGTTGTTGCCTCAGGGGTTTTCGACACTCAGGATTTCGGGCGATGGCCAATTCACGATCGACGACCTGACGTTTGATCCGCAGGCACCCGGTCAGACGGCACCGGTCCCCGAACCCGGCACCCTGCTCCTTGTCGGCGGCGGCGCGGCCGCGCTGATCCGCAAGCGTCGTCAGGCCAAGCTGCAGGCGTAACCACCACACAGCCAGCCGCATTCAGAGAGCCGCCCGCGGAATTCCGCGTGGCGGCTCTTGTCGTTTGTACCGGACAGGCTGAGGCCAGGGCTCATGGGAATGGCGCCCTGACGCCCTGGCACCCTGTATATTC
>JBEBGG010000288.1:0-2663 GCA_040081555.1 Vicinamibacterales bacterium
CTCGATCGGCGGAGACAGTCTATCCAGAACTGTTCAAGCACCGAGGGTGCTTAAGGCAGCGCTGGCACGTCCACTCCAATGGGATCTGTCGATGCACGGGGAAGAGCAGATGCTTCAGATCCGGTCCGCGCACCGGTCGGTCGTCCCGTTCACGCTCGCGGAGGAACGGTCGTGGCAAATGCGCGAGTCTCGCTGCGCGGTCGCTCCAGTTCGGCTAGCGCCTTCACATTGAGCTTCATGGGCACAGCGCTTGCCACGCCGCTGAACACACAAGTTCCGGTGGCGAGCGTGGGAATCGACTCCTCTGTCGCCTTGTCGATATACGAGACAGCACTGGCGATCGTCTGCAGATCCCGGTCGTTGATCAGCCTGTGGATGAAGTAGTTGTGCGCTTGAGATGTAATCGTCGGCGAGATGTCGTTTGGCCGCTGGCTCGCGATCGTCACGAACACACCGAACTTCCGACCTTCCTTGATGATCTCCTCGAACGTCTCGAGCCGATAGTCCTTCCAGCTTTCGGCCTCGCGAAACGACTCGGTCGACAGGATATTGTGCGCTTCATCGATAATCAGTGTCAGGGTGCGGCTCGAATCGGCCCGTCGATGCTCGGCATAGAGTCGCTTCGACAAAAGGAGGGGGATCGTCTTTCGCATCTCCAGGTTGACGTCGGACAGATTAACCACCACGAAATTCGACGTCCAAAACTGCGCATTCGCGGTCATCACGAAGAGCCTGTCGATGTCATCGTGTTTGCGCTTTAGGCGGTTGATCACAGGCGCGATGTGCTCATTCTGCGCGCGATTGGCTATGACGTCGCTGATCAACTGAAGGTACAGCAAGCGGATGATGTCGCTCAACATGCTGTCGCCGAATAGCGCGTCCGCAACCCGCCTGTAGACTTCGGTTTGGGGGATGAGATTCGGGTTTGCGCCGAGAAACTGTCGCCCCTGCTTCAGAAAGAACTCCCCTGTAACGTTGTGCCACTCGATGTCCGCTGCAATATCTGTCTCGATACCATTGGCGTCAGTGTCCGGCAGAATTTGCCGAAAGTAATCCAGCAACAAGAACGCGCGTGCCTTGTCGGTCATCTGAAGCGTGTCGGTAACGCGCCGCCGAATGATGTTCCGGAAGTACGCCGCCGCGTCTCCGTCGTCGGCTTCGCGGACCCGACGGTAGAGACGCAGTGCCCGCGCGAGAAACGGCTTCTGAGTCTTTTCGGTAGCGTCGGCGAGAATCGACAAGACCTCGACGTCAAGCAACCCCTCCTCGTCGAGCGGCAGCCTGTCGGCATCAGCGCGACGCGTTGAGAGACCGTATACGGTCTTCTCATTCGTGATGCACGTATCGCGAACATACTCACCGTTGAAATCGAACAGCACGAATCGTGCGTTCCGACGATACTGCTCTGGGTTTCTGGCGCGGAGGACGCTGACGAGTTCCTGATACAGATAGGCTAGGGTATTCGACTTCCCGCTGCCGGTGTTGCCGAAGATGGCGATGTGGCTATTGAAGAGGCCGTCGACGGGGAGGCGAACGTCCATGTCGTCGCCATATAGCGTCGCTATCGATACGAACAGATCGCGATCGCGGACCAGATCGTGGACCCGGCGCAGCTGATCACGTGTGAGAAGAAAGGCTTCATTACCAACGAGCGGCAACTCTTTGGTTCCGCCGCTGAAGTGACCATGCTCATCGATGAATCCGGTCAGCGCGACAGTGAGAACGCGGCGGTTCCGGTTCGTGGGTTCACGCATGTCGCCTGCGCCGCGAGGGGTGTCTTCCTGAACGCGCTCTCCCTCGACTCTGCCGATGATGCTGAGAAAGCCCTTGCGGATCTCGAGATAGCCATTCACAGCTATGTTGCCGAGGATGTCGCCATCCAGGAACATGTGCGACAGGTTCTTCTTCTTGTCGACGAGGACAAAGATCCGCCGCCCCTCAACGGCGGACACCTCACCGATGCGCAGGACGGCGTCTCGTCCGAGAACGCGCCGCGTCATGCCGGCTCCGCCCATCGGGGGACGCTATCTGACATCAGCTTGTTGAATCGCGCGAAGTCTACCGGAAGAGCCTGAGCGAGGAGCACGATGACGTTGCTGTGAGCCCTGAAGATGTGTGCGAACGACTCGCCGCTGACAGCATCGTACGCCACGATCACGAGGCGGAGGGTCGGGTTCTTCAGCGCGCGCCGCGTGATGTGAAGGACGTGTTCGTCGCGGAATGAGAACCCAAAACACACAAGCAGCACATTCTCCTTGTCGAGCGCGTTGGCATAGAGCCGAAGGAGTTCGTAGTAGGTGCGGTCCAAAACGGTAGCATTGAACTTCGTGGCCTGCGGAAGGACCACGGCATACCGGCCAACGAACTGCGTTACGACGGCGTCGTCTCCGAGCTGATCGGGCCGAAGCGGATCGCACTGGGCCGCCCGGCACGTCAGGAACTCACCGTCTCGGTGCCAGGACAGGCAACCGTGGAGCTTGACCAGGTTGATGGAAGGAAGCTCGACGCGGTACTCGTAGAGGTTGCCGGTATCGTAAGTCGTGAGGGAGAAGCGATGCGATGAGTACGCGACCGCATCGCTGAGCGCGGTGCCACGGTCAAACCCGTCGGCGACCGTCGCAGTCTCGCATGACCGGGCGGCCGCATCGATAAAGAGATCGTAG
>JBEBGG010000289.1:0-2647 GCA_040081555.1 Vicinamibacterales bacterium
TTTGCCGACAAACGCGCCAGTGACCGCGTCGGCGGATGGCCCGGGAGTTCGAGGACAATGACGCCTCCCCTTCCTCCAGACTCCTCCCCGTTCGGGCATACTGACGGCGCACGCGAGGACTTTGCAAACCTTGTCGAGTTTACGGACTCTAGGCGCTGGAGAGGACTCGCCTGTCAGCCCAACGATGCCAGCGCCAGGATACTGATGGGCCGAAAGGGTTCCGGCAAGACCTACTTCATAAGAAGAGTTCGCGATGAGGCTTTAAATGGCCCTTCGGCCAACTTTGTCACGACCGTCCAAGAGGAGCCACCCAGCACGGAATTGGTCGTCCTCTTCACCCGAAGATGGGACAGTCCCTCAAGTGCCATCAGTAAGTGGGCGGACCTGTGGACCATCGCGATTCTGTCCTCCGTTGCGTCGCACGCCGCGCGCAACGAGGCGCTATCGCGCCACATCCCTGATCGAGGCCTGATCGACTTAATCGAGAAGGAGTTCTCCTACCTATTTGCAACTCGACAGTACCGACCATGCGATGCATGCGAGCAAGTGCAGCATCTCCTCAGTGACAGGCGGCAACGAATCGACATTCTCCTGACAAGCAACATCGCCCAGGATCTTCGCTACCGCGTCCAACAGCTACTGGCAAACGCGCCGCCCGCTTACTTCTTCATCGACGGGATGGACAATTTCTTTGACCAGGCACCGTACCACTGGCTCTTGTGCCAGCGCGGCCTGCTACAGGCGGTGCGGAGCGTGCTTACGATGCCGCACATTGGCGGCAAGCTCCACGTGTCGGTAGCACTTCGGGACGTGATCTGGTCTTCAGCCAAGAGTGGCAGTGAGCACTCCTTGCGGTTCATTGATCCCACCTATACGCGAGTCTTGGAGTGGAACAGCGACGCGGCCCGGTATTTCCTTGAACAGAAGCTTCAGAGACTGGACAGCCGGTGGTTCAAGCGCTTTGACAAGGGGAATCGGTCCGTTGCCAACTGGATTGGCATCGATGTGGTCCACAACCTCAGGTACGGAAAGCGCGAGCCGGTAGTGGACTACCTACTGCGCCATACTCGCTTCCTCCCAAGGGACATCGTGGTGATCGGAAATAGCCTCTGCGAGCGACTTGCAGGCATATCGAGTGATGACATCTCGGCGATCGCTTCAGAGGTGCGCGATACTGTTTCTTACTGTGCAAAGTTGTTCGGTCAGGAGCAGATCCAAATTTGTGCTGCTGAACTCGTCTCGCATCTAATGCCGGCAAAGTCGACTGGGCGGGGCGAAGTAGCGTCTTTCGTGGAGAGTCCAGACCTCACAAGCGCCGTCGCGGAAAGAATCAATGTCTTCCTGCACGACAACGTTGGTGGCATCCGCTTGAGCAAGAACGAGTTTGACCAGCTGGCCGAGAAGTGGCGAGAGTTTACGGCGTCGGAATACTCGGTCAGCTCGGTGGACCTAAGGGATCTGTTATGGCGGAATCGGCTTTTGGGTTACCGATCAAGATCGAACGGACGAGACTTATTCTTTTCGGACCGAGAGATCGGATCACGAATCCCGACCGCCACGGAGTATGTGTTTCACCCAATCTTGACCGACACCCTAGACTTGGCCGCGAATGGCGACAGTCCAGTAGTTCCCTCGTGTGAGTAGCACAGTTACCTTCCGACGCGGGGTCCGCATGCACGCTCGTTCGGCACTGTCATTGAGCATTGCACTGTTCTGCACGGTGTCGCTCGTCGGCCAATCGACCCAGGTCACTAGGCGACCGGATGGCCAGCCCGACATCGCCGGCTACTACCAGATGGAAGGCTTCGCGGGCAGCGGTGGCCTGTTCATCGAGAACTCCATCTCGATCATGAACGGCCGCCCGGCCAAGGGCGTTGTCATCGACCCGGCGGACGGCATGATCCCGTATCTGCCCTGGGCGCGGGTGCGGCGCGACGAGGTCGCCAACTTCGCGGCCTCCCCCACGCAGGCGCAGGTCGACACACGCAACCGCGGGTGGCCCGACGGCACGCCCCGCATCAACTTCTACTTCGTCAATCCGCTGCAGATCGTGCAGGCGAACGGCGCTGTGCTGTTCCTCTACGAGGCGCAGCACGAGTTCCGCTACGTGCCGCTCGATGGACGTCCGCAGCCGGACAAGAAGGTCGAGGTCTGGATGGGCAGCTCACGCGGTCACTGGGAGGGCAACACGCTGGTGGTCGACGCGACGAACCACCACGACCGCGTGCGGCTCTCCGTGGCCGGGGACTCCGCCTCGCCGGATCTCAAGGTGACGGAGCGGTGGACCTGGACCGACCGCGACACCATCGCCTACACGGCCACGTTCGAGGATGCGAAGGTCTTTTCCCGTCCCTGGACGGCCGGCGTGACGATGAAGCGCATCACGGAGAAGGGCTTCGAGCTGATGGAATATGCCGGAGTCGAGGGCGACCGCGACGCTCACCTGATGGTGGACATCCCGGCCAGCCAGGAAAAGAAGTAGCCCGAGGCGGAGCGTCGCGGCTAACTGACCTTCCGCTGCTGGTGTCGCCGGGCCTCCAGCCCGGCGCGTGCACGATCGAACGCGGCGGCGAGCGCGGCGACCTGAACAGGCTTCGTCAGGAAGTCGTTCATGCCGAGGTCGATGCAGCGCTGCCGGTCTTCCGGC